>JBDTSD010000282.1:0-4547 GCA_039931355.1 Ginsengibacter sp.
TCAATCAGCTAATTCTCAAAGTAAATTCTTAATAAAAAAAATTAGCCTAAAAGGCCTCCCAGATGACAGCTATTTCTCCAGCGTACAACAGGATGATGAAGGTTTTTTATGGATCGGTACTTTAAGCGGGCTATTTCGTTACGATGGTACCAGGGTAGTACGTTTTCTATATGACCCTGCCGATAGTAATTCTCTCGGCAATAACTATGCTGCAACCCTGAGCAAAGACCCGGCAGGAAATATTTGGATCGGAACTTTTGGAAGCGGCTTTATAAATATTTATGAAAGGGAAGCAGGTAAACTAAAACGAATTGAACCTGGGATAAATAATGAACTGCGAAAAACCATCAGAAAGTTGAAGCCTTCTTTTGATAATAAAAAGGTGATAGCTGCTACTACGCGATGTATGTATCAAATTAGCCATGATGGCAACACTTTGGACAGTATTCTTTTCCCGCAGCCACAATCGTCAATAAGCGATTTTATCGAATATGAGAATGATAAGTTTATTGTCGCTGCTACATCTGCTGTATTTATACTTGACTGGAAAGCGAGGAGCCTAACTGATTTGACTTTTCCTTCAAACTCGGGTACAAAGTTCAGCAGTATTGAAAGAGACTCTGCGGGAAATTGGTGGATCGGAAGTCGCAATGGTTTGCTGAATGTAGATTTAAAAAATTTTACCGCATTTTATAATAATAAGTATCCAGGCAGTAGTTTAAATAATATTGAAATTAATATTATAAAAAAAGATACGAGAGGGAGGATGTGGATTGGAACAAGTGACGGATTGTTTTTTATTGATAATAACAAGATGCAAAAACTAAATGATGCTCACAACATCACTGATATGTTTTTTGATACGAAAGGTACTGGTTGGATCACGACAGAAGATAATGGGCTATACCAGGTATCTGAGTCTCCCATTTTTTTTAATACAATTTCCGGAATCGAAAAGTATTCGAAGAAAAATAAAATACAATCTGTTACAGAAGAGAGTCCGGGGGTGTGGCTCATTGGGACAATGTTTGGTCTCTGCCGGTATTATTTCGCTTCACAAAAATTTGAAAAGATAAAATTGACAGGGGCAGCAGCCGACGATAAAATTTCCAGCCTGTTCATAGATAAAAAAAATGGCCTTTGGGTGGGGACAGCAGACCAGGGAGTTTTTTATAAACCAGCAGGACAAAAGGAATACATAAATCTTAAGTATCAGGAAAAAGATAATAATTCGATCCCATGTGATTTTGTTGTCTCTTTTGCCGAAGATGAATTTAGTAATATATGGATTGGAACATTTAGTGGTGGGAGAAACGTAAGAAGCCTATGTTTTTATGATCCCGGTACAAAAAAAATAACCAGGATTGAGGGAAGCCCTGGCGATCCCCGAACTTTTAACGCCAGGGCTATCAGCCAAATCCAAATAGATAATAACCATCAGCTTTGGATTGGCACATGGGACATGGGTTTATTTCGATACCGGTTAACAGGTGTTCATCCTGAACAAAATACTTTTACGCAATATGCTGATTCGTCATCTGGTGCTCGTAAGATCAGCCATAGCGTAGTGCCTTGTATCAAGGCGGGCAGAAATGGTATTACCTGGTTTGGCACGCTGAGCGGAGGCTTAAATGTTCTTGATACTAAAAAGGACAGTGTTTACTGGTTAACCATAAAGGATGGAATGCCGAGCAATCTTATTTACAGGATCGAGGAAGACGACCAGGGAATAGTTTGGATGAGCACGGATCACGGCATTGCACGATTTGATCCTTCAACAAGAAGCTTTGTTAATTATAATACTACTTCAGGGCTACCAGCCAACAATTTTGCTTACCTCACTTCCATGAAGAGTAATGATGGTACCATTGTCTTTGGTACAAATGACGGGCAAGTAGTTTATTTCAATCCAAACACTTACAAAAATTCAGTGAACACACAACCCGCTGTAATTACCGATATCCGCCTATTCAATAAATCATTGGAAGCAGGCCCTTCATCAATCTTGATAAAGGCTGCATACCTAACTGATACGCTTACCCTAAGTTACGATCAATCTGTTATTAGCTTCGAATTGTCTAATATGGATTTTATAAATCCTGAAATATTTACTTACGCGTATAAGCTAACCGGCTTTGATAAAGACTGGACATATATCACCGATAGAAATTCCATTACCTATACTAACCTTGATCCCGGTACTTATAACCTGCTGATAAAGCAATCCAACCATCTTGGCACCTGGAATGAAAAGCCGACAAAGCTTACATTAATAATTACACCGCCGTTCTGGAAAACCTGGTGGTTCTATTTTTTGTCGATCCTTGTTATTTTATTGTTAGCTTTTTTACTTACACGGATTTATATAAAAGGAAAGCTGAAAAAACAGCGTGCTATCCTGGAAAAACAAAAAGCTGTCGAATTAGAGCGAATGCGTATTGCATCTGAACTTCATGATGATATGGGCGGGGAGTTATCCGCAATACGTTTATTAAGCGAGATGGATATTCCAACAATTAATCCCCAACAACAGTTATCAAAAATTTCTAAATCTTCGGCTAAGTTGATGCAAAAGATGAATGAAATTGTCTGGTCATTAAACGTAAATAATGATACCCTGCAAAGTCTTATTGCTTACATACAAAATTATGCAAGTAGGTATCTTGATAGCATGGATATTGATTTTACATTTTCACAGCCAGGTAAAATTCCTGACATAGAGTTGAGCGGAAATACGAGGAGAAACATTTTTCTCATCGTAAAAGAATCTCTTAACAATGTATCAAAACATGCGGAAGCAAAAAGGGTTGATATAAAAATACTGGCAGAAGAAAGCTTATTTATTTATATAAATGATAATGGTAAAGGCATTGCTCCGGGAGGTTCTAACAGTATTTCAGGCAACGGATTTAAAAACATGCGGAGCAGGGTGAAGGAAATGAATGGCAGCATGGAAGTAGTAAATAATAATGGAACAAGCCTGAGCTTTATTTTGCCGGTATTAAGCAATACCACAAAAGGGTGATTTCATGCACTTTTTTTAAAATGTATTTTTATAAGCTATTATGATAAGCGTCGCAATTATAGAAGATCTTGATTCTTACCGTAATGCTATGCAGGTTCTGCTCAATGGTTCTGAAGGCTTCGAATGTGTGGGTTCTTATGAAAATGCTGAAATCGCTCTTTGTGAATTTCCAAAAGTACAGCCTCAAATTGCACTGGTGGATATTAACCTTCCGGTAATGAATGGCATTGAGTTAATAGATGTTCTTACAGAAAAATTTCCTGAAACCTTATGTATGGTTTGCTCAGCTTATGATGAAGATGAAAAGATCTTTAAAGCCCTGGAAGCCGGTGCTCACGGTTATCTTCTTAAGTCTACATCTCCCGCTAAAATTTTAGACGCTATTGTTGAATTGAAAAATGGTGGTTCGCCAATGAGTAATGAGATTGCCAGGAAAGTGGTAATGGCTTTCAATAAAAAGAACAACCATGATCTTGATAAATTATCTGCGAGAGAAAATGAAATTCTCGAATTATTGGTACGCGGCTTAATGTATAAACAAATTGCCTTTCAGCTCCACATCAGTATAGAAACTGTAAAACGGCACTGCTTCAATATTTACCAGAAGCTTCACGTGCAAAATCGTTCCGAAGCCATTCATAAATACCATGGCAATAATCCCAGGTAATTTTTACAACAAAAGGGGGATTGCAAGCAGTCTAATGTGTTTTTACATTTGAGTGTTGGTAATTCTTTTCCTTACACCGAGACTACAATAATTGCAAGCCAAATTAAAAAGCAAAATCTAATTCCTTAAAAAACTGGTAACAGTTGTTGAAGTAATTTTTTTTAAACATCACGTAAAATTTAATTATGAAAAAGAAATATTTTTTTTCTGTCCAATTGCTCGGAGCAATCATCGTATTGTCTATTTTATTTTCCTCTTGCGACAAAGCAGACTTGCATAGAAGATCTTTTGAAGCAAGAACAAAAACCTTCTACCGTGTATCGCCAACAGCACCTGTACCTGTTGTTGTAAATGGTACTACGTTCATTGGCACCGCCTATTTCCCGGGAAGCGGATCAGGAAAGGCAACTCACTTAGGTAATTGCGCTATTTATTTTAACCAATTAATCTATGGGACATCCGCGGAGGCTCCACCTGCAGGTTCAGTAGCGGCTCCTGTTGTTGATGTTCCGGGATACCTGGTTACCGGCGCTCCATTGCCACTCATTCAGCAAGGAGACTTTGATCCACTTACTGCTGCTGTAGCTTCTCTGCAGATTCCATCCCAAGTGTACGGTAAAATAATCAACACCGTTTTTGATAATGGTAAGGGCGATGCAATTTTTATTTCTGCAATAACCGGCAGCGGAGGTACTTTCCCGATATCACAAATAATCGTTGGGTTTAACGGGAAGGCATTGATTGTTGGAGGCCGTGGAAAATTTGCACACGCTGTGGGTGAAATTGATTATGACGGATATTTCAATGTTGCCGATGCAAATGATGCGGAGTACAACGCAAAAGGATGGATAAGTT
>JBDTSD010000283.1:0-4531 GCA_039931355.1 Ginsengibacter sp.
TATAACAAAGAATATGATACGCCACGGCTCACAGCCTGGTATGGAGACGCAGGTACAGCATATACTTTTTCCGGAAACAAAAGGGATCCTTTTCCATGGTCAAATGATTTGCTTGTTATAAAGGAAAAGGTAGATAAGGAAGCCGGTGCAATTTTCAACAGCGTGCTGCTTAATTTATACAGGACAGGTAAAGACAGTGTGGGTTGGCATCGCGATAATGAAAAAGAGTTTGGAACAAACCCGATAATTGCATCGGTCAGTTTTGGAGAAACAAGGCCGTTTCATTTAAAACATAAGTTTAAAAAAGAAATAGGAAAAGTAATCATTCCTTTAACGCATGGATCATTGCTTATCATGAAAGGAAAGACGCAGCATTACTGGGAGCATCAAATACCAAAAACAGCAAAGGATATAAGTGCAAGGATCAATCTTACTTTCAGAATAATAAAGAATGTGTTTTAGGTGTCTGGCCACTTGAGTGGCCTGACACCTACTGAGCAGGAACCTTAGCTCACCTTAACTCGTTTTTCTATAGTTCAAAATTGCCCATCCATTTAATACAACACCAAAACCACAAATGCTGAGAAATAGAGTCAGCACATCTCTGAAGCTGCTGCCTTTCAGCATTACAAGCCGCATCACTTCCACGAAATAAGAGAGCGGGTTTAGCTTCGAAATAATTTGTGCCCATTCGGGCATACTCGTTATTGGGGTGAACTCTCCGCTTAGTAAAATAAAAATGATCATGAAAAAGAATGCAATGAACATCGCCTGTTGCTGGTTATCTGAATAAGTTGAAATAAGCAAACCGAATCCAAGAAACGCCAGCATATACACAGCGGCAAAGGCATACAGTGTGCCATAGCTGCCTACAGGTATTATATGATATACAAGTCTGCACAGCAATAGGCCAATAGAAAAAATGATCATCCCAATGATCCAAAACGGAATGATCTTCGAAATAATGAAGGTTGTTTTTTTTACCGGCGTTACATTTATTTGTTCAATCGTGCCTTTCTCTTTTTCACTTACAATATTTAGTGCAGCTAAAAAACCGCCCACCAATGATAGCAGCATTACTAAAATTCCGGGTACCATAAATTTCCTGTAATTCAAATCAGGATTGAACCAATTGGAGTAAGTAATGTTAATAGCAGGCGAAAGATTGGCTACAGATGTATGTAATAATTTTTCCCTAATCTCTGTATTATAATCCCTGATAATTGTCGCAGCATAAGAGGCAGCTAAGCCGGCAGTGGAACCACTGATAGCATTTACATTCAGCGCTACGGTTGCTTTATTTTCTTTGATTAAAGTCTTTTCAAAACCTGGCGGTATTTCTAAAATAATATCTGAATTATTTTTCTCAACCTGCGTAAGCGCCTTACCGAAAGAATGCGAATAATCATTGAGCTTAAAATATCCTGAGGCAGTAAACTTATTTATAAGTTGCTGCGCATAGGTGCTGTGGTCATTATCCACTACGCTCAAAGAAATATTTTTCATTTCGTATGTAGCGGCTAAAGGCAATACCAGCAATTGAACAACAGGCATCACAAACATGATTATCAAAATAAATTTACTCCTTGATATCTGCAGGAACTCTTTCTTCAATAAGACGCGTAATATTTTCATGCGATAATTATTCTAATCTTATATTAAAACGTTTGATGCTTACGCCAAGGAAAAACAAGGTCATGCCGACCAATACAAAATTTTCTTTCCACACAGCAGCTACACCCAAACCCTTTAGCATAATGGCTTTTATCATTAGTATGTACCATTTTGCAGGAACGATATTAGAGACCCATTGCAAAGCCACAGGCATGTTTTCTATAGGAAATATAAAGCCGGAAAGCATCATGGTTGGCAACAGCAACACAAGCATAGAAATTAATAAAGCTACCTGTTGCGATTGTGCAAGTGTTGATATTAACAGGCCCAGGGAAAGACAACAAATAATAAAAAGCGTGCTTTCTCCCAACAACAAAATAAAGCTCCCGGCTACAGGCAAGCCCATCACAAAAACTGACAAAGCAATAATTGTAAGCACGTTTACAATGCCGATAATGAAATAAGGTATGGCTTTAGAAATCACGATAAGAAATGGATTTAACGGGGACACCAGCAACACTTCCATGGTACCCAATTCCTTTTCTTTTACA
The DNA here is from genome assembly GCA_039931355.1 of Ginsengibacter sp. Lineage (GTDB taxonomy): Bacteria > Bacteroidota > Bacteroidia > Chitinophagales > Chitinophagaceae > Ginsengibacter. Next base: position 2,166 of record JBDTSD010000283.1, read on the forward strand.
ATAGCTACGGAAGTCATCATCGCGGTGATCAACATTAATATTAAACCCATCACACCCGGCACAAAAGAGAAAGCGCTCTTCAATTCAGGGTTATAAAGCATTCGTGTTTCCGCTTGTATTTGGTATGGTATGTTTGCCTCTTGTGCAAGAGAAGCCTGGTAATCTCTTATAATAGCAGTCGCATAATTAATGAGGCTGGTGGCCGTATTCGGGTCAGAGCCATCGGCAATGATCTGTATGTTTGCCCTGTTGGTTGCTACTAAATTGCTTGTGAATTGCGCAGGAATAATGATGACAATGGAAGCTTTATTTTGTTGAAAAACTTTTTCAATTTCAGCTGTGCTGTGTATGTTGCAAGAGATATTAAAATATTTGCTTGCCCTGAAAGAAGAAATGATTTTTTGCGAAGCTGCATCTTTTGCGAGATCATAAATTGCGAGATTATTATTTTTTATTTCATTGGTTATTGCAAACCCAAAGATGATCATCAATGCAATGGGCATTACCAATAAAAGTAGCAGGGAACGTGTATCACGAAGTATATGATAAAATTCTTTTCGTACAAATTCAATAAACTGTTTCATATTAATCTGCTTGTCTTTTAGCGGCCCTAGCCAACTGTTGAAACACGCCATCCATGCTTTCGGTATGGTATTGCTCTTTTAAATTATCTGGCGTATCCAGCGCTTCTATTTTTCCATCCACCATTATGGAAACGCGGTTGCAATACTCCGCTTCATCCATATAATGCGTCGTTACAAAAATGGTAATGCCCGATGCTGAGGCAGCATAGATCATATCCCAGAATTGCCTTCGCGTAATCGGGTCAACACCGCCCGTTGGTTCATCTAAAAAAACAATTTGCGGATCGTGAATGATGGCTATAGAAAAAGAAAGTTTTTGCCGCCAGCCTAACGGTAACGACTGTACGAGTTTATTCCTATCATCTTCAAGTTGAAGACTGGATAGAAGTTTTTGTGATTTTTCTTTTAATGCTTTTTTACCCAGGCCATAAATGCCGCCAAACAAATCAATATTTTCCTGCACCGTCAGGTCTTCATATAAAGAAAACTTTTGGCTCATGTAACCAATGTTTTGCTTTATTTTTTCAGTTTGTTTATATACATCAAAACCGGCGACAGTCGCAGTTCCGGAAGAAGGTTTTGATAAACCGATTAACATGCGCATGGCGGTTGTTTTGCCTGCTCCGTTTGCACCAAGAAAGCCGAAAATTTCTCCTTTACCAACTTCAAAGCTCAAGGAATCGGCGGCAACGAAATCGCCGAATTTTTTTGTGAGCTTATTTGTTATGATGGCTTTGTCGTTCATATTATTTGTTTGAAGAAGCAGCAGTTATCATTTATTAGTGCCGGATAAATATTCCATAAAACTATCTTCTATCGTTGGCTGAATTTTTTTCACCGTTATGTTTTCGTTAGGCAAATTGTTGTTTAAATAATCAACCAATTCTTCGTCGGATGTATCATCATTCCTCATGGTTACATGATGATAATCTCCAAAAGCATAGGTAGTTTCTATTTCATCATTATCACGCAGCTTCAGCAAAATTTTATACATGTCTTTACCTTTCACGGCAAACAATTCTTTCTTAAAATTCCTGGTAATGTTTGTCGGCGTATCTACCGATAAGATTTTTCCTGATTGAATAAAAGCAATCCTGTCGCACTGATTCGCTTCATCCATATAAGGCGTAGAAACCAGGATGGTAATGCATTGCTTTTGCAGGCTTCTCAGCATCTCCCAAAATTCCTTTCGCGACACCGGATCAACACCGGTAGTAGGTTCATCTAAAAACAACACAGAAGGTTTATGAATTAACGCACAACATAGCGCCAGCTTCTGTTTCATGCCCCCGGATAATTTTCCTGCACGCCTCGTTTTAAAAGGTTCTATCTGCACATAAATATCTTTTATTAAATCATAATTTTCTTTTATAGTGGTATTAAAAATCGTTGCAAAGAAGTGAAGGTTTTCTTCTACGGTAAGGTCCTGGTACAAAGAAAATTTTCCTGGCATATAGCCTACTCTCTCCCTTATTTTTTTATACGCTGTTTGAACATCAAGCCCGTCAACTGTTGCGCTGCCTTCATCAGCTATCAGCAAGGTTGTAAGTATGCGAAAGAGGGTTGTTTTTCCCGCACCATCTGGTCCAATTAAACCAAACAATTCACTTCTGTTCACCGCAAGTGAAACATTATTCAATGCAACTATTTTTTCTTTTTTAAAAGAATATGTTTTCGTGATATTATTTACAGTGATCGCATGCATTCAATTCACAGTTTAATTATTTTTATACATTTTTTTCATTGACTATTGACTATTGACTATTGACTATTGACTATTGA
>JBDTSD010000284.1:0-4516 GCA_039931355.1 Ginsengibacter sp.
GCCTTAAACATTTTATAAGCAACCTCCTTGTTCAACTGTTTATTTCCTTCATGCTTTGCCCAAGCCTCATTGTAAACCTCGGTAAAATCAGCAGAGAATTTTTCAAGCTTATTTTTTTTTATCCTGATCGCTTTATATTCCGGGTTTGAGTTGTATTTCGCAAACTGCTCGAGAAATTTATCGCTTAATACTGTTTTCACGTAAAGATGCCAGCAAATTTGGTTGTAAAATTTTCTGAAGCCATAATTCTCAAAAAGTTGCTGATAGTAAGGAAGGTTGTAATTCATTAAGTAAATAGGTGGCTTAAAGCCTTCCACCACTAAACCCCACCAACGGTCTCGCTCCCCAAAATTTATAGGCCCGTCCATGGCTTCCATGCCACGCTGCATCAGCCAGCTTTTGGCTACATCAAAAAGCATATCAGCGGCTTCCTGGCTATTGATGCATTCGAAAAAACCTACGCCCCCCGTGGGTTGCGTATCACCTTTATTCTTGTATTTTTTATTGACGAAGGCTGCAATTCTACCGGCAAGATTTTCATTTTCATCATATAGAAGCCATCTTTCACATTCCCCAAAACGGAATGCCTTATTTTTTTTAGGATTAAAAACGTCTTCAACATCGTGATCGAGAGGACGGATAAAATTGGGATCATCCTTATAAATTACCAGCGGAACTTTTAAAAATTCTTTTGTGGTCTCCTTATCAAAAACTTTAACCAGGTCCATACGGCAGTAAAAAATTAGTTTGGAAATTTACAATCAAAAGATATTGTTGCCAAAAAACCACACTTATTTGAATTAATCATTTCAACTATTACTCAGAAGGCAGAAGGCATGTTTATTGTTTAAACAACCATAAGCGACAAATACTTATCAAGCTAAGGTTAGAAATTATAATTTATAAAAAGCTATATGAAAAAAAACAAAAGTTCAAAAGAAGATCCTTGTTGGAAAGGGTATGAGCAAATTGGAATGAAGAAAAAGAACAACGAAAAAGTTCCGAACTGCGTTCCTGAAAAAAAGAAAAAAAACAAATAAATTTTGTAATAAAAAATAATATAATCATGAAAGATCTAAAATCAAAAAAGGTAGCTATTCTCACAGAGAATGGCTTTGAAGAAGTGGAATTAACAAGCCCGAAAAAAGCGTTAGAAAACGCAGGAATACAAGTTGACATAGTATCTGCACAAAGAGATAAAGTAAAAGGATGGGATACTGACCATTGGTCAATTGATGTGCCGGTGGATGTATCATTAAGCGATGCAAATGTGGAAGATTACGATGCACTAATGATACCTGGAGGAGTAATTAATCCTGATAAAATGCGGGTGAATAAAGATTATGTTGCTTTTGCAAAAAGCTTTCTGCAGGCCGGTAAACCCGTAGCAGCAATATGCCATGGGCCACAGCTATTAATAGAAACCGGTTTGCTTGAAGGCAAAAACATGACTTCCTACCCATCAATAAAAACTGATATAATGAATGCCGGCGCAATTTGGGAGGATAAAGAAGTGGTAGTTGACAAAGGCTTAGTTACGAGCCGTAGCCCCAAAGACCTGCAAGCATTCAATAAAAAAATGCTTGAGGAGATAGGCGAAGGAGTACACACTGAAGCTGCCATGAAATAAACAAGCATTATAACATTTTTTGAAAAGCACCACCAAACCCTCTTCCGTACGAAGAGGGTTTTGCATCCCTGGAGGGCTTAATTTCGTTTATCATTATAAGTTTAATGGGAAAAATATCCCTGGAGGATATCAATACCTTACAAACTGCGTTAGAATAAAAACAGGAATATGAAAAAATTTTTTACCATTTTATTTGTTGCTTCATCATTCTTTTGCGGAGCACAAAGTAAAACAGTAGTAATATCGGAAGTGTATGGCGGCGGTGGTGCCGTTAACAGTAGTTATAAAAATGATTACATACAACTCTTCAATTTTTCACCAACGCCCGTTGATTTGAGCGGATATACTTTACAGATAGCTCCGGCAGCGAACGGTTCATGGAGCGTCGTTAACCTTTCCGGAGTCATTCCCGCTAATCATTGGTTTCTTATAAAAGGAAAAGGAAACCCTTCTTCAGGCGCTGATCTACCTGTAGCAGATTTTACAGGAGATTTCGATATCCGCAGCGAAAGTGGAAAAATTGCCTTAGTAAATTCAGGCAATGTACTTACAGCTGACTGCGCCATACCAAGTGAAAATGTTATTGATTTTATTGGATATGGTAAAGATGCTGATTGTTCCGAAACGTCGCCGGCCCCGGCACATACTGTAGTCCTTGCTACAAGCAGGATTAATTTTGCTACAGACGCAAATGATAACGCAAGCGACTTCACTGTTTTTCCTCCTAATGCGAGGAACACATTGGAGATTGCATTACCTATTACATTGAATGTCTTTTCAGTAAATAAAGTTGACAAAGCCAATAACATTCATTGGCAGGTAAACTGTCTCTCAACATCTGTGATATTTCAGATCGAGCGTTCTCCTTCTTTACAAAACTTTACGCCCATTTATTCATCTAATGAAACAAAATCGAGGTGCGCAACCCCTTTTGATATAAAGGATAACAGCCCGTTAGGTGGTGAAAATTACTACCGGTTAAAAATTACTGACATTGACGGGCATGTTTCTTATTCCAAAATTTCCCGGTCGGTAAATGATAATAATAACGAGGCTCACCTTAAAATAACTCCAAACATCGTTTCGTCATTTGCTGAATTTCATTATAATTCTGATAAAGTGCAAAACATACAAATACAGGTTTTGGATATTCAAGGAAGGATGGTTAAAAAATTATCGTTCCAGGCAATCACAGGAGATAATAAAATTCCAGTTGAAACTGCTGCGTTTGCGAAAGGCCAATACCGCGCATTTATTTTTGCAAACGGAGAAAAATCAAAAACGGCTAAATTCGTAAAACAGTAATGCGCGGGTATTTCTTATTAATTCTTTGTGCTGCATAGCAAAGCAGCTTATTGATACTTCAACATTAAATCATACAAGATTTTCTTATCTGCATCATTTATTATTGCGCTGCTATCCTGCATCTCGAAATGCCGCTTGAAAGCGACAATGGCCGCAATTGTATCTGTTACAGAATAACCAACAATCCGCAAAGCTTGCATTGAATTGAAATCTGCCGGAATTGAAATGGTGCTCGTATCTCCGTACCACATACCATATCCATTTTGCGATAAAAGTTGCCAGGGGAAAAATTTATCAGGATCATTTTTACGTGTTGGCGCAATATCGGCGTGGCCAATGAAATTAGCCGTAGGAATGCTGTAAGACTTTTTCAGGGTAGCCAGCAACGTTAGTAAGCTATTTATTTGTGCTGAAGGAAAAGAATCGAAACCATTGTTGTCAAGTTCGATACCGATGGAGGAAGAATTAATATCCTTATCATTTCCCCAGGAACCGGCACCGGCATGCCACGCACGCAGGTAATCATTCAGCATGTGATGAATAGTTCCATCTTTACAAATTACGTAATGTGCACTGACCTGTGTGCGTGGTAAAGTGAATGTTTGCAACGTTTGATCGCAACTGTTTTGCGCCGTGTGGTGTATAATTACAAAGTTGGGTTTACGTAAACCAAAATTGGTTGTACCCACCCAACCTGATTGTGAATTATAAATATCTTTTTCCGGTACATGGCTTATAGTTTTGCCAAAAGCTTTCGCCTGCCGTTTATATACTTTGTTAGTAGATGCATATTTATTGGAAGAGCAGGAAAGCAGCATACATATACAAACACAAGTGCAAAGAAATTTAAAGCACATAATTTTTTTTTATAAAGATACTGGCATGAATATATGAATTATGAAGTAATTGTTTTTTTATGCAATTAACATGATTTGCATTCTAAGCCATGAAAACTTATCTTGTAATTTCTCGATATCCAGAAAAAAACTCCTGCTATCAATAATTACATCTTTATCAATCATCTTAAACAAAAAAAATAATTATGAAAAAATTGATGGTATTCTTTTTTACAGGATTTGTTTTGGCTTCTTGTAATAACGCAGGCACAGATACAAAAGAAGCAATGAAAGACAGCACAGTTGCTACTCCTGCTACGGCAATGAATTATCCTTACATTATTGAACATCCTGATTATTGGGAAATGGGAAGTAACGAAAACACAATGGCCGCGCTTAGTGCATTAAAGGCTTTTGAAAATGGAAATATTGATGAATCTATGAAATATTTTGGTGACTCCGTCCAGGTTCAATTTGACGGGCTTGACAAAACGATGTCAAACGATAGCCTTAAAGTGATGTTTGCGTCTTTCAGAAGTGAAATGAAAAATTTGGAAGTGAGAATGGATGATTGGGAATCTGTTATTTCAAAAGACAAAACGAAGGAGTGGGTAACATTCTGGTACAGGCAAAAATGGGAAGATATGAAAGGGAAAAAAGATTCTGCTGACTTCATAAATGATCTTCAGCTTAAAAACGGGAAAATTGTAAGATTAGATGAATACACAAGAAAACTGCATTAATA
>JBDTSD010000285.1:0-4510 GCA_039931355.1 Ginsengibacter sp.
CAAATATTGCCAAGTATCATAAATGTAGCAGTACCTTCTCCCCAGCATTCCCCCATATTAGGACAATTACCGCTCTCGCAAATCGTGTGAAGCTTATGGGTATCCACCAGGCTCCTCACGTGTTTGTAATCCTCGCCAATAGGTAATTTTACACGCAGCCAATCCGGCTTTTTCGCTTTTGGCGTTTCCGCCAGCATCGTTTCTTCACTCATTAAAATATCCACTTAAAAGTTAAAAGATTCACCGAAATGCTATTTCCTTTTTCCAAACACAAAAGCGACGTATGCGCTAAAGAAAAACTGCCGTTGCGTAGCCTTGAGAAGTATAGGGATCTTTTTAGTATAATATTCCCCGGATAAGCCTACTTCTATGGCAGAAACAATTTCGTTATAACTTCCATAATCGAACCGCACAGAAGTTTTTGCATACACGCCAGGCGTTACTGTCAGATCGCTCCATCCCTTACTAAGTGTAGGGCCGCCTACGGGGCTGTTTAAAAATAACAAACTGTCGGGCGAATTATATTTTACATATACAAACTCGTTGCCTTTTTGCACCTGCACATAATAGGGCCGCAATAAAGCGAGTGATAGACCACCACCATAGTTGGCGGTAATGCTTACGCCGTTTTTATTTGATTTATTACCAAGCAATACCTGCTGCTGTACGCCCAATTTTACAGGGTAAAAGAAGTTTTCCTTTCCGTAAATAAAGGGGACGGAGTTTATAAAAGGATAGCTTTGCTTGTCCTCCTTTATATGCTTCCTCTCACTTATTTCAAGTTGGTAAAGCGTTGATTTTTTTACCGAGCTTGCCCTACCGAGCTCGAAAAAAACACCGTACCCGTCATTGATAAGCTTGGCGCCGAAAACAAAACTTTTTTTATACGCAATTACCCCTTCTTCTTCCTGCTTTACCAGGCTGTTAACGTGAGCCCGCTTTTCGGCCTGCCGCTGCTTTTTATTTTTTTGAGCCATGGCGCCACAGGATATGGACAGGATAATTATTATCAGGAATATTCTTCGCATCTATTGGTTTTTACTGGTGTAAATTTATACAAAAATACATAATGACTGCTTCAATAACATATACGGGAAATTTGCGTTGCCGGGCTGAACACATCCAAAGCGGTACCGTGTTAGAATCGGATGCACCCACGGACAACAGGGGCAAAGGCGAAAAGTTTTCACCTACGGATCTTGTGTGTGTATCGCTGGCTACCTGCATGCTCACTACAATGGCAATGAAAGCAAACGACCTCGAAGTAAGCCTGCAGGACGCAAAGGCAGATGTAACAAAGCACATGCTTAGTGATCCACGCAGGATAGGGAAAATAGAAGTGAGCGTAACTCTGCCTCCAGGGGCAAATGACAGGGATAGAAAAGTGTTGGAAAATGCAGGAAATAATTGCCCGGTGGTAAAAAGTCTTCATCCCGCAATTGAGCTTGTGATCGATTACAATTGGGAAAAATAGCAGAAACTTTTGCGGAGTATTAACAATAAACCACCGGCCTCCGGCGGCAATAACCGTTCTGCTCTATAACAAATAAGGAAACAAAATACTGGCTAAAAAATTAACCGGTTACCACTCTCCAATAATAAACCAATCAACCTAAAAACTCATTATAAATCCTATCCCCCAGGCATTTTTCTATAGTCTCCCGGTTACGGCTGTTTGTTAAGATATTTATGTGGCCTATATGGTGAATGTCAGATCCCACAAAATCAACCAGGTTATTTTTGAATAAGAATCGTGCGGCCTTCGTTACATTCTTTCCATAATGCCCCGTGAGTGATAACAGGTTTACCTGCAGAAAAAAACCCAGTTCCTTTAAGCGGTAATACATTTTGTAATCACCATGATAATAAAAATATCTTTCAGGGTGAGCCATCAGCGCCTGGTAATTATTAATGTTTATTTCAAAGGCAATCTGCTCCAGGTTATTCGGCTGTGTTGCATAAGAAAGTTCTGTGAGAATATAGTTTTTTGAAAGTGTAAGTAATGGCTGTTTTGTACGCAGTAATTCCATAAAATGATCGTCAAGCATATACTCAGCGCCCGCCGTAATATTGGTATGCAAGCCATTTAAAGCACAGGCTTCTTTCAATTTTTTTAGCGCCGCATTCACTTTCTCCGGGGTGTTGCGGTATATATCGGCAATAATATGCGGCGTACAAATTAGCCGGTTAATGCCGGCGTCAGATAACGCTTTTATTAGTTCGAGAGAAGCAGTTATATCAGGAGAACCGTCATCCAGCCCGGGCAATATGTGCGAATGAATATCCTGCACCACGTTGGCGAAATGGTAATCTGAATCAGCCCTTTTTTTCCCGAAAAATAAATTCAACCCGTAATCTTTGAATGGTTTGCAGATGCACGAAAGTAAGATACTGAGGTTATAATAAGCGCCTCCGCTCTATTTTTATTCATGATCTTCTGGTTAAGATTTTTAGAATATTGCGGCAGCTTGGAAAGCGGTTTTATGATGGAAACAATAAAAGGAAAGGGAATATTATTTTTCTTCATAGCGAGGTAATCACGCCTGTTGGCCCGCAACCTGCGATAAATATTTCCATTGCTGATACCGCCATTCCTCATTTTCACAATCATTTTTGGCAGGTAAGTGGCGCTTACATGGTGATGGAAGAGGTAACGCGCCATGAATTCATAATCGGCTGCGGTAAAATAATGGGTAATATAAGAGCCATGTTTTTCAATCATGCTGCGCTTTATATAAAAAGTAGGGTGCGCCGGCATCCATCCCATTTTAAAACGGGAGCGCTTGTAAGGAAGGCCTTTCCAGTAGCGGGAAACTTTGTGTGTGTGCTCAGGTTCTACATATACAAGGTCCCCATACACGGAATCTGAACCAGATTTTTTAAAACTCGCCACTATTTCAGAGATTACATCCGCAGAGGCAAACATATCATCACTGTTAAGCACGCCGATTACATCACCCGTGGCAAGTGCAATACCTTTATTTATGGCATCGTACATTCCTTTATCCGGTTCGGAAATCCAGGTGGAAATATATTGTTGATTGTCCTGTATAATGCTGAGGGTGTTATCTGTCGAGTCGCCATCGATAATAATGTGCTCAATGTCGTCGTAATTTTGACTCCTTACTGAATCTATACAATCAGCGAGGTATTTTTCTGAATTTAGCGTAACGGTGATAATTGATACTCTCATGGGCAGGTTAGAAGCTATAAAGAAAATAAATTTGGATGAACAAACATAGTATTTTTACTATTTTCTGAAATTAATTATTCACATTCATAACGTAATTCTCCGATTATTATTATATCTGCCTGTTTTTTACTTTAATGGCCGGGTTTCCCTGATAGATACTCATTGCTTCAAGTTGGTGGGTAGCTACCGAATTTACACTAAGAACTGAATGATCTTTGCATATGACACCACCGCACACTATAGCCTTCGCCCCGATCCAAACTCCATCTTCCAATACTATTTCTTTTACTATTAAATCAAACGTTGAAAGGGTATAATCATGATTACCGCAAAGCAACATACATCCCTGCGACAGGCACACATTGTTACCGATTCTTACTGTCGCCAGGTTATCAATCCATACGTTCTCTCCTATCCAAACATTATCGCCGGTTTGCAGCAACCAGGGATATTTAATATTTACGTAAGGTTTCACCGAAACGTTTTTCCCCAACCTTGCCCCAAATGCTTTTAATAAGAAAACCTTCAGGCTATATACCGGGAACAAAGATGAATTAAACACAAAAGAGTTTATTCCATACCATAAAAATCTTTTCCACACCGGCCCCGGCTTGTACCATGAATTATCATACTTAGAAAGATCTGCGCCGTTATTCATTAATCATCAGTTTCTCACGCCGGGTTATTTTTTTTATTCTCTTTGGAAGACCGGTCGTATAGCCAGATCATGGTAAATATAAGCATATAAGCGAAAATATTAAACCACGTATGATGGTCAATACCAAAGGGCATCGCCCAATTCCTGTTTATTGCCACTAAAAATAAGCTTATCCTTATCACGTTAATCAGCCACAAACCCAATAAACCTGCAATAATCCAAAGCGTTTTCTTTAAAAGTGGCCCTTTGTTTGCAACTATAAAGGCAATCCAGAAACTATAGACGCCGTAACCAACACAATCCATCGCAATGATAACGCCGCGGCCGTTGCTGATTCTTTGTAAAAAGCCAGGTTCACTATGGCTTTGAATAGAAAATAATGATAAAATAAATTCCGTTCCTTTCATCAGCGAAATTTTTATCCAGCTCACATAGTCAACATATTTATCTATAAATGGACTGTAATAATTGCCCGGCGCTGCCAGGCCAATGATGATAAGCGTGCCGAAATAGCAAAGACAAAACACGCCAATGAACTTCAAAAGGTAAAGCCATATCTTTTTATCTTTATACATTAAAATGTGGGTTAATTGCTGATAAGGGTTTCATACATTATCTATACCGGAGCTATACTTGAGCTATACCTGAGGTATGGGTGA
>JBDTSD010000286.1:0-4494 GCA_039931355.1 Ginsengibacter sp.
GCATTTCTTGATTGGGGATTGATGAAAGATCTTTTTATTCCAAAATCAAAGATGCAAACTTTCATGCGGGTTAACGGCGAGTATCTTGTAAAGATTGTGATGGATGAACAAACAGGGCGACTGGCGGCAACTGAAAAACTTGACCATTTTTTATCCAATGAAAATTTAACTGTAAATGTAAAAGACGAGGTGGATTTAATTGTGTATCGCAAGACTGATATAGGATATGAAGTGATAATAAACAATACGCATAAAGGAATTTTGCATTTCAATGAGGTGTACAGAAATATTGAAATAGGGGATAGGTTTAAAGGATTTATAAAAAATATTTTACCGGAAAATAAAATAGATGTAGTCGCAGGAAAACCGGGCTACGAGCGGGTAGAAGATGCCTCAGAAAAGTTATTGCGCTTGTTAAACGAAAATGATGGCTACCTTCCTTACCATGATAAATCTTCGCCGGAGGATATTTATTCTTTCTTTGGTATGAGCAAAAAAACCTTTAAGATGACAACCGGAAATTTATACAAACAACACAAATTGTTATTCACGAAGACAGGAATTCAATTGGTTGAAGAGTAATAATTCCAATACCTGCTGATTTAACTATTCAACTTCCTGAAAAAACTTTCGTCGCCCGCTTTCGTCCGTATATCTACCTTCAGCACGCTTACAGCTACTTTCAAAAATCCGGGTTTTAACGAGGTATAATTTTGTTTTAATAAATTATTAAATCATTTTTTATGCAGCGGTTAAAAAAAACAATCGGGATTCCAATAGTGTTATTTTTTATCACTCTTCCCGCAATGGCGCAACACTCCGGCCACTTAAATTCAAGCAGGTGGGTTTCTGAAAAGGGGTATTGGGTAATGGAAAGCAATATTCATACACCCAAAACATGCACTTTTTATTTTTATAACAATGATAATTTGCTGGTCTATACCGAGAAAGTAGAAGGAAGCCAGGTAAATATCAAAAAAAGGGCGACTTTAAAAAAGCTTAAAAAAGTGCTTGATAATTCTTTGCTTGCCCGGCAGGACATGCTTAAAGAGAAAGAGGAAGGGTCATTGGTCAGAAATATTTTGAAGATTACCAATGACTAAAAAATACTTCGGAATTAAGAGCTATCCTGGATTTTTGGTCATCAATAATTGCCATTTGTACAATTGAATTACCGCACAAGTATTTGGCCCGAACATTCTATAAAGACCATGTTAAATGAAGTAACTTTTCTCTTACATGAACTCATATCCATTCATATTTTCAAACGAAAAAAAATATAGGGTACGCCGTCACGTTAGTTTCTGGGTTTTCTGGTGGTTGTTCCAGGGTGTTTTGTACTCATTCAGCGCTATCTACGATCCATCACTATATTGGAAGAGACTGGTGATGTCAATGGTGGAAGCATTTATTTTTATGTGTATGCATATTTTCCTTGCATATTCATTAATGTATTTTGTAATTCCCAAATTTCTTTTACGCCAGCGCTACTGGCTTACAGCTATTTGGACTTTAATATTCTTCGTGCTCACGGCGTTGTTTTCGGCAGCGATAGCGGCCACTGCCATTGATCCGATTCGCAGGCTTATGTTCGGAGGCCTCTTTATTGATGTGTTCAGGAGTAATAGCGGGAATCTTTTCTTTTCGCTAATGGCGGGGCTTCGGGGTGCCATTACCATAGGTGGAATAGCCGCTGCAATAAAACTTATGAAATATTGGTATGTAAAAGAGCAACGTAATCTTCAACTCCAAAAAGAAAATGTCGCATCTCAGTTGCAATTATTGAAAGCACAGGTGCATCCACATTTTTTATTCAATACGCTTAACAATATTTATTCATATACGCAGCATACGTCGCCTGTTGCTTCCCGGTTAGTGACAGGCCTGTCTGATATGCTTAGGTTTATTTTATATGAAGGCACACAACCTCTGGTGCCATTGTCACGTGAACTGAAAATGTTACAGGATTATATTGAGCTTGAACAAATCCGTTATGACAATAATCCGGATATTCATGTTGACATACCGAAGGCAGCCGATGATTTTTATATAGCACCACTGCTTTTGTTGCCCCTCGTAGAAAACTGTTTTAAACATGGTACCAGCAATATTTTGGATCGCCCCTGGATCAGTTTGCAAATTACTCTGGTGGCGACAAGAATGCACATGAAACTACTAAATGGTAAACCGAATTTCAAGAATGAAAATAATGGACAAACAGGGATTGGTTTAAGGAATGTCAGCAAGCGACTTGAGCTAATTTACCCTGGTAAACATTCTTTACAGATTTCAAATGAAGAAGAAGTTTTTATCGTTGATCTGAAACTGGAATTGCAACCGATTAGTAAACCACAAGGTGATTCGACCGTTCATAAGAAAATTTTGGTTTATGAATAACTCAGCAATTTTAAAGTGCCTGGTTATTGACGACGAACCACCGGCAAGAAAAATAATCCGGAGCTATATTAAGGATCTTCCCTTGCTGGAATTTGCCGGGGAATGTGGTAACGCATTGCAGTCAATTTATTTCCTGCAACAAAACAATGTGGATCTTATTTTCCTTGATATAAAGATGCCTCAAATGAATGGCAATGAATTTTTGAAAACAATCAAAAATCCACCCTTCGTGATTTTTACAACCGCTCACATGGATTATGCAATTGAAGGTTATGAGTTGGACGTAGTTGATTATTTATTGAAGCCAATAAAATTTGACCGCTTTGTAAAGGCGGTAAATAAAGCAATCATGTTAAAGGGGAATAATGCAGTAGAGGAAAAGCCGGTGACGAACCACAAGCCGGCGGATAGTTTTGTGTACTTCCGCTGCGAAAGAAAAATGATAAAGGTTATGCTCAAAGATGTGTTATACATTGAAAGCATGAAAGATTATGTAAAGATCTTTACAACAGAAGATATGATAATTACAAAGCTTTCTTTGAACGCGGTCCAGGCGATGCTACCTGAAACGGAATTTCTTCGCACACACCGTTCTTTTGTTGTGTCGTTGCAAAAAATCAAATCATATACACATGAATTATTGGAAATAAATAAAATCGAAATTCCAATTGGAAAGCTTTATCGTAATGAGGTTTTAGATGTTTTAAATCCGGCTTAAATTTTAAAACTGCAGTGTAAAAGCAGTGCCTTCGCCTTCCTTTGATTGTACATGAATATTTCCTTTATGGAGCATCATTATTTGTTTGCAAAGGCTTAGCCCGATACCGCTTCCATTTTTCTTTGTACTGAAAAACGGAATGAATATTTTATCCATCACTTCTTCCGTCATTCCTACGCCATTGTCGGTTACTTTTAGCACCACTTTTTTATTATTCAATGTTGATGCTGATAAAATAATTCTTGGCTCCTCCCTGTCCTTTACAACTTCCATGGCATTTACCACCAGGTTTATCAATACTTGTTCTATCAGGTTCGTGTCCGCTTGCAATACGAGGTCAGTATCTTTCAGTACGATGTCCATCTCGATACTTTTCTGCTCAAGCGTAGGTTGCATAAGCTGGTAAAGGCTTTCAAAAAGATCTCTTACATAAACCTGTTTCAAATTAAGCGTAGTGATTTTATTAAGATTACGATAAGTTTCAGCAAATTTTAAAAGCCCTTCACTTCTTCTTTTTATCGTGTCTATTCCAAGCTCCAGGTCATGTACTGACGCAGATTTATTGGTCATATTTACTACCAGTTTCTCAAGCCTGTTTTTTAGTGTATCTGCTAAGGAAGATATCGGCGCAACTGAATTCATGATCTCGTGCGTCATTACGCCAAGCAACCGTTGCCATGCCTGTGATTCGCTCTCATCAAGGGCTTCACTTATATTTTGGAATGCTATTAATTTAAATTTTTTTCCTTCCGTTTGAAATGCCGTTGCCGAAAGCAAGACTTTAAATGATCCTTTTTCGAGGTGCGCTTTAGTAACTTTTCCATCACCGGGTTTCAATGCGACGATATCGTTATAAAGTTCATTATCACGTTTCGCAAGAGAATGGATTGTTTTCAAATAAGGCAATTGCAGCATTTGCTTTAGTGATTCATTCATCCACATTACTTCGCCTGATTCATTTTCATAAGATAGAATTCCCGTCTCGACCAGCTCGAGTATTTTCTGGAGATATTGGTACTGCGTTTCTTTTTCCTTACTTATAATTTTGAAAGTACTGTTTATCTGGTTAAAGCCTTCACGCATTGGTTGTAACTCAGAAGGGGCGTGTTTTACATCAAAATAGCGTGAAAAATCCCGGTAATGTACCGACTCTACAAATTGTTGAATCTCGTCCTGCGATTTATGCTGAAAGCGATATAACTCTACAAGCTGGTAAATAATAACAGGCGCAATTATTATGAGATAAGTATGCCATCCTTTTAATAAAATAAAGGAAGTGGCGAAGAGTGTTATAAACAATAATAACACCCTGGCGATTATTCTAAGTTCTAATCTTTTAATCATAAGACCCCCTAGCCCCCTGAAGGGGGAATGAAAAC
>JBDTSD010000287.1:0-4455 GCA_039931355.1 Ginsengibacter sp.
GAAATTTTTTGCGCATGCTGATTACCTGGCTTACCATGTCATCTCGTGAAGACATGGGGAAAGGTTTATTGCTGCCGTCTGTAGCTTTAATATAACAAAATACCATCGGGTCAACAGAACCATTTCCATCAATATCTTTTGCAACAATGGTCATCGGCTCTTTTGATGAAGCGTGATAATTGCTGTTAAGGCCAAGATTGCCTGCTATATAATCTATGTCTCCATCATTGTCAAAATCACCGGCTACGAGGCTATTCCACCAGCCGGTATGTCCTTCAATTCCTGTTTTTACCCGGACAAAAGCTTTACCTGTATTTTTAAAAAAAGTAATGGGCATCCATTCACCCACCACTATAAGATCAACCTTGCCATCATTGTCAAAATCCGTCCACAAGGCATCTGTCACCATTCCTATATGTTTAAGTTGCGGACAATCCTTTTCGGTAACATCAACAAATTTTCCACCTTCATTCTTTAAAAGAAAACTCTTTGGTGCCAGGGGATAAGCGCCTGAAACTACCCGGCCGCCAACAAACAAATCAAGCTTTCCATCGTCATCAAAGTCCGCTACACGTACGCAGGAACCGTCAGCAGAGTCAAGCGGAAGTGCATTTACAGCTTTTGTAAAATGACCTTTGCCATCATTGAGAAATAAACGATCATTGCTAATAGGATGGCCGGGAGGAATTTCATAACTGCCGCTTACAAGATACAGATCAGGGTCTTTATCATTATCCGCATCAAAAAGGATGGCGCCCATATCTTCATATAGTGGATCATCTTTTGGCATTATCCGGGAAGAATCTAAGGTAAAATGCCCTTTCGCATCCTGCATAAAAAAAACGCCCCGATTGCCGGAAGTTCCTCCAATATAAAAATCTTCAAAGCCATTATTATCTATGTCACCTACCGCAATGCCAGGCCCATACTGACTCAGCTTATGAGGGATGGTAGGTTGAATATTATAATCTACAAAATCGAGCTCTGTTGGCTTGAAAGTTATCCCATACTTTTTTGCTGTATTTATAAAGTAAACCGACTCAGGTGTGGCGACAATCTTTTTATTTATTGCATCGGCATCTTTATAAGAAAGTGTAATAAACCTATCAGCGATTACATTAGTAAGCAACTGCTGTTTGCCATCCGGCCAGTTAACAACTAAAGAATCTATCTGCGAAAAAGTGCCTAATCCAAAATGTGCCCGCGGATCATCTGTTGATAAATAACCACGTACAGGATGTTGTTCATAATATTGCTGCTTGCCATCATAATATAAATGAATGGTTGCGCCGATTCCTTCCGGATTAATCTGCGGCCCGGCAAAGCTTACGGTAAGGTTATGCTGCGAATTATTTTGCGCATTTTTATTTAGCATATTCTCATAAACAAAGCATGGGCCATTGATATTATTGATAATAACGTCGAGATCACCGTCGTTATCCAGGTCCGCGTATGCAGCACCGTTAGAGAAAGAAAGCTGGTCAAGTCCCCACGCTTTTGAAGTGTTTTCAAATAGAATTCCATTGGTATTTTTAAACGCATAATTAGCCAGTTTTACCACCGGCAAAGAGTCAGTCATAGCAAGCTGGTATTTTGCTACGCTACCGCTTTGTCCACTATTAAAATCAACATAATCAAGATCTGTAACATCCCGCGGCAGACCGTTTGTAATAATCATATCTCGCAAGCCGTCATTGTCAAAATCCGCTACCAGCGGGCACCAGCTCCAGTCAGTTTGATAAACACCCGCCATGCAACCGACATCACTAAACACAGGATAACCAGCCGGTGTAATACCGCTGTTTACCTGAAGCACATTACGTACATATTGATGTTGGTAACCATATAAAGAGCTGTTTGTATAATTGTAATATTCATTGCCGCTAAGCATTCTTTTTTTACGGAGATTATCTTCCGGCAGCATTTCTAAAGAGATCAAATCTACATTGCCATCATTATTCACATCTACAGCATCGGTGCCCATCGCATTCCAGCCGGTATGTTTAAAAAATTTCTCTACCTGGTTAGTAAATGTTCCATCTTTATTATTGATATAACAAAGATCATTTGATACAAAGTCATCGGCCACATAAATATCAGGCCAGCCATCTTTGTTGATATCTGTAATACATGCAGCATGCCCCCACCCTTCTATATTTATTCCTGCTTCTTTTGAAACGTTTGTAAAAGTTCCGTTGTCATTATTACGATAAAGCCTGTCGTTATTTTTGGCGGTGCCATTGGTTAATTTAGGCCTGAACCTGATGGGAGTTTTCGGATCATAAATTTCATTTGTTACGAGGTACATATCAAGGTCGCCGTCCATGTCATAATCAAAAAAATATGCCTGAGTGCTAAAGCCATCATCCGCGAGACCATACGCTGCGGCTGACTCCTTGAAAACGGGGACACCCTCTTTATTCAATCCCTGGTTGATATATAAAAGATTTGTACGCAAAAGGGGATCGTTTCTAAAAGACGCACATACATAAATATCAGGCCAGCCATCTGCGTTGATGTCAACGACCGAAACACCGGTACACCACCTTCCTTCTCCTCCTGCCTTCGCAATATCTGTTACACCATTAAATTTTAATGAACCTTTGTTGAGGTATAATTTATTAGATACCATGTTACCGGCAAAATATACATCCATCAATCCATCCCTGTTGAAATCGCCAATGCCTACTCCGCCACCGTTATAAATATTTGCCTGGTTCAAAATATTCAGCGTATCGCTTTCGGTAAGTTGGTTTTGAAAGGCAATACCTGTTTCAGTTGAAGTCAATAATTTAAAAAGAGTTTTATTATTTTGACCGTGGGCTGCAATCACCGGCAGTAAAAAAAAAGTTATCAAAGGAAGACGGAAAATCCTCACAAGTGCAATCATATCGCCTGTAGTTTAAGAATGTGCAAGGTATTATTTTTTATTGTTTTGAATCCGCCTTACTGTGCGCCCAATATACGTTTTACTTAAAATGTATTTCCACGTAATGTTTCAAAATATATTCATGTTATTACATTTTCACTATGTATATATTTAGCTTTATAAAACTTTGCCTGTGCATATTCAATCTTTAACGTAATAAATAAGCAAGAGATGACATCAATTAACCTTCAGGAAAAATTCAATCTTTTTAACGATCACTGGAGCCCCAAAATAATAGGGGAATTAAATGGGCAGGCGATCAAGCTGGCCAAAGTAAAAGGTGAATTTGTATGGCACAATCACCAGGATGAGGATGAACTTTTTTTTATTATTAAAGGAACATTGAAAATTGAATTCGCCGAAGAAACAATTGTACTAAATGAAGGTGAAATGCTTATTGTTCCAAAAGGGGTTGAGCATCGCCCAATTGCTGAGGAAGAAGTTTACCTTATGCTATTTGAACCTATAAATACAAAGCACACGGGAGATATCAAACATGAATTAACTGTTGAAAAATATGACAGGATATAGGCGATTCCTTTTTAAAATTTCAGATTGCTGTCAATTGATTTAAGGCATTAATGGCTGATTTCAAATTTTATCCAAATTTTATAGGTATAAACCGCATCCAAAGCTGCATATAAAATTATGGGTAGTAAATTTGGCGGATGACGAAAATAATAAGTGGCTTTTTGATTTTGTTCCCTTTTATAGCGGTTATGTCTTGTAATAGTAATGATGAAGCCATAGTCAAACGTTCACAGGAAGCAAACACAAAAGAAGATTTAAAAAATTTAATTACGCAATATCCCGATTCATTATTGCTTGTACAAAACCTGATTGAAAAATACCGGGAAGATGGATCTTATGATTCTGCTATCGCTCTTACAGATATTGAAATAAAAAAAGACAGCGGAAATGCTTACCTGTGGAATATGAACGCAACTTTACATTTCGAAAATGAAGACACCACAGCTGCAATCAGTTCACTTGAACATGCTGTAAATCTTTATCCTTTGCCGGAATATTTAATAGCACTCGGAACTGTTTATGCCGAAGTAAAAAATACAAAGGCCATCAATATTGCAAACGGCCTCTTAAAAGTAAACAGGGTAAAATGGGGTAAAGATGCAATGTTTCTAAAAGGGCTGTATTATAATTATTCAGACGATAAACGCAAGGCGATTAATTATTTTGACAGCAGCCTTCAAATGGATTTTACTTATATGTTCGCCTATCGCGAAAAAGCGATTGCTTTGTATGACCTTGGTAAATACGAGGAAGCCTTGACCACATTGAAAAGGGCAGTCACCATTCAAAATAATTTTGATGAAGGATATTATTGGATGGGTAAATGTTACGAAAAATTACATAAACCGGACGATGCCATACAAAGTTATCAGAATGCACTTTTGTATGATAAAAACTTTATTGAAGCAAGGGAGGCGTTGGAGAGATTGCAAAGTCAATAGTCAATAGTCAATGGTCAATAGTCAATGGTCAATAGTCAATAGTC
Source organism: Ginsengibacter sp. (assembly GCA_039931355.1). Classification (GTDB taxonomy): domain Bacteria; phylum Bacteroidota; class Bacteroidia; order Chitinophagales; family Chitinophagaceae; genus Ginsengibacter. The sequence continues at coordinate 4,446 of JBDTSD010000287.1, forward strand.
AATGGTCAAT
>JBDTSD010000288.1:0-4414 GCA_039931355.1 Ginsengibacter sp.
CGGATGTATTTGCCATTTCTTTGAATCATAACGATAAAAGCTTTTTTAGGAAAGTCAAGGTTCACTAAAGAATTGCCAATAGCGGGACTGCTATCAGGCAATAAAATCTCCATCATTTCAGAATCGGGGGAATCAGACATTTCAAGATCAAGCGCAAATTTCCGTTTCACTTTTTGCGGAACAATCACCTTTAACCACCGTGCCACAACAGGCAAAGTAGTGCCTTGTAACAGCACAGAAATGGTGGAAATAAAAAACACCAGGTTGAAAATAATATGAGATTTTTCTAAATTGGCTATAAGCGGATAAGTAGCAAACACAATAGGGACTGCACCCCGCAGCCCAACCCACGAAATAAATAATTTCTCACGCACCTTTATTCTTTTAAAAAAAGAGAGGCTTACAAAAACGCCTATGGGCCTCGCAACAAATATTAGCACGAATGAAATCAGTACACCCATACCCATCACTGGTAATATGTGGGATGGAAATACCAATAAACCAAGCGTCAAAAACATAATGATTTGCATCAGCCATGCCATGCCATCATAAAACCTGATGATACTTTTTTTATGAATAAAATTTTTGTTCCCCAGCACAAGGCCTGCGATATACACGGCAAGAAAGCCATTCCCTCCTAACAGCCCGGTAAACGAAAAAGTAAAAAATACAAATGCCATCATTAAAACAGGATACAAACCTTCTATATCAAGTGCTATTTTATTTAATACAAACAATACGATTCTGCCTAAGGCAAAACCAATGGCTGCACCAAAAATTATCTCTTTTAAAAAATGAAATATTAAACCGATGCCTGGTGAGTCATTCGCCGCAATAAGTGACGTGAGTGTGATGGTGAGCCCAAACGCAAATGGATCGTTGCTGCCACTTTCAAGTTCAAGAGTAGGGCGGATATAACCTTTCAACCCGATATTCTTTGATCTTAAGATGGAAAAGACCGCAGCGGCATCTGTAGAGGAAACGATCGCGCCAAGCAGCAACCCTTCCAGCCAGCTAAAGCCCGTAACGAGATGAACAAAGATGCCCACCGTAGCAGCCGTAAGTAAAACGCCGATGGTAGATAAAGAAATACCACGCCACACCACGGGCTTTATGCTTTCGTATTTGGTATCCAGCCCGCCGGAGAATAATATAAAGTTTAAAGCGATGACACCAAGGGTTTGTGCAAGCTTTGGATTATAAAAATAAATTCCGCCCGGCCCTTCTGAGCCTGCCAGCATACCAACGCCAATAAAGAGTACAAGCGTAGGAATGCCAAAGCGTGCAGATGTTTTACTGGTGAAAACACTTGCCAGTAAAAGAATGGAGCCAAGCAGTAAAATATTTTCGGGAGTAAACGTCATTTGGTTAAGGTATCTGTATTGCTTCGATACCTAAATTACTGATAAGATATAACCCATTCAAATAATCCCTTGATTAAAGAGAATCTAGAAGAAGATAAATTTAGAATCCTCTATTCTTTTATAAGCTGAATCGCTTGCTCTTGTTAATGTTTTCACCAGGAAGTTTGATAGGTTTGTTGGTCACAAGATCAAAGGAGGAAGAAATCGAATTACATTCATTTTTCAACTGTAATAATTTTGTCAATTATGTGTTATATATTTAGTTTTCCATCCGGTGGCGCCTAACTTTGTAACTCTAAATTATTTTATCTATGCAAGTTGATGCTAATAGCATTGAAACAATTAGGATCAAATCAGACAGTATTTCTGTAAAGCTTGTAATTGCAACCGGAAAAGAAGGAGATTTTTATGTTGTAATATCCCCATCTGCAAATGTGAGCGGATATGGCAAAACAAAGAAAGAAGCTGCCGAATCATTTAATGAAAATGTACAAACCTTTCTTGCAGACCTAATGCGCCTATCGAAAGACGAAAGAGAAAGAGAATTGCTGAATTTAGGATTTCATAAGGAGCGGTTTAAAAATAAAAATTTCTCCAAAGTTTATGTAGATGAGAATGGTGTGTTAAACCACTTTGATGAAGGCACAGTAGAAAAGAAAATATTAGAAACATCCTCTGTTGCTGCCTAAATATTAAAAATGGGGAATAACAGGCCAGTAAAAACAAAACATTGGGTTGCTTTTCTATTAGCCCACGATTGCAAATATGAAAGAACTAAAGCTTCTCACGACCACTATAAATGCAAAGGCTGTTTCAGAACAATCACTCACAGGGAAAAAGATAATGAAATTCCACCAATGCATCTTAGAACTAACCTGAAATCTATGGGCAAAACAATTCAATATTTATACAAATGGATTGAAGAAAACACATAACATAAAACAATCCACTGAATATTTGGATGGAAGTTTCATAGCGGAGGTGTTTTTATGTTGTGTTCAAATAATCTCGTGATCAGATAGAAGCTAGCAGTAGTCAAATTTAAAAATCAATTTATTCTTTTATAAGCTGAATTGCTTGCCCACCGCCTGCGGCAAGATGAAGCTTCAGTACATCTGCATTGGTAACTATTTGTTCGGTTATGGAAAGATGATTCGGATTTTCTGCAGCATCGTCACTATCGCTATATATTTTCGCCTTGTATTTTCCGGCAGGCAAAAAGTTTAGGGACAATTGCAGCGACCTTGCTTTTGTACTGTTGATAGTGCCGATGTACCAATCATCTCCCTTTCTTCTTGCTATAGTTAAATATTGATGAACCTCGCCAGCTGGTACGATTGTTTCATCCCATGTTGTTGGCACGTTTTGTATAAAGTCAAAACCACGCTGATCTTTATAAGCTTTAGGATAATCTGCCACCATGCTCAGGTAACTTTCCAGTACTACATACATGGCCAGCATGTGGCAGCGTGTACCAATCATAAGAGGGCGGGTATATTGTGTTTTAAATTTACTCGGTGGTACCGCCCTGAAGCCGCCAAGGTGATAATCTGTGGCACCTGCGAGTAGCCGCGTGAAGGCAATATTAAGATCATGATCAGAGCTGAGGCCTTCTGACAACCATTTGTTGTTTTCATAATTATAGGTTCCTTCACGGGTAAATTCATTCGGGTAAGTACGCTGCAAACCTGTTGGTTTATAAGCACCATGAAACTGGATAAATAATTTATGCTCCGCCGCAGTTTTCAATATTTCTTCCTGGATCTTCACCATTTCCTGGTCATCGCGATCAAGAAAATCAACCATCATCCCCTTGATGCCCCATTTCTCAAATTGTGTAAAAGCCCTTTCCAGGCCGGGGTATATAGCTTTCCAGTTTACCCACACGTGAATGCCGACGCCTCTTGATTTTGCATAGTCACAAACCTGCTGCATATCCAGGCTGGGTACCGTTTGTGTAACATCCGTATTTGGGCCCATCTCTCCATAACCGGGCGCATCGCTTTTGTACCAGGCAATGCCGCCATAGCCTATTACAGAATGATATTGAATATGATTGTCGGCGCAAAAATCTATGTAGTATTTGTCTGTCTCAAAATTAATTCCGGGAGCAAAAGTTGTATCAGGTGTAATGTCGCCATTCCACCAATGGAAAGAAGTCTTTCCTGGTTTCAGCCACGATAAGTCTTTGATTTGTGTCGGCTCGGTGAGGTTCGTTAAGATATTTGATTCGAGGAGCGCACCGGGCCTGTCACTGATCATCATCACCCGCCAGGGACTATGATGCGGTAATGTAGCCTTCACTTTTATTTCTGTTTGGCCCGGAAGCGGCGACAGTTGGCTTTTCAATACCCCATCATGTTTTATTAAGTACATACCTGCATAGTCACGGAGGTTAGCTTCCGTGATAGCCATATACACGTTGCCAGGATATTGAAACAGGGCGGGCATATCCATCAGCGTATCTTCTTTTACTTCGCTTAGCCGCATAGAATCATAAAAGCCTTCATGGGAGGTTACATAATTTTCCCTGAAGAGTGCAAGTATGGTTGGATTTTGTGCAAGATTAAAAGTTGAGTTTTCATCTGTTAAGGTGTAACCTTCCCAATCCTTTTGTGCAGGAAATTCATAGCGGAGTGCTACACCGTCATTGAACACCCTAACTGCAACGCTTACCTGCTTTTTAGTTTGCCCGTTTGACTTTGTGAGCGGTATCGTAACTTCTTCATATTGGCTATGAACTATTTTTGTTTTGCCGACAGGTAATTCATAAGTTTCATCACTTTTTTTAAATACAGGTTTCCCGGCAGTGAGTGCATCTGAAAAATTTCCATCTTCTTTAAAGGCGAGTCCAAGTGTTGAATAATCAACCAATACTTTACCCTTATAAGTTACCTGGTACGAAGGTGCACTTTTGTTAAGCTTAAAGTTGAAAACTATATTTTGGTCGGGAGATTTTATACTGATTTTGTTCTGTGCGAACAATGTATTGGTATTAATGATTAAGAAAACCAGGCAAACATTTTTCAAATAATTCATAGCAAGCATTT
>JBDTSD010000289.1:0-4379 GCA_039931355.1 Ginsengibacter sp.
TAAAAATGAATGGAAAAAATATTATGGCTATGCCTGGATGCCGCAACATGAATCTCCGGAGGCAACTTATTTATCATCCAAGCTTAAGTACCATCTCTATTTTCATGCGCTTAAAGAAGTATTTCAATATGCAAAAACGTATGGCGAAAGCAAAGGCATTAAAGTAAAAACTTTTGTGCCTACGCATTCATTGCTTAATTATTCATCGTGGTCTATCGTAAGCCCTGAAGCAAGCCTGGCGGCACTTCCGGGTATGGATGGTTACATAGCGCAGGTATGGACGGGTACCTCCCGCGAACCGGTTTTTTTTAATGGGATAAAAAAAGAACGTGTATTTGAAAATGCTTTTTTGGAATATGGTTCTATGTTGTCAATGGTTGCACCTACAGGCCGCAAAGTTTATTTCTTAACTGATCCAATAGAAGACAGGGCCCATACATGGGATGATTATAAAATAAATTATGAAGCTACTTACACAGCAGAATTATTATATCCATCGGTTGACAATTACGAAGTAATGCCGTGGCCTCATCGGATCTATCTTGGAAAATTTAAAGTGGAAGGCAGTAATGAAAGGCAGCCGATATCGCCTTCTTATGCTACGCAAATGCAGGTGATGGTAAATGCTCTACAGCATATGCCTGTTTCTTCTAATAAAATAAATGGCTCGAAAGGTATTGGTGTATTGGTAGGAAACTCCATGATGTTTCAACGCTTCCCCACCCATAACGGTTACGATGACCCGCAGTTATCTAATTTTTATGGAATGATCTTGCCGCTCGTAAAACGCGGCGTCCCTGCCGAAACCGTACACATGGAAAATCTCGGCTTTGCCAATACCTTAAAAAATATAAAAGTATTGGTCATGAGTTATACCAACATGAAGCCACAGTCTGTAAAGGTGAATGAACAACTGGCGGAATGGGTAAAGCAGGGTGGGGTGCTCTTGTATTATGGAAGAGATGATGATCCTTTTCAAAAAGTAAAAGAATGGTGGAACAGCGATGGTAAAAGCTATGCAGGGCCATCGCAACATTTATTTCAGCTCATGAATATTGCTACTGCTACTACAGGCAAGTTTTATAATTATGGAAAAGGTAAAATATTTATAGAGAAAGAAGATCCAAAAGAACTTGTTCTCTCTGCAAATGCAGATGGAGATTTTATGACTGAAATAAAACAGGCCTACGAAATAGAAGCAAAAGCAGGAAAGCTTATTACAAAAAATTATTTTTACCTGGAACGTGGGCCTTATGATGTTGCCTCGGTAATGGATGAAGGTGTAAGTAGTGAGCCGTTAACGGTAAAGGGGCCGGTGATAGACCTCTTCGATCCTTTATTATCAGTACTCTCAGAGAAAATTGTTAAGCCAGGGCAGCAAACTTTATTGTATGATTTGAAGAGAATAAAAGCTAAAAATATCCCTGAAGTTTTATGTGCCGCTTCAAGAGTTTATTACGAAAAGAAAAGCAGCAATGGTTATTCGTTCGTTGCAAAGAGTCCCTCGAACACACAAAATGTTATGCGCATTTTGTTACCGGTAAAGCCGGCATCTGTTATAGCGAAAGACGCTGATGGAAAGGCATTGGAACATACAAATACCTGGGATGAAGGATCTAAAACATGCCTTCTTCAGTTCATGAATTCATCCGATGGTGTACAGGTAGATATAAAATGGTAGTTTGAATTTTTAAAATAATTTAATAGGTACCTCGTTCCTCTCCTTCGGAGAGGGGTTGGGGTGAGGTAAATAATAAGACAAATGAGAATAATATTTTTATCAGTTTTCTTTCTAAGCGCCTTCACCGCATCGGCGCAAAATGAAGCCGCAACTAACGATCCTGTAGATTATGTAAATCCATTAATGGGCACGGATTCTAAGCCCAGCATGTCTAACGGTAACACGTACCCGGCGATTGCGCTTCCATGGGGCATGAATCTCTGGACGCCACAGACCGGTAGGATGGGGGATGGATGGGCGTATCAATACGCGGCCGACAGGATAAACGGCTTCAAACAAACACACCAGCCTTCACCCTGGATGAATGATTATGGCGCTTTTGCGATTATGCCTATAACCGGTAAGATCCGTTTTGAAGAAAAAGACAGGCAAAGTTGGTTCTCGCACAAAGCAGAGATATCCAAGCCATATTATTATAGTGTTTACCTCGCGGATGCGGATGTCACCACCGAGATCACACCTACAGAACGGGCAGCTTCTTTTCGTTTTACGTTTCCCGAAGCGGACAGTTCTTCTGTAATTATTGATGCGCTTGACAAAGGATCTTATATAAAAATAATCCCGTCGGAAAATAAGGTCATTGGCTATACAACCCGTAACAGCGGCGGGGTAACGAAAGATTTTAAAAACTATTTTGTAATTATTTTTAATAAACCTTTTGACTATTCTTACAGTTTTCGTGATAGTACTATTACAAAAGATTTAGAACAAAAATGCAATCATGCAGGCGCTATCATTGGTTTTAAAAACACGCGTAAGGGAGAAATTATATCTGCAAAAATTGCATCATCTTATATAAGTTTTGACCAGGCGGCAATCAACCTTAAAGAGATTGGCAATGATAATTTTGAAACAACAAAAAGTAAAGCTAAGCAGGCATGGAATAATGTGTTGGGCAAAGTAAAAGTATCCGGTGGCACCGTTGACCAAATGCGCACTTTCTATTCATGTTTGTACCGCATGGTTTTCTTCCCCTTAAAGTTTTATGAAAAAAATGCTGCAGGCAAGATCGTGCACTACAGTCCTTATACTGGTAAAACAGAGGATGGCTATATGTTTGGTGGCACAGGTTTCTGGGATACATTTCGTGCCTTGTATCCTTTCCTGAACCTGGTTTATCCATCCATTGTAAAAGAAATGCAGCAAGGGCTTGTAAACGATTATAAAGAAGGTGGCTTTTTGCCGGAGTGGTCTGCGCCCGGTTATAGAGATGTTATGGTGGGGAATAATTCCGCTTCCATTGTGTCAGAAGCGTTTTTAAAAGGTGGCCGGGGTTACGATATTGAAACTTTATATGAAGCATTGAAACATGGCGCCAATAATGAAGGGCCTGAAGGTACAGGACGTACTGGCGTAAAGTATTATAACGATCTGGGTTATGTACCATACAATGTAAAGATTAACGAGAATGCAGCGCGTACTTTGGAATATGCATACGACGATTATTGTATTTATCAATTGGGAAAAGCTTTAGGAAAGCCGGAATCAGAGATCGCGATTTATAAAAAACGGGCGATGAATTACAGAAATCTTTTTGATTCATCACATCTTTTAATGCGGGGCAAAAATGAAGATGGCACTTTTCAATCTCCGTTTAATCCGTTTAAATGGGGCGATGCCTTCACAGAAGGAAACAGTTGGCATTACAGTTGGTCAGTGTTCCAGGATATAAATGGCCTGATAAAACTTATGGGGGGTAAAGAAAAATTTGTAGCGATGCTTGATTCAGTTTTCAAAATGCCGCCAACATTTGACGATAGCTATTATGGCGGTGTGATTCACGAAATAAGGGAAATGCAAATTGCAGACATGGGCCAGTATGCGCACGGCAATCAGCCCATTCAGCACATGATCTATTTGTACGACTATGCAGGTGAGCCATGGAAAACACAATATTGGGCCCGTGAAACGATGAGCAAGCTTTACAAGGCAACACCAGACGGTTATTGCGGTGATGAAGATAATGGCCAAACATCCGCGTGGTATGTGTTTTCAGCTTTAGGATTTTACCCTGTGACACCTGCCAGCACACAGTATGCAGCCGGAGCTCCTCTTTTTAAACATGCGGAAATTAATTTTGAAAACGGTAAAACACTTTCTATAAATGCGCCAAATAATAATAAAGATACCCGTTTTGTAAAATCAGTAACTTATAACGGCAAGCCGTACACTAAAAACTATTTCCATCATTTTGATTTGCAAAAGGGCGGGACTATCAATGTTGAAATGTCAACAGAACCTAACAAAGAAAGAGGTACACATAATTCGGATGCGCCATTCTCCTTGTCTGCCTCACATGGCGATTGGAATAATGCTTTTTCCGCCAAAGATATTTCAAGGGATACTATATCGAAAGGAGGTTATACACTTGTATTTATAAATAAAGATGCGGCGTTCAGCAATGATGTAAAGCAGCACATGATCAATACTTTTTTCAGTGTATATCCGAAGGAAGTGAAAGCTTATAATCGTAACTCGTTGAAAAAAGTTATCATCATTATAGACCCGGAGTATGATGGCGTAGCTGCAACATCGGGATCTATTGTGCGGGTAAATCCTGAATGGATGCATAAGCATCCGGAGGACCTGGATGTGGTTACACACGAGGTAATGCATATAGTACAATCCTATCCCGGCG
>JBDTSD010000290.1:0-4313 GCA_039931355.1 Ginsengibacter sp.
GATGTAAAAAACATGCGGAAAGCCTTAAATATAAATCCGAAAAACCCATCAGATTGCTGGCCAAACCCCGTAGCCACAACGCCGGGATGCAGGGCGTTTGTAGAAATATTTAATCTGTGTTTTTTTATTCTTCGATCAAGTTCTCTGGTAAATAAAAGGTTATCTAATTTTGAATTTCCATAAGCCCTCATTGCAGAATAGCCTGTTGTCAATTGAATGTTTTCAAAGTCTGCTCGTCCTACTTTATAAACTTCAGAAGATAAATTAATAATTCTTCCATCTTCGCTTTTTTTAATCAAATCAAAAAGTAATGCGGTTAATAAAAACGGGCCAAGATGATTCGTTGCCAACGTAAGTTCATAACCATCCACCGACTCCTCTCTCTTACTGCTTAGCATGAGACCAGCATTATTAATAAGCACATCAAGCCTTTCATATTTTGAGTTGATCTGCTCCGCCACATTTCTTACTTCCTGCAAAGAAGACAAATCCGCAATGAATACATCAATATTATCATTGTTACTTTCGGCGATTATTTCATCTTTTGTTCGTGATGCTTTTTCTTTATTTCGTGCCAATAAGATAATGTGAGCGCCTGTCTTTGCAAGCTCTGTGGCAGTAACTTCTCCAATGCCGGATGTTGCGCCTGTTATGAGGATGATTTTATTTTGCATAATTGCTTATAAGTTTAAAAATATTAACGAAAGGTGTCTGGCCACTAAGAAGAAATTTTATAATTAAAGAATGTTTCAAGTGGCCTGACACCTTCCTGGAGTGCCCTGAAACTTACAAAAAAAGCCTGCTGATAAATTCCGGCAGGCTTTTAAAATTAAGTTTTATTAATACTAACTAATACCAGCTTCCAGCCCACTTTTCATTCGTATCCTTATTAATTTTTCTTCTTCTTCTTGCGGCCTGGCTGCGATGAATAAACATAGTAACCAGCATCAATGGCATAAACAAAAATGTTAGTGGAGGAATGCCCAACATGGAAATCCATTTACCACCATATTGCCTGCGCATAGGACGTCTTAATCTTTCAGCAATAAGGTACATGCTTGGTACCATTATGAGTGTCATAAAAAATGCGAAGGCAAGCCCGAATATAATAGTCCATGAAAGGGGCTTCCAGAATTGATTGCTATCCCCTCCGAAAAATATACGCGGATTAAGATCAGAAAACAGGGTAACAAAATTGATGTTGAAACCGATAGCTAGTGGAATTAATGCAAGTATTGCTGCAAGCGCTGTAAGCATTACTGGAATGATCCTTGTTTTACCCGCTTGTATAACCGCTTCTCTTGTCTTCATTCCACGCCCACGCAATTCATCCGCAAAATCAATTACCAATATCCCATTCTTTACCACGATACCTGCAAGGCCAACAATACCAATGCCTGTCATTACTATAGAAACTTCCATGCCTGTGATTGCAAATCCAAGTAATACACCTATAATACTAAATACAATTTCGGTTAAAATAATTACTGTTTTACTTACTGAATTAAATTGCAATACCAGAATTCCTACAATAATCATAAGTGCGTACAGAAGTGCTTTAAAAAGAAATGCGCCTGTCTCTGCCTGTTGTGCCCCTTCACCGGTTTGAGTTATATTTACTCCCTCACCTTTTTTAGTAAAGTCGTTTAATGCAGCGGTAATTTTTTCATTTACATCTGTTGGCGTAAAGCCTGTAAGTACATTTGAAAATAAGGTAATAACACGTTTTACATTTTTTCTTTTGATGCTTCCGTAAGTACTCGTATAATCAACATCTACCAAAGTACTTATTGGAATTTGTTTGATTTTGCCCTGATCTGCCTGGTCGCGAAATACAATGTTCATGTTAAGCAACTCAGTCAGGCTTTGCCGTTGCACTTCAGTATTTCTTAGCTGTATTTTATATTCATCTTCGCCATCTTTTATTTTAGAAACTTCCTGCCCAAATAAGGCTGTACGCAATTGCTGGCCTATTTGAGAAGTGGAAACACCTGCTGTTAATGCTCTCTCACGGTTAACCCTAAGCGTAACTTCAGGGTTTGTGAGATCAACATCCATTTTTAACTCTTCAACTCCGGGTATTTGAAGGCTATCCAAATAGGATTTTAAAGATTTTGCTGTAGAAGTGAGCTTATCAAAATCCTCACTCTGTACTTCAATGTTTATCTGCGGATCTGTTGGAGGCCCGCCGTTTTCCTGGTCAACCGAAACTTGTGCCCCGGGTATTCCCTTCATAACATTCCTTATTGAAGCCAGATAGGGCACAGTTGATTTTCCTTCCCTTTTTTCATACTCAACGAACGAAACCTGTATCCGGCCAAGGTTTGGCTGCGTGCTACGGTCACCGCTATTAGGATCTGATGCGCCTACTGCCACGTTAGAAATAATACTTTCAACCATTGGGTTTGGAGTTCCGTTTGGCTCAAGGACTTTGGTAACTCTCTTTTCAAGATTCTTTGTTATTGAATCAGTATAATCCACGCTGGTACCAACCGGCATTTTCAAATAAACATAAATGAAATTAGGGTCGCCTTTAGGAAAGAAAACTACAGGGACCTTTCTTGCAGCGAAAAACATGACTGAAAGAATAAGTAAGCCGAATGTGCCGAGCAAAAGCCAAACGGGCTTCCATCCATTAAGCGCCCACCTTAGCAAAGTTTCGTACCGGCGCATAATTGATGGTAATACACTATTTTGAAATTTATGGATCAATCCATCAAACACGTATGTATTTAAAATAACCAGTAAAGAAAATAAAATAAGCATATTGCCTAAAAATGGAACATGCAACAGATCGAAAATAATACCGGCGCCAAGCAGTATCCAAAAAATGGGGCGTTTGAATACATCAGATTTTCTTTTAGTACCATGTTCAGAATGGTTCATGAAATCAACAGCAAAAACCGGGTTCATAATAAATGCCACTACCAGCGAAGCGGTCAGTGTAAATATTAGCATGGTAGGAAGATAGATCATAAACTTCCCGATAATTCCCGGCCAGAAAAGCAAAGGGAAAAACGGTGCAAGGGTAGTAAGCGTTCCTGATAATACCGGCACAAAAACCTCGCCTGCAGCCATTTTGGCTGAAGTAACAGCAGAAATCCTTCCTTTATTCTCAACAAAGATCCGGTGAGTATTTTCAATTACCACTATTGCGTCATCCACAATAATTCCCAGGCCAAATAACAATGCAAAGAGCACCATGAAATTTAAGGTAACATCAGATCCTGTTATTAAAGCAGCGGCGGGCAAAAACAAAAACGCAACGAACATACTTAGCGGCACAGACAGCGCCACAAAGAATGCATTAGTAACCCCCATAAAAAACATCAGGATAAGTAATACCAGGATAAAACCAATGGCTATAGAATTTACCAGGTCATTAAAAGACGTCCTGGTAGAGCGGCTGGAGTCGCCCGTTATTACTACATTTAAGTTGGAGGGAAAAATATTGCCTTTCATTTCCTCCACCGCTTTTTTTACATCATCGGATGTTTCAATTAAATTTTCACCCGAGCGCTTAATAATATTTAGTGTTACGACATTTTTACCATTAAGGCGTGCATAGCTTTCACTATTTTTTACTGTATCTTTTATAGTGGCGATATCTTTTAGGTAGATAGGCGCACCGCCACTATTGCGCACAATTATTTTCTCAATATCAAAAGCATTTTTAAACTGGCCCTTTACCTGCAATGTTCTTTTCATATTCCCGACATCCAGCAAACCACCTGATATATCAGCATTCTCTCTTTGCACAGCGCTTGCAATATCATCAAATGTTACATTGGCACTTTGCATTTTATAATTATCAACATTGATCTGGAATTCTCTTTCAGGGGCGCCAACAATGTCCACACGGGTAAGCTGAGATAATTCTTCGAGTTTATCTTTTGCATCATCAGCAATTTTTTTCAGACCTATCATGTTATAATCTCCGCTAATATTTACAAACATGATGGGAAATTCACTGAAGCTTACCTCTTGTACGTTGGGATCTTCTGTAAGGTCTGTTGGCAAATCAATCTTTGCTTTATCAACTGCGTCTTTTGTTTTTTGCAGAGCAATTTCTTTGGCAACATCTGTTTCAAACTCCACAGTAATTGCAGAAAAATCCTGTAAAGATGTACTAGTAATCTTATTAATTTTAGCACCGGTAATCCCTTTTAATTGTTTTTCTATGGGCCTGGTAACAAGGTTTTCCACGTCACGCGGAGAGTTACCTACATACAATGTTTGTACAAATATTGTTGGAATCACAATATCAGGATATTGTTCTTTTGGTAAAGTTGCAAACTGGTAAATACCTATAC
>JBDTSD010000291.1:0-4259 GCA_039931355.1 Ginsengibacter sp.
ACCTTTGCATACTTCGTCTGAAACACAGGATAGCCAAGGTTTCCGGGCTTAAAGAAAAACTTTTCCCAGAAGCCTGATGTATGTGGAATATGATTTTTTCTGTACTTGCCAAGGTAGGTTCCATCTGCATCAATTACCGCAGCCGTATTGTATAAAACACCCGGCTGTTCTTTTTCATAAACCGGCACAATCATCACCATGTTATATTTTTTGGCGTACTCAGCCATCCTTTCCGTTGTAGGGCCGGGAACACTTTCCGCAGATTCATACCATGCCTTATCCTGCCCCGGACAGAAATATGGCGTATTAAAAATTTCCTGCAAACATAAAATTTGCACGCCTTGTTTGCCTGCATCTTCAATAAATGGCAAATGTTTTTGAACCATTGCTTCTTTGATTTCTGCTATCGTTCCTTCACCTTCTGTTTTCGGTAAAGACATTTGTATCAGGCCTGATTTAATAATTCTTGGCATAGTGTTATTTAATTTTTTTCTTTACTATTGTTTACGGAAAAAGACTTGGCTTATCAATATCATCCGGATTTTCCTCAAAATATTTTTCTATTATTTGGATAACATAATCTACATATAGTTTTGAGGGTTCTATAAATTTAGTCACAGAATCTTCATCAAAAATCATAAACTCATCATAATCACTTTGTATTCTTTCATTCATCAATTCTTGAAAAAATGCAGCTTGAGCCGCATCAAAAACATTTTCCCTAACAAATTTTTGATTGAGAAGTGTAACAGTTCCACTATGAGTTTTTGAAACTAAATCCCTGGTTAGTAACAATGCTTTAGTTACATGAAAACAACTATAATATAATCGATTTATAAAACCATAGTACAATCTATTTTGCAGCAAAATATTAGCTTCCCTCATAAATTCTGCGGACTTTTTTATTCTGGCCCTGATTGCTTCACTCCTTTTACTCATAAGCTTATAAATTGATCAGCGATGCCCAATTGTAGTGAATAATAACTGGGATCATTTTTCCATTTATCTTTTGTCGTAATAATAAAGCTGAAAACAGAAACAACAGAAATACTCAATGAAAATAATTTTTCATCTATAGTTTTGCTAACAGATTTTGGATATTCCTGATCTGTTAAGACCAAAATATCCCAATCACTTTCTTCGTGAATTTTTCCTGTTACTCTGCTCCCGAATAGGTAAACTTTTGCATCCGGAATTTCTTCGAGCACAACGGACTTTATTTTTGACAATATTTCTTCCCGGCTGTTCATTTTTTTTGAAAAGTTCTATATGATGTTACTCACTTTTTTTCTTTTTACAAAATTACCATATCCTTTCTCCACTTTACATTCACCATTATCAATTGCAACTTTCCCTCTCAGTAAAACGATCTTCACTTTCCCGGTTACTTCCCAGCCTTCATAACCTGAGTAATCAACATTCATGTGATGTGTTTTTGCCGACAGTGTATGTTTTTCGTTGGGGTCAAAAATTACAATATCTGCATCACTGCCAATTGCGATAGTTCCTTTTTGGGGAAACATACCGAAAATTTTTGCAGGATTAGTACAGGCAACTTCTACATATTTATTCAAAGTAATTTTTCCTTTAGCCACTCCTTCGCTATACAATAATTCCATCCTGTTTTCGATTGCGGGGTGACCGTTAGGTATCTTTGAAAAATCCTTTTCACCCATTTTCTTTTGTTCCCACATGAAAGGGCAATGATCTGTCGCTACCACATTTACCAAGCCCTGGTTAATGCCTGCCCATAAAGTTTGCTGGTCTTTCTTCTCGCGAAGCGGTGGACTCATAACCCATTTTGCACCTTCGAAATCTTGCTCATACAATGATGCATCAAGTAATAAATATTGAATGCAGGTTTCTACAAATAATTTTTGATTTCTTCTTGTAGCATTGCGCACTGCATTCAAGGCGCCTTCGCATGTTAGGTGAACAATATAACCCGGGCAACCGGTATAATTAATCATATCAACAAAACGCTCTGATGCTTCTGCCTCCGTAACTTCCGGCTGTGAGAGATAATGATACAGCGGAGAAAGATTTCCTTCTTCCCGATTTTTTTGAACGAGGTAATCAATCATGTCGCCATTGGTAGCATGCACTGTCACCATTCCTCCCCGCTTCTTCACTTCTTCCATTAGCCCGATCATCTGGCGATCATCAATCATCAGCGCTCCTTTGTATGCCATAAATGTTTTGAAAGATGTGATGCCTTCTTCTTCTATAAATTGTTTTACTTCTTTCTTTGTTTCTTCATTGAAATCAGTAACCGCAATGTGAAAACTATAATCACCTATCGCAGTTCCTTTGGCTCTTCCATTCCATTCATCCAAGGCTTCATGTAAAGAATGCCCTTGCTTTTGCAAAACAAAATCTATAACGGTTGTTGTACCTCCGAACAGTGCAGCCCTTGTTCCCGTCTCGTGTGTATCGCTGGAAAATGTTCCCATAAAAGGCATTTCCAAATGCACATGCGGATCTATACCGCCGGGGAAAACGAGCATGCCGGATGCATCAATAACTTCATCAGCTTTTACATCAAGGTTTCTCCCAATTGTTGAAATCGTTTCTCCTTCAATAAATATATCTGCAACATAATCATCTGTCGCAGTTATCACTCTACCGTTTTTAATTAAGATTGACATGTTCCTTTTATTTTAAATCTTAACAAATCTATTTTGAAAATGATTTTTATAAAATAATTTCTTGCTTAAATATTTTACACACCTTCAATATTTAATACAACATTTTTAGGCTCAACAAAAAACAATTTATTCTTTCTCATCATTAAATAATAAACCATTCCTGCTACAAAAAAACCTACAAACCACGCATAATTATAAAGGTGTGAAACCCATGATGGCACTGCATCTAAAGGTATAACTTTAATTGTAGTGAGGAAGCCAGGAATATTTGGAATTATGCCGGCAAGCAATGCTATTACAGCAGCGCTGTTAAAGCCATTAGAGAATGTATATAATCCTCTGCGCTTGTATAATTCTTCGGGATCAAGATATTGTTTTCTTATAAAATAATAATCTGCAATCATAATACCACCAACAGGACCGAGTAAGCTTGAGTAACCTACAAGCCACGTAAAAATATACCCAGAGGGGTCGGCAATTAACTTCCAGGGAAAAATTAGAATTCCAATAACACCCGTGATATAACCGCCCTTCCTGAAATTTATTTTTGAAGGCGAAAGGTTAGCAAAGTCATTTGCGGGACTAATAATATTCGCAGCAATGTTGGTTGCCAATGTTGAAATCGCAACCGCAATCATTGCAATACTGATAATAAATTTGCTGCTGAATTTTCCCGCCAAAACCAAAGGATCCCAAATAGTTTCTCCATACAAAATAACAGTGGCGGATGTAACCACTACACCGATAAAAGAAAACAACGTCATGGAAGCAGGTAAGCCAATCGCCTGCCCTTTTATTTGCGCCTGCTGGCTTTTTGCATAGCGTGTAAAATCAGGAATGTTTAATGAAAGCGTGGCCCAATAGCCAACCATACCGGTCAATGCAGGAAAAAAGAAATCCCAGAATTGAGCATTGGTTTTGAATTTAGATGGCTCTTTTAAAATGGGGCCTAGTCCGTGTACCGCATAAATTGCCCAGGCTAAAAGTGCCAATGCGGCAACTGGTAAAAAGAATGCTTTAAACACCAACAATTTTTTTATACTGTCAACACCCAGGTAAACAACATACATATTTATCAGCCAGAAAATAAAAAAAGTAATAGCAGGCCCTGTTTGCAAACCGAAAGACGTGGGAAAGATTTGAGGCAATGTTTCAATTGCGGGTAACCATAACCGTAACATCTGGTATAAGGCAAACCCACCTATCCATGTTTGGATGCCAAACCATCCACAGGCAACAATTGCACGAAGCATTGCGGCGATATTTGCGCCTCTCACACCAAAGCTTGCCCTTGCAAAAACAGGAAAAGGAATTCCATATTTAGCTCCCGCATGCCCGTTCAAAATCATTGGAATTAATACAATAGCATTGCCTAAAAAAATAGTGAGGATCGCCTGCCACCAGTTCATTCCTCCGCCAATCAGTGAACTGGCAAGCATGTACGTTGGAATACATAAACTCATACTAATCCAAAGCGCTGCATAGTTCCATGTGCCCCATGTACGCTTATTTTGTGGAACAGGCGCAAGATCTTCGCTGTATAGCGAGGATGATTCAATATTTTCCTGGATTTTATTCAAAATTTATGAAGGTGAATTCAAAGATTATTAT
>JBDTSD010000292.1:0-4206 GCA_039931355.1 Ginsengibacter sp.
GCTTCTTCTTTTGAAAAAAAATTTTCAATGTAAACAAGATCGGCATCCTCTAAAGTGTAAACAATTTTCTTAGGAACGCCTGTGTTGAAAAATTCTGTATCGGGAAATAAATTCATAAAATAAAAAGAACAAAAAAAGTCAGGAGAAGTTACAGGGTTATGAAAAAAGGGCAAGCTTTTGCAAAGTGAAATAGCCCAGATTCATTTCATCGCTTCCTTCGACTTTATCGTTTGAAATATGAATGCTAAATTTCTCTTTTACATCAGCCGGCAAAATGTCCTCGATTTTACACGCATCATCTACATCAACACCATATTTATCATCAACATGTGAGGTAGCGCCTGTGCTGCCTTTGAAGCCCATGTGTTTATAAAATGCTGTTTGCTTTGACTGCCCTATTGCTTCACCTTTCTCCGCAGCTACGGCCAGCATCTTGTAATGGAATTCTTCAAATTCATTTTTTTTATAGCCACCGAGATTAATAAAAAAAAGCTGGTTTGTTGCATTGTCCTCCATTGGGCTGTGTGAAGTTTCTTTGTCAAAAATCTGAACCTGGTAGCCGCCAACGTTAGTTACTTCCCGCCACGCATCTACATGAATGTTGCCCTTTGCATCAGGCCAGAAATTTTTAATTGAGGGAATGGTATCGCTGATATGTGAAGCGATGGTGAAAAAAACATCATGTTGCTCAGTATGCCTTCCGTATGGTTTGCAGCCTAGCAAAAGCATAAATAATTTAGGTTGGTTTTCCATATATTCAATCTAAAAATATGAGCTGTAAATTTCGTTATAAAATTTATCAGGAGAAAATGAAATAGAATAAAATAGAAGCTAGTGGGATTTAAAAATCTACATGCTCACTAAAAAATATGGAGGCAATTATGAAAAGAAAAACACCGGATCAAACCCTTAAAAAGACTCTCTTTTTATACATAAAATAAAGGAATGCCCACTTAACTAAAACAAAGCAAATGGCCATTACAACAGCGTTATACGGATTACCTGCCAACTGCCCAAGCCATTTGAAAAAGCCATTGGTACTGTATTCCCAGTTGATAAACTTGCCGGACATATAAATAAGAATAGAGTTCATACCAATAACCCGGAAAAAGAATGCCCATTTTACATAACCCAATACATCTATAATATAATAAAAAAGAGCCAGCAGTAATAAGCTGATGCCGCCAACAGTCAGTACAAAAGAACTGGACCAAAGATTTTTATTAATGGGAAAATCAAGGTTCCATAAAAGTGCAAGGCCTATAAAAACAATGCCTGTAAGCGCCATTCGAATCACTTTTTTGTTTCCGCTTATGTCTGAATTTTTAATAAAGCTTCCCGTGAGAATCCCCAATAAACCCGTGCCTATAGCAGGAAGGGTGGACATTAATCCTTCAGGATCATGAATAACTAAATACAACCTGCCGGGGAGAATGCTGCGATCAATATAAGATGCGAAGTTGCCTTCCATGCTTAAGTCACCCATAGGAAAACCAGGCGCCGAATTAAACTTTAATAAAAGCCAGTAGCCAATAAGCAATGCGCAAAACCAGATTATCTGCGTGCTTCGTTTTGAATAAATATAAATGATATTGGCAAACATATATGCGAGGCCAATTCTTCCTAATACGCTCCCGAAGCGGATCTCAGCCAGGGGCTTTAATTGCAGCCCATTGTTATAAATAATTCCCAAAAGCACGAGGATTAAGCCCCTTTTTACGACTCTCCAAAGTACATCGCTTTTTGTTTTGCCTTTTTCCAGTTCTCTCCCTACGGAATAGGGCGTAGCCACCCCGGCAATAAAAAGAAAAAGGGGAAAGATGAGGTCATAAAAATGAAAGCCATTCCAATCCGGGTGTGTGAATTGATTGGAGAGAACGCCCCAAAAAGATGAGCCGGTTGCTTTGGCAAGAGAATGAAAAATTTCTTCTGCTCCCATGATCCAAAACATATCGAAACCACGCAATGCGTCAAGTGAATACAATCTTTTTACCGGGAAGTTTTTTTCTAAAGTGGTTTTATTTTCCGGCATAACGGAAGAGGCGGTGCGTGTGGCGTCCATGCAATCGTATTAAGGAGTTAGTAATATTCTGATGGGATAAAAGTAACCAATAATTTTTACCATCTTTTTTACAAACCTATTTGCCAAAGGTTGAATACAACGCTCAAATATAAACATGCGGGTACGATACTTTATCGTATAGCGCATCCCGGTTGGTGTCCGCTATCCGAAGACAACTTTGCTAGTACTGTGGAAGCCTCCTTTAAGCATTGCAAAATTTAATGCTTTCAAACACCTGCCTGGTTGGAACTAAACCCCGCAATCAAATAATTTTATACCTTTCAGGTCTTTCATAAAACATAAAAGAAAAAATTTATAATAATGACAAACGAGAATGAAGAAAAGGAAGCCCTTCGCGGAATAATTATGATTGTAATATTTGCAGCACTCGGACTTTTGTTTATGCATTTGATTAATTAATCTACAGTAATTTTCTATGCGAATGGATAAAGATGGCAGGACTTAATTATTTTTATTGTTTTACATACTAATCTTTTCCAGCCTTTTGTGTTCACTCACATTCCACCAATACGTTAGCTTAAGCATCAGCGCACGGTTTCTTACATAAAACGGCGCAGGTAAATAATTATCTGTATACACAATAAATAAATCGGACGCAGGCTTGTAGCGCCATTGAAACCTGGTGTTCAGGTTTATATTATTTATTTGTTCATTGTATTGAATGAATGTGGTGAAAAATAATTTATTGGTCATGGTTACATCTATCCGCGGGCC
This sequence comes from Ginsengibacter sp., assembly GCA_039931355.1. Classification (GTDB taxonomy): domain Bacteria; phylum Bacteroidota; class Bacteroidia; order Chitinophagales; family Chitinophagaceae; genus Ginsengibacter. The sequence continues at coordinate 2,798 of JBDTSD010000292.1, forward strand.
TATAAGCCAAAACTTAGTGACATTCCAGGGCGCGGGCAAATTGATATTATTATACGTTGCATTCAGCGCAAGGCTTACATAAGGTTGAAACCGATAGCCAAGATCTGCGGTAATATTATATCTTTTTCCATTGGCATAATAACCACCAATACGGGTTGACAAGCTATATGTAAATAAGCTTTGCGGCTTCGAAAGAATATCTGCTCCCGCGGCATACCAGCGGTGTTCGGTACCACGTGCCAATGTATCTTTCTTAAAATTAGTCGGATCAAAAGGTTGCTGAAGCTCTACATAATCATGGGCTATCCATGGAGTAAAAGTGCTTTGATTTCGAAAAGTAAAATTGTAGAACACAAACCATTCATCATCTGTGCGCCGAAAAGATTCGTTGTTGTATACAGCATAATACAACCTTGGGCCATGCGATAAAATTCTTCCTCCCTTTGGGAAAAAAGTATAATTCACTTGCGGGTTTATTTTGATGTATGCATTGCGCGGTACATAGCCAACTTCTGCATTGTAATTTTTGCCAACATATTCCTGTTGCCAGTAGAGGAGCCAGTGGCGGCTATTGTACTGAAGATGCGCAGCGTGTACTACATCATTTCCCTGCCTGCCCGGCGTAAAAGATTTAAGGAACATCACTTTACCTGTCCATACATTGTTGGCTGAAGCGAGGTTATATTCAAGGCCCGCATTTCTATTGTAAGATGAATAGACAGGTTTGCCAGAATCATTCCCTGGCCTGTAGTTCAGCGATTGCTTATTGATAAAGATGAAGCCAATATTTGACCTTGAAAATACCCGGCGCTGCACAGAAGCCACTACAAAATTTTGTGCAGGCAATGCCAGCGAGCCTACACTTCCGGTTTGCATATCCATGGCGCCGATCCGCCAGTTTTTATCAGGCTTACCACTTACTCTTGCACCAAAATTTATCGGCGCCTCCAAACCAATTCTCCGGGAAAAAAAAGGGCGGATAGAAGCATACCCAAAATTTGCAAACAGGTCGCCGTTCTCTAAAAAGAATTGCCGCTTTTCAGGAAAAAATAATTCATAGCGGTCGAGGTTGGTTACCTGCCTGTCAATTTCAACTTGAGAGAAATCCGGGTTTACAGTAAGGTCAAGATTTATAGAAGAGCTTAATGCGATCTTGGCATCTACGCCGGCATCGTTCCGGTAGGCGGCAGGTTTATTATGTTCCCTGTCTTTTGTAAAACCTCCCAGCACATAAGGTATAATTGAAACATTGGCGCCCGCTTCCGGTGGTGGTTCATCCCAAATAATGTTTCCTGTATATGCAAGAGAGGCTGTTGGAAATTGGCGTGGCACCGGGGCCCACGAACTTTTTTCCGAGGTTCTCAGGTCGTTCCTGCTAAAATTAATTCCCCACTTCGTTATGCCTTTTT
>JBDTSD010000293.1:0-4196 GCA_039931355.1 Ginsengibacter sp.
TGCCTGGTTTAATTATATCCTGTAATTCAATAACGCCTAATACTTTCCCATTATCACTTACAACGAGTGGTGTTCCACCGTTTGAAGCAATCTTTATTACAGAAGTTTCTGTTTCTGCAGGAAATGAAAATCCGCTTGCTAATGCTAATTTTTTAATTGAATCGGAAGCGCCTTTACGAATGCTTCTTCCGCCTTGCAGTCCTGCCTGTCCGGCAGGCAGGTCCACTCCGCTACTTCTTGTTTCAGCAGTAAACTTTATCATTTTTGCGCCTTCTATTGATAAGCCTTTAACTATATCACTGCCTGCTAATTCTACGATTGATTTTCCTTCCGGTGTTTCATCGGCAAGAGAACTAAGTGCAGCTGCTTTTATAAATTCATTTAAGTCAACTCCGTTGGCAGGATAAAAATTTGTTGCCTTACGGTTACCGATTGTTATGGTTCCTGTTTTATCTAAAAGCAATGTATCAAGATCACCGGCTGTCTCAACTGCTTTACCGCTTTTGGTTATTACGTTTGCTCTTAAAGCCCTGTCCATTCCTGCGATACCAATGGCGCTTAACAAGCCGCCTATTGTTGTGGGAATTAAACAAACAAATAATGAAATGAATGCAGCGATGGTGATAGGTGTGTTAGCATATTCGCCAAAAGGTTTCAGCGTTACACATACAATTATAAAGATGAGCGTAAAGCCTGCAAGTAAAATAGTCAATGCAATTTCATTGGGCGTTTTTTGCCTTGTTGCACCTTCCACTAAAGCAATCATTTTATCTAAAAAACTTTCTCCGGGATTTGTAGTAACCTGAACTTTTATTCGATCGCTCAATACTTTTGTACCACCTGTTACAGAAGATTTGTCACCACCACTTTCTCTTATTACGGGAGCGCTCTCACCGGTAATAGCGCTTTCATCAATGGTGGCAATACCTTCAATTATTTCTCCATCCATCGGTATTGTATCACCTGCTTCGCAAAGAAAAACCTCTCCCTTTCTCAATTGAGAAGAAGGAACAATTGTTATTTCATTCGTCTGAATTTTACCAACTGCATTAATCTTTTTTGCAGGAGTTTCTTCCCTTGTTTTTCTAAGACTATCGGCCTGTGCTTTACCTCTTGCTTCAGCAATGGCTTCTGCGAAGTTTGCAAACAATAAGGTGAGGAGCAATACTATAAATACAATTAGGTTGTATGCCAGCCCTCCCTGGGTTTTTTCTCCAGTCATAATCCATATACAAACGGCTAACATTACTGCTGTGCACACTTCAACCGTAAACATTACCGGGTTGCGAAACATGATGCGTGGATCGAGTTTGATGAATGATTGTTTAAGCGCTGTGTTTACCAGGGCCGCTTCGAATAGTTTTGATTTATTTGCCATAATTTTTATTTTGTCTGAACTAATGATTTTTGATTTATGAGAAATTTTTTTTCAATCATTAATCATTTAGGATCAGTTCATTTCTTTTGTTGAATAAAGAACTTAAAGTACAAGTGAGTGACACAACGAAGATGCCCATAGAACAAATGTTTGTTATCAAATATTTCATTTAAGTCCCTTTAGGGATTTAGGGTTTCATTCCAAAGTATTCTGCAATTGGCCCCAGGGCTAAGGCAGGGAAAAATGATAGTGCAGCAATAATAAAAATTACTGCAAATGTCATAATGCCGAATGTTGCTGTATCTGTTTTTAATGTGCCTGCGCTTTCGGGCACGTATTTCTTTTTTGCAAGAATGCCGGCAATGGCAACTGGGCCGATGATGGGTAAAAATCTTGCGAGCAACATCACTGTACCGCAGGCAATATTCCAGAAGGGTGTGTTATCTCCAAGGCCTTCGAAACCACTGCCGTTGTTGGCGGAGGATGAAGTGAACTCATACAGCATTTCGCTGAAGCCGTGATTGCCCGGGTTGTTTAACCACCCAGCATAAGTTGTGGGATCGTGTGCGTATAAGTGTGATGAAATTGCGGTACCCACTAAAATCAAAAACGGGTGAAGCAATGCGATGATGGCTGCAATCTTCATCTCTTTGGCTTCTATTTTTTTGCCAAGAAATTCCGGGGTTCTTCCTACCATTAAACCACTTATAAATACTGCGATGATTATAAAAATATAGAAGTTTAAAAAGCCTACCCCAACACCTCCATAAAATGAATTGACCATCATGCCGAGCATTGCACACATTCCGGTTAGTGGCGTGAAACTATCGTGCATTGCGTTTACGGAACCGTTAGAAGTTACGGTAGTGGAAATTCCCCAATAGGCTGATGCTGCAGGGCCGAAGCGGACTTCCTTACCCTCCATACTACCGAGGTTTTGTACCAAACCCATTTTATGAATGGCTTCGCTGCCACGCATTTCATTGTTAACAGAAGGAATAACAAGACATAAAAAACCTAACGTCATTACGCCAAATACCACCCACGCAAATTTTTTCCTTTTAATGATGTAGCCTAACGCAAAGATCATTGCAATAGGAATTAAAATGATACATACATTCTCTACCATATTGGTAAAGTAGTTTGGGTTTTCAAACGGATGTGTGCTGTTAACTCCAAAGTATCCGCCACCGTTAGTACCCAATTGTTTAATAGCGATCATGGCTGCCGCCGGGCCTCTTGATACATTAACTGTATCGCCCTGCATGCTTATGAATTGATCTTTACCCTGGAAGTTCATGGGGGTGCCATTGAACAATAATACTATTGCAACAATTATTGATAGAGGCAATAAAATTCTTGTACATGATTTTACTAAATAATTGTAAAAATTACCGAGCTTATCAGTATTCTTTTCTTTAAGCGCTTTGAACAATACAGCACATGCTGCCATACCTGTGCCTGCACTTATAAATTGCCAAAGCATAAGTGTTAGCTGGCCTAAATAGGAAAGGCCACTTTCGCCGGAATAATGCTGGAGATTTGTATTAGTAACAAAGCTTACTGAAGTATTGTATGCAAGGTCAGCAGTCATTGATGGATTAGCATCCGGATTTAGCGGCAGCCAGCCCATATTCATTAATACGACCATTGATAAGAGGAACCACACTAAATTAATGACAAGTAAAGCAGCCATACTTTGCTGCCACGTCATTTCATTTTGAGGCTTAATGCCGCCAACTTTAAAAAATAATTTATCAAGTGGGTTGAAGATAAAATCCATCCAGGTTTTATCACCATTATACACTTTACCAATATAGCGCCCCAGCGGAATTGCCAGCAGCACCATAATAACATACATGGCGATAACGCCAAAAATTTCTGTATTCATAATTAAAATCTTTCGGGTTTAATAAGCACATAACACATGTAACAAAACATTGCTATGGATAGGAAGAAGAGTGCTGTCATTTAATTTTAGTTTTAAATTTTTTCAAAAAAGTCAATTGCTTTCAAAAAAAGCCAGAAGCCTATAAGGCCCGCCAGCACAAGGATTATCGTAAGCATAATAAAGAGTATTTAAAAGTTATATAATATCCTAAATTTCATAATAACTATGTAAAGTAAAATGAGTGCCATCAGCCAAATAATGATTATCATGAATGTTTCTTTTTGCTTAAAATTCATTTTATAATATCTGATGTTTCTTAGCATAAATTTTTTAAGCTAGGGGGTATAATTGAATGCATTAATTCCTGCGCTTCTTTCCTGCATTTATTTATTACTCGCGAAAGAGAAATTTTAAATAAGTTTTCCTTTGCATTTCTCACCATCTCATTTCCATTTTCGTAAACTTTTCTAATAATAGTTAACGATAATTTTACCTTTAAAAGATTATGTTTCAGCAATTGTTTTTTAGCTATCGCAATTAAACATTGGAGATTTTTAAGAACATTTTGGGTTAGACATATTATTTCAGGATCACTTTTTAATCGAGGTTTATCCACGATTAGTCTCTCGTCAATTTTATACTTCCCTATCATATTTTTAAGTTTGAGTTAATATATATTCCTACTTTCATTTAGGCATATACTTTATCATGAAGTGGCCTGTCATACTCATCCAAACAATTATAAATTATGTACTTTGACTGTTTTTTTTAACATACTAATTATTAGTGTGATTGTTTAATAGTAGACACTACTATTAAAAGAAACGAAAGTATAATCAGCACATTAAATGCAATTGTTATAGGAATATTGTTATCCTTCTTTAAACGATGCATCATTTTTTTAATATTTACCATGGCTTAAATTTT
>JBDTSD010000294.1:0-4190 GCA_039931355.1 Ginsengibacter sp.
TCAAATCGATTTTCCCAATACGGAGAAGCCGTTTAATATCTTCAAGAGTAGCCACCCTGTTCAACGGGCTGTTGACTACCAGTTGCGGAGAGAATAAATTAAATAATGTGGCAGTATCTTTTTTTACAAATGCTTCTCCTTCCATTTTCTCAAGATTGCGTATTTCCTCTTCTACTGAGCTTTGGGAAAATGCTGAAAAGAAAGTGAGGAGCGATAATAAAGAAATTATTGTTTTTTTCATTTCTATGTTGGTTTTTATTTTAATAAAATTTTTGTTTTCGATAGCTTTAGTTTAAACATTTGTATATGGAAGCATCATCATAAGCCTTCATTGTTTTGCCTGAACAGCAAGTAATTTTTTAGTTGAATAATATCCTTTTCTAAATTCTTGTATGCCATCATTTTCCCCACAGTTTTCCCTACACCTGCCATTAAAAAAATAAAAAGAAAACAATACACATACATCATAATTGATAATTTGTCCTTCTTAAAAAAATGAATAAAAAGTAAACCTAAAGAGGTTATCAACAAAGCATACATCATGAATGTTTTTCCCACATTACAGCCGCAGGCATAATAATTTTTTTTAATTCTTTTATGCCATGATTGATTTTCGCTTTGACTCAACCCTGGAAATTCAAAAGCGAAACCTACTTTCCTGTATTTATTTAATAGCGATTCCAACTGATCTTTATCGTTCATTAAGACTGTCATTTTATTTTTTTACAAATAAGTTACATGCCGCGATGACCTCACCAATATTTTTTGCCAAACGGTGAGATGCCCTGTACGTGTTGGTGCGGGATTCATCAGATTATTATTCTGGCCATCATAGTGCGGCAGGTTGCAGCAATGCCCCACCTCGTGTGCAAGGTCAGTTACAGCATCCAGCGCTTTATCCGCCGTTAACTCGTTGATAGGTAGAAATGAGCCGAGGGGATACATTCCACCGCTTTGCGTTTCATTAAATTTAACCGTGACATAGTCAGACAGTGGCCCTATAGAGCAACCTGCTTTTCCATCTGTATATGATCTTACTGCGAAAGCAATTATAGGAGCGCCATATCCGATTAATCTCCTTGCATCAGTAGAAAATCCAAGACGCGCCATCATTAAATTGAAGCTGGAGCCGATGCTCGTTAAATCATCACCCGCGGCACAACTATCACAACACACATCAAGCGTACGGTTACTGCTCACACTATCATCTGTTTTTACAAAATCTTCGAGAGAGTTGCTGTCACCGGCAAATGCTGATTGGTACATAAATAAATTAGTAGGCAATACTCTTATATTCATCTCGGCACGAAATGTATTTATGAGATATTGAACATCACGATACACCACATTTAAATCTTGTACAACAGGTTTCCTTTCACTATCATTTTGAATGATCACTAAAAGTTTAAGCTTTTTTTCGGGCATTATTCCTAATAAGGTCAGGATTGAATCAGGCAATGATGCTACTGCAGACACTGCCGTTTTTACTATATTCAATATCCATTCTATCACTCTTCCTATAAATGGTATTGACGTGATGATGTCAACTACAAAAGCGATGATGCCACCAATAATGCTAAGCACAAAATCAATGATTGATACTAAAGCATTGAAGATGCTTGTAAATACATCCACCACTACACAGAGAAACTTTGTAATGTATTTCCAGGCTATGCAAACAATATTTTCTACCCAATGCCATCCTTTACATACTATATTGGCAATCCAATAGAATGCCTGGCAAAACCATCCGGCAATACAGTTCCACGGGCTGTACCAGTGGCAAGTGCGGTTAGACCAATCGGAGCACTCATTTGATCCTTCGTCTGCCCAATTTGAGCATTCACTGTAGCCGTCATCCCGTGTCTTAGTGCACTCATCCGTTTTAATTTTCTCCGTACAATTACTCATGGTATTTAAAAGTTTTCTGTAAAAAAATATCTTCGCTTATTGTTTAAAAAACATTGTTAAGCGGCCGATAGAAAATGCTATTATTCTTTAATAAACTTAATTGTTTGCGCATCATTGGCAGATACCAGTTTTATAAAATAAATTCCTTTTCCCAGTTTACTTATATCTATGTATTGGGTATTTGTACCAGGTGAAAAGTGATTAATAAGCTTCCCGCCTGCGTCGCTTATTGTTCCTTCTGAAAAATTATTTATTCCTTGTATGTACAACTTATCTTTTGCAGGATTTGGATAAACAGACAACTCAGGCTTTGTAGATGTTTGCAACAAAACAATCTTACTGATAGTTGTTTTTCCATCAATATCTGTTTGCATTATGCGATAATAATTTTTTGTATTCTTATAAGCCGGTATTATACAATTGTAAGAAGTAGTTGGAGAAGAAATAACTGAACATACATTTATAAAATTGTTGCCATCACTGCTGTATTGAACAGTATAATCTTTTACATTTTTTTGTTCAGCAACTTGCCAGCTTACTTTTGCTTCGCCCGCATTTATCCACTGCGCTTGTATGCTAAGCCACGTAAATGGTAATGTTCCGTTGGTTATTTTGGTAGGCTCTATACCCCAACTAAACCCGGCAAGTGGGGTAAAAGTACCTGCGAAATATAGTTCGCTATTGTATAAGGCAAAGTTGAATTCGCCGTTTATCGGGGTGCTGTATGCAGGGCTTGCAGCATTTTGAAAATTAGCAAGTTTCGTCCCTGCGGTGGTACCATCAGTTTCCCACAAAGGATAATACTGCAGATCATTTACTATAAAAAAAAGTTTACCATTAAACACAGGTGCAAACCTTGTATCTCTGAGAAAAGGATCACTGCCGCCACCTTGTCTTATTAATGTAGTACCTGCTGTGGTGCCATCAGATTTCCACAAACCCACGGCAGTACTACCATTGTAGCACGAAAAATATAAATTGCCATTGTATATAACGCTTTGTTGCGGCACACTTCCTTGTATGCCCGGTTCCATATCTTTTACTATTTGTGTACCAGCAGCAGTGCCATCCGAAGAAAATAATTCTGCGCCATGGGTATCGTCGGAGGCAGTGAAATAAACTTTGCTCTTGAACGTGATCATGTTAAACGGTGCACCGCTGTAAAAAATTCCACCGCCATCAGCACGTAAATTGATAACCATATTTGTGCCTGCGGATGTGCCGTCACTCGTCCATAATTCAGAGCCATGAACACCATCATCTGCATTAAAAAAAAGTGTATTATTTAGTACCGCATAGTTGCCGCCCATAGTGCTGAGAATATCTGGCCTTACCAGCGCCGTTCCTGCAAATGTGCCATTACTCTTCCATAAGCCATAACCTGAACCTGTACCGTTATCACTGGTGAAATAAATATCGTTGTTTAATATTGCAAAGGTTGCGAGCCCGTTAAAGAGAGTTATGTAATTATCTTTTACCACAAATGTTCCTGCTGCTGTACCATCACTCACAAATAGCCTTCTGTCACCATTTACATTATCGCCCATAAAAAACATTTTGTTATTAGCAACGGTAAAATACCTTGGAAAAGAACCAGTGCTACCGGCATATAAATCGCTAACTAATCCTGTACCTGCTACAGTACCATCGCTCACCCAAAGTTCATAACCGGTAATACCATTGTTGTAAGAAAAATATACTTTGTTGTTAAAAGCAACAATGTCACTGATGCTGTTTAGAGGCCCTGTTGAAGGTGTTAGTTTTTGTGTGCCGGCGGCAGTGCCATCAGTAACCCATACGCCCGCATTTATATCATCGCCCGCTATAAAAAATAATTTTGTGCCTGATACCGTGAAATCAAACGGAAAAGAATTGCCTGCTCTTAAATCTTTTACTTGTTGAATGATCTGCGCCTTGCATGGCGAAAAAAAGGCAATCAAAAAAAATAAGGATAAAATAAATTTAGGGTTTGCTAAAAGAGGATGTTTCATTTTTAAAAAATATTTTAATGTGTTTGAAGTATTATAGCCGCTTATTTTTTGCATAGCATCATTCTATTTTTTCTTCCAATGCCGTTAGTCTTTTTTCCAAAAGATCTATTTGTTTTTGTTGATTAGTTATAATTATTTGCTGCTTCCCGACTATTGCCGGGATTTCGCTTTGCTCAACCTGCCTAGATAATTCTTCTATTATTTTTTGTTGCTCTTGCATTGCTTTTACAAGCGGCATAATAAACTGGCTGTAAGAAAGGCTATAATGATCTCTATTATCAGCAGGCA
>JBDTSD010000295.1:0-4185 GCA_039931355.1 Ginsengibacter sp.
AAGCCCGGGCAGCCAAACCAGCAACCCGCCTACCATGCAGTATCTCCTGAAGCACATCAAAAAATGTTCGAAGATTATGGAAGTAAAGGATTTGTTCCGGTAAATGTTTCAGTAACATCTGTAAACGGCAAAAGATATTACTCTGCTTTTTATGAAAAGAGAAATGTAGGCAAAGCTGTTTTGAAAAGCTTTCTTACGCAGGAAGAATACCAGGACTTATTCGATGATATGGTGAAGAAAAAATATGAGCAGGTTTATGTTAATGCATATCATCACGATGGCAAAACAAGGTTCTCCGCGATATGGTATCAAAATTCAGGATATGCTTCTTACTCCGCCACGCGAAAATCCAGCAGCGAAAGCTACCAGGATAAATATGATGACAATCTTGAAAAGGGATTACTAACACAATGCATAACCGGTTATGATGAAGGCGGCAAGACATGGTATGCTGCGCATTGGGCCAAATAATTTTTAAACATAAAAAAAATCAATTATGAAAAAGATAATAAGTACGGCACTCACATTATGTATATGTTTTTACATCAACGGCACTGTGTATAGCCAGTCAAATATTACAAGAGTACAAACAGCCGGAGCACCCACTTCACAAAATGTGTTGCAATGGGCCAAAGAAGCGAAACCAAATTTTGATAAGATATCAGCAAAGCTGGAAAAAATAAAGCCTGTAAAACAAAAGGATATTGAAACGAAAAGAATAATTGTGCAGGCGGAAACAATTATAAATGAGATTATAGCCAAAGGCTCAAAGCTGAGCACCGGAGAGGCCCGTAAACATAATGCATGGTTTCTCAAAGCAATAGTAACGTTACAAAATAATTGCCCTAATGGCCCCGATGGGTCTGAGTGTTGCTTTAGCTGCAACAGCGGCCATCATCCGGGAGGTGGCAGCGGATGGAATGCTTCCTGGTGCTTTGCCCATTGTTTTGTTGCAAATTTTCCGGGGTTGAATTGAAAAAGTATTGCCGTTCACAGGGATAAGTTATATACTTATCCCTGTCGCGGATAATAGAAGGCATTATAAAAATATTTTTATAGTTATCAAACTATACGGAGGCCAAACAGCTTATCAATTTTCAAATCAAAACATTTTATAAAAATAAAAGTCAGATGAAGCTGTAAAACCCGTTAAGGTTCATTATGTAATTGTAATATCTTTGAATATGCCAGAAAATAAAAAACACATTATCTCCCTAATAAAAAAAAATGTAAGCGAGGTGGATCCAGAGGCCGATATAGTGCTATTTGGATCCCGTGCCAGAGGTAATGAAGCAGAGGATTCCGATTGGGATTTATTGATCCTCACCGATTACCCGGTTTCATTTCAGGTTGAACAGCAATTCCGGCATCATCTTTTTGATCTCGAATTGAAACTTGGGGAAGCATTTTCCACATTTGTATATTCAAAGTCTGATTGGGAGTCTAAACATTCTGTGACTCCACTATATCAAAATATATCTCTCGAAGGTATTCGTATATGACAGAATTTAAGAAAGAAGATTATATAAAATATAGACTGGCAAAGGCCGATGAAACGCTGGAGGCAGCAGAGGTTTTATTGCGGAGCAAATTATGGAATTCTACGGTCAACAGGCTTTATTATTCTTGTTATTATGCCGTCAATGCTTTATTGCTTCAAAATGAAATATTAGCAAAATCACATACAGGAGTTAAATCCCAGTTCTTTTTAAATTTTGTGAAGTCAGGGAAGATACCAAAAGAATTGGGGAAATTGTATGCTGACTTATTTGATGCCCGTCAAAAGGGAGATTACAATGATCTCTATGATTTTGAAGAACAATCAGCGACACTTCTTCGCGATGGATCAGTAAAACTAATACTCAAAATAAAAGAACTGATAATCTCAAGATAATTTTTAAGCTTTGGCGGTAGGTTAATTGAAGTATCCGTTGAAAAAATATCAAAATCATAGCAACGAATAAAAATTGATACCTTATAAAGAGCAACTTACTGTATTAAAAGTTTTGCATCTTTTGTTATTTTTCGTTTAACGGTATTCTAAAAATTTTCCTCAACAAGATCATAGCGACTGTAAAATATACCAGGTATTTTATCTCAATTTTCTCATAAACTAAAGCAGCCGCCACTCTGTAGTTCTTTGCTCAACGAAATCAAATAGGATTTATTTTAGTAAATAAGCAGGGAATGTCATTATTGTAAGAATTAAATCTGCAAACGACAACTGAAATTATTTTGATGACTAAATTGGTACCTGGCTTTCTTCTTCCTCCTTCCTTACCAGTGTCATCAGGCCATTTATTGTCTGAATTAATATTACCTTAGAACATAAATGTTACAAAACAATTGCGAACGAGTTAGAGAATTTATTCACTGCCAGGATAAATTATAATTGTGAATAGTCTAAAGGGCACCCGCAGGAGGTGGACTTTTTGAATGGTTATCATCTACTCATGTTGGCCAGATGTTGTGAAAACAATTAGCTGGAAAAAAGAAGAAATGCTCCGACCCAAATTATTTGACACATTAAAAACCTACAACCGGCGACAGTTTGGTAAAGATGCGATGGCCGGTTTAATTGTAGGAATTGTTGCCATACCGCTCGCTATTGCCTTTGCAATTGCATCAGGTGTTTCTCCTGAAAAGGGCTTGTACACTGCTATTATAGGAGGATTTATTATCTCTGCACTGGGTGGCAGTAAGGTACAAATCGGCGGCCCAACAGGCGCTTTTATTGTAATTGTTTATGGCATTGTGCAACAGTATGGAATTAATGGCTTGGTAATAGCCACCTTTATTGCAGGTGTAATGCTTATTATAATGGGGTTGGCAAGACTTGGTGCGGTTATTAAATTTATTCCGCATCCATTAGTCATTGGTTTTACCAGTGGGATTGCCTTAATAATATTTTCTTCAGAAATAAAGGATTTCTTCGGATTGAAAATGGGCGCTGTGCCCGCAAATTTTATTGATAAATGGGAAAGCTATTTTGTAAACTTTCACTCATTAAATATTTATACCGTTATAGTAGCATTTACGGGGGTTATTATTATTTTATTGTGGCCGAAGGTTACGCATAAAATACCCGGTTCATTAATCGCTATCCTTGTAACAACGGCTGTGGTTCAGTTACTTCATTTGCCGGTAGAATCAATTGGCAGCAGGTTTGGAGCTATCCCTTCCTCACTGCCATCACCTGTAATTCCTCATTTGGATTTTTTAACGATAAAGAATCTTATAAGGCCTGCATTTACTATTGCCGTTCTTGGGGGCATCGAGTCACTGCTATCTGCAATAGTAGCAGATGGAATGATCGGAGGTAATCACCGGTCTAACATGGAGCTAATTGCGCAGGGTACTGCCAATATTTTTTCATCCATCTTCGGCGGCATCCCCGCTACCGGCGCAATAGCCCGCACGGCAACCAATGTGAAAAATGGTGGACGTACACCGGTTGCAGGTATTATTCATGTTCTTACACTTTTGCTGATTCTTTTGTTTTTTGGAAAATGGGCTTCATTAATTCCAATGGCTACATTAGCAGCGATATTGGTAGTAATTGCTTATAACATGAGCGAGTGGAGAAATTTTCTATCTGTAGCGAAAGGGCCGAAAAGTGATGTGGCAGTTTTGCTTACTACATTTTTTCTTACCGTGATCATTGATCTTACGGTTGCCATAGAAATAGGAATGGTTCTCGCTGCATTTCTTTTTATGCGCAAAATGATACAGTTCAGCAATGTAAATATTCTCACAAACCAGATAGATGATCATAATGATGAGGCAGATAAAGGCGCTGTAAGTAATTATGAAATCCCTAAAGATGTTGAAGTTTTTGAAATCACCGGCCCTCTTTTTTTCGGCGCCGCATACAAGTTTAAAGATGCAATTAAATTTATTGAGAGGGCCCCAAAAGTTCTTATTATTCGCATGCGTCTTGTACCTATTATAGATGCCACCGGCATACAGGTTTTGAAAGAGGTTATTAAAGAAACAAATAAAGAAGGAACAAAAATTATTTTGTCCGGTATCAGCAGCGGGCAGGTAATGGAGCAATTAAAAAAATCAAGACTTGTTTTTGCGATTGGCAAAGCAAATGTTACCGATACTTTCGATGAAGCCTTAAAAAGGTCAAAGTTAATTTTAGATGAGATAAACCGTTCAAAAAGTAAAACCCAATAGGCT
>JBDTSD010000296.1:0-4170 GCA_039931355.1 Ginsengibacter sp.
GCATTGCGAAGCGCAAAGAAAGTCCCGATACCATACATCAAAGGCGGCTCTCCCACTGCCTTTGAACGAAATATGGCGCGGTTATCATTTTGTGTTTCAAGAAAATGAACATCAATATTTTTTGGAACAGAATAGATGTCAGGGACTTTGTAAGTTGATAAAGCATTCGAACGAAGCCTCCCTTCTTTATCATAAATAATTTCTTCCATGGTCATCCAGCCGATGCCTTGAACAAGGCCTCCTTCTATTTGCCCGAGGTCAACAACTGGATTCATACTTGCGCCAAAGTCATGCACAATCTTTACATCATCCACTTCATATATTCCCCTTAAGCAATCAACAGTAACAGTTGTTACAGCAGTTCCATAAACATGATAAGCAAAGGGATGGCCTTTCTCTATTGTTGCATCGTACTTAATATCCGGCGTTGCATAATGTGCATGCTCAGCAAGGCCAATGCGTTTAATGAAGGCCGTTAGTACGAGATCATTCCATGAAAGATCAGCTTGCTTTCCATCCACCCAAACCGTTTCATTTTTTAACTCTATAGCCGAAGACTCAGTTTTGAAACTTTCGGCTGCGACTTCTTTAAGTCTTCCAAGAATGGAGTTGCAAGCCATTTCCACAGCCTTGCCATTCAGGTCGGCAGTTGCACTTGCCGCAGAAGGTGAAGTATTAGAAATTCTGAAAGTATTGGTAGAATGAATTTTTATTCTTGATGGATCAATAGAAAAAACTTTAGCGGCCACCTGTAACATTTTTGTATTAACGCCCTGCCCCATTTCCACGGCTCCGGTGCTTATGCCAATGCTGCCATCCGTATATACATGCACCAAAGCTCTTGCCTGGTTCATCATAGTTTTGGTAAATGAAATTCCAAAACACACCGGCATTAATGAAATTCCTTTCTTAAATAATTTATTCGTTTCATTAAAGGCATTGATCTCTTTTCGCAGATTAAATACATCATACATTTCAACTGCTTTGTTCCAACACTCGTTAGCTTCACTTTCAGCAAGCTGCCCGTAAGGAAATTCATTGCCGGTTACGAGGAGATTTTTTTCCTGTATTTGCGAAGCAGGAATTCCCAATTCATCAGCAGCTTTATTAATAGCCGATTCAATTACAAACATTCCCTGCGGCCCACCGAAACCACGGAAAGCCGTATTGGGAGGGAGATTTGTTCTGCAACTGTAAGCCGTTGCTGTTACATTTGGAATAAAATATGAATTGTTGCAATGAAATAAAGTACGTTCCAATACTGCCGGTGAAAGATCCGCAGCCGCACCTGCATTTTGATAGAAGGTAGCTTCATAACAAATGATTTGCAATTTTGCATCAAGCCCTATTTTGAAGTCCGAAGTATACGGATTTCTTTTACCTGTCATGCGCATATCTTCCATACGATGCAGCGCATATTTTACAGGTCTTTTTAAATGATACGTTGCCAGGGCACACAAGATTGCCCACATTGATGCCTGGTCTTCCTTTCCACCAAATCCTCCGCCAATGCGGGTTACGTCAATCTCCAACCGATGCATAGGAATATCAAGTACATCCGCCATGTGGCGCTGAACTGCCGTCGGGCCCTGCGTAGATGAATATACTTTTAAGCAATTATTCTCTACGGGAATTGCATAAGCTCCCTGCGTTTCAATATACAGGTGTTCCTGCCCGTTAGTCTCGGCGATACCTTCAAATATGTGTGCGCAGTTTTGCCACTCTGCCGCTGTGTCACCGAGTTTAAAAGTTCTCGGCGGAACAATCAATTCACCTTTTTCCTTTGCTACCCGCGGATCGGTAATAACAGGCAAAGGATCTATTTCAATATGAATTTTTTTTACAGCAGCTTGTGCAATCTCTAATGATTCAGCAACAACAAAAGCTACCGGCATTCCATGAAAATGAACATACTCTTCAGCAAGCAAGGGTTCATCTGCAACGATGCCGCCAATTTGATTTTTGCCGGGTACATCTTTGGATGTAAATATTCTTATTACACCATTCATTTTTTCTGCCTCTGAATAATCAAGGCGCACAATTTTTCCATGAGCCAAAGGTGAGCCAAAAGCGGCGCCATACAAGGTTCCGGCAAGCACAGGAATATCATCCAGGTAAATAGACTCACCTCTTACATGTGTGTATGTGTCTATATTCTTCATTTAGTTAATCATCATTTTTTCTACATCCAATACTGGAAACAAAGAAAGAAAATGCGCCTTTATTAATTGTCCCAACAGCAATGTTTTATACTCTTTGCTTCCTCTTGCATCGCTTATCGGGGAGATTTCCCGCTTGGCAATTTCTATGGCTTCCAAGATTATTTCTTCATTTAAAATTTTTCCATTCAAAAATTCAGAGGCAAAAGAAAGATATAACGGTGTGGGGCCAACGCCGCCGGCAGATATAGCGGCGCTGACAATTTCGTCTTCATTCATCGTTATTGAAATGGCAGTGTTCACACTGGCAATATCAAGGTGGGTGCGCTTGCTTACCTTTTCAAAATTGAAAAAAGTATTTTTCGAAGGAAGCTCAAAATAAATTTGTTGTATAAATTCCTTCTCTTCTTTATCAAGATATTTATATCCTTTATATAATTTTCTAAGCGGAATTGTCCTTTCATTTTCCCCATCACTTAACAACAAATGCGCATCAAGAGCAAGAAAGAAAATCGTAAAATCTCCTATCGGTGAGGCATTTATGAAATTACCGGCAATGGTTGCCATATTTCTTATCGGCGTAGAAGAAACCAGTTTTATAAACTTCGGAAGTTCAGGAAAGTATTCCTGAAAAATTTCAGATTCAACAATATCGGTAACTGTTGCTGAGGAACCTATGTAACATTTGTTTCCAACTCTTTTTATTCCTTTCAAATCTCTTTTATCATACAAAAAATCAATATCGGCATACACCATATTTTCAGGTTGTTGAACATAGAGATCGGTGCCGCCACCAAGAAAGTTATAATTATCTTTCGCTTGCAGTACACCATTAGTTTTACTTTTTAATACCGAAAGCCTTTGTTTTACTTCTTTAAAATATTGCGGCAAGATTTTTCTTTCCGTAACGAAATCAATTGCATCTTCCGCTTTTCTTTCTTCCATTAATTCTGTAAGTCTCGCCGCTGCCCTTTCAATAGATTTATAACCGGTGCACCTGCAGATGTTTCCATCAATTGAGGTGATAGCATTTTTATAAGAAGATGGCTCGTTGCTCAAACAAAAACCCGCAAGAGAAACGACGAAACCCGGCGTACAAAAACCACATTGCGACGCACCTTCGTCACTCATACATTGCTGCACTGGATTGAGCTGATCCATATTTATTCCCTCAATAGTTACAATATGTTTATGATGTACGTTCCCAAGCGGCAACAAACAGGAAGTCATGGAACGATAGGTAAGCTCATCATTTATTAATTCACCAACGAGCACTGTGCAGGCACCACAATCCCCTTCCCGGCACCCGATTTTCGTCCCCATCAAATTTTTATGATAGCGAATAAAATCCAGTACCAGCGTGCCTGGGTGTAAGGCAGTATTTATTTCTTTATCGTTTAGAATAAATTGTGTCATTGTAGCTCCTTTGCCCGAATAAAGTTAGTATAATTGGTTTAAGTGAGAAGACGGGCAAAACTTATTGCACGAGTAGTGAAATTGGCGAGTATGAGATAAACTGTCGGCCTATATGTGTATTTACAAGCTGGAATCAGTCCTAAAATAATAAAATCTTTGCCCCGCTTATAATTAGCGAAAAGCAAAGACTAAGAACAAAAGAAAGATATATTCCGTGAGGCTCTTCAAATAAGCAAACGTTTTGTGGCACCTGTTCCATTTCATGACTGCTTTTTATGCGCAGTTATAATTTCGCTAATTGAGAGGCGCAAGGGAATTATCAAAAATGAACGTGAAATGTCTATTCCTACTATTTAATTTAATTTAATTACCAATTCCATCAACAGGCAACCCGTACATTTAAAATCATTTAACCCTTAATACTGTAAATTAATAGTCCACTCTCGATTCACTATCTGCGATTACTTTAAGAGCAATAGCTGCCGCAACAATTATAGCGACTACACTAAGAATGGTGATGGTTGATTTGTTTAATGCTTTCTTTTTCATGATCAATTTTTTTGTAAATCATCTCAATAAAAATGCCGGAAAAGCT
>JBDTSD010000297.1:0-4136 GCA_039931355.1 Ginsengibacter sp.
TATTGACCCATTGACCAAATCACCACCTCACTGCCCTTCCTCATGATCTCTTCCTTTTATTTTCCCTGCCTGCCATTTTTCATTTAACTGCTCAAATTCTTTGAGGTCGCTTTCTGTAAATGATTGTGTTGATAAGGATGAAAGATCAGGCTGGCCTGCATTTACCCACGCCGTGTACCAAAACGAAGCTACCGCAAATATTGCCTGCCGCATTCTGCGCTCAACCATACCATTAAGTTTATTATTGAATGCTATAGTATAAGCCGAAGAATATTGCCGGATAACAACGTTATTTCTTTTTTCAAAAGAATATTTTTTATCACCGGGAAACTGCTGTGAAAGTGCTTTCTCAATACTTAAAACAGAATCAGATTCGTTACCACTTTCTAGTACACGGTCCCAAATAAATACTCCCGGGTTTTTTATGTATTCCGCTTTGCCAACAAAGAAATCAAATTGTTTATCAGCAAGAAGTTCCGGTACCCTGCTTTCCCAAAATCCATGAATGCCCCGTTGATTGGTAAGCTGTCCGTTGTGGTTGCTGCTTGCATGAAGCGGTACATGCGCATCTGCAATGTAGTGGCCTATTTCGGCGCTGTTCTTCATTATGGCCGAAAAATTTTTTTCTTTAAAAGCATTGGTTAACCGCGATAGCATCGTCTGTATATGCCAGGGCACTATTCCATTTGCCTGCAAAGTGTCTTCACTGTACTTTACAACAGCCTCTTTCCAGTTATGCGGCAAATCACTATAAGGGTATTTTCCATAATAGTCAATATCAATATAGTGGCGCGAGCCTTCCGCGGCTACGGCATACCTGCGTTTATCAGGATCTACTGCATGCTCGCTTATGAATTCTATATTCGGTTTATACAAAATCAGCATTTGCGGTGGCAATAAAAAAACAGCTAAATAATTTATTTTTTTATGGGCAAAGAAGCCCCAGCAATAGCTCTGCGAGGTAATACAAATAAGAACGAGAAGTAGCAGGATTTTTTTCAAAAAAAGTTTTATTGATTAAGTAGATCGTTTATCAATTCTTCTTCTACATCCGTGGAAGTATCAGTGACACCGCCACTTACAGCAAATTTCATAGACTGGGCTGCACTTATATTTTGAATTGGTTTAATCCTTTCTTTAGGCACAATATATACGTTGCCTGCTACAGAATAAGCCATCGGCAGATAAACCGCTACATAATCTTCCATGCCAAAACTGCTCATATCTTCCTGCGTGATAAACCCCACCCGCCACACATCAGTATCATCTACACAGGCCAAAACATTGTTGGTGAACTTTTTTTTGTTGCCCGCAAATGCCTCAAAAAAATCTCTTATAAAAGAATAGAAAAGCTTTACCCCTGGCGTGCGTTCCAGGAATTTATCTAACACTGAAAGAACCCTCCCCATCACAAAGAAAGAACTTAAATAGCCCGTGATGATAATGAAAGCGATGATAATAACAAACCCAAGCCCCGGAACATTAATGGCAGGCCGCAGAATGCTGTCTATCTTATCAAAAATGATATAGATAAAATATATGGTAATGGAAACCGGGCCGAGGATTAATAAACCTTGTAAAAAGTATTGAATTAATTTCTGGTAACGAACAGATGGTTGCATGATGGTAAATTAAGAATAAAGTTAAGTTTTGTACCACTCATCCTAAAAATTTCTGAATTCATAAAAAATTAATATTGGAAACTTTGGTAACATTGAAAGTTTCCATAGTTTTGCGCCCCATGGATGTAAGAGATAGAATAAAACAAAAAGCTGATGAACTGTATCGCCGGTATGGTATAAAATCGGTGACGATGGACGAGATAGCTTCTCAACTTGGCGTATCTAAAAAAACAATTTACCAGTCATTTTCTGATAAGAACGAACTGGTAGATGCAGTGATAGTGGACCTGCTCACTTACAATAAGGAATGTTGCCAGAAGGATAGAACGAGAGCACAAAATGCCATCGACGAAGTTTACCTCGCCATGGAAATGCTTGAATCCATGTTTGAAAACATGAACCCTTCCATTTTGTTTGATTTGGAAAGAAACCACCCCGCTACTTACGAAAAATTTAAAAAACATAAGTACAATTTCCTTTTTCATCTTGTAAAAGAAAATATTCAAAGAGGTAAGAGAGAGGAATTATACAGGCCGGAAATAGACGCAGACGTGGTGGCCACCGTAAGGCTGGAAACTATGATGATGCCTTTTAATGAAAATCTTTTCCCAAAAAACAAGTACAGCTTAGTTTTTCTTGAGCAACAGCTAATAGAATATTATTTGTTTGGCCTGGTGAGTTTAAAAGGATATAAACTGGTTGCCAAATATCAAAAAGAAAGAGGCGGTAAAATTTAGAGTAATAAAAAAAGTATGATGAAAACAAAAAATGTTGCTGCTGTTATTTCCAGTTTTTTACTGTGCAGTATAAGTCTTATTTCGGTTGCACAAACTGATACCACATCGCACCTAAATGCCTTCAGTGCACAACAGGCTGTTGACTACGCGCTGCAAAATGCGGTGCAGGTAAAAAATGCATTGATAGATATTAAAATCCAGCGGCAGCAAAATAAGGAGATCACAGCTTCTGCTTTTCCGCAAATTACCGGGAGCGGAAGTGTTACCTATAACCCTAATGTAAGCGTGCAGACTTTTCCAAACTTTATTGCTGCGGGGACTTACGGTGTGCTCGTTGCGAATAATGTAAAAGATGGCAGTGGTAATACCATTGTTTCACCTTCAGACTTTGGTGTTATAAATGCAGCCTTCGGATCAAAATACTCTGTTAATGGCGGTGTTGATCTTAACCAGATTTTATTTGACGGGCAGGTTTTCGCAGGCTTGCTTGCAAGGAAAGCTGCAATAAAAAATGCTGAAATAACCGCTGATGTTACTAAGGAACAGATAAAGACAAATGTCTATAAAATATATTACCAGCTTGCTGTAGGTAAAAGACAAATAGCAACATTAGATACAAATATCGCTAACTATGAAAAGCTGTTGCACGATACACGCATCATCTATGAAAATGGCTTTGCTGAAAAGCTTGATGTGGATAAGGTGCAGGTGCAGCTTAGCAATCTGCAAACACAAAAATTAAAAACACAAAACCAGCTTGACGCGGGCCTGGCAGGCTTAAAATTCCTGATGAATATGCCGCAAAAAGATGAATTGATTTTGACCGATACACTCTCTGACGAAGAAGTGAAATCAAATATACTTGACCAGGATTATAACTATGAAGACAGGAAGGAATACCAGCTATTAGAAAATTCAGTTGATCTCCTGAAATATAATGTAAAAAGATATCAACTCAGTAAATTGCCAACACTCTCACTTGCCGCTAACTATAGCAAGAGTGCACAACGGCAGCAATTCGATTTTTTTAAAGGGCCATATTTTACTTCATCATTCATAGCGTTAAGATTGAATGTTCCCATTTTCGATGGCGGTGCAAAAAATGCAAGAATAGCGCAGGCAAGGTTCAACGTTATGAAAACTGAGAACAACCTTGATAATCTCAAAGAGTCTATTGACAACGATGTTACGCAGGCACGCATCAACATGAAATCTGCAATGCTTACGCTGGATAACCAAAAAAGAAATATAGAACTTGCCCAGCAGGTATATAATACCACCAAGTTGAAATACGAGCAGGGCCTGGGGAGCAACCAGGAGATCAACCAGGCACAAACTGATTTAGTCACGGCACAAAACAATTACTATGGTTCACTATACGATGCCATTAATGCAAAAATTGATTTCCAAAGAGCTGCCGGAAAATTATAAACATAAAAACAAAAACCATTTAATCTAAATACAATGCAAAAAATAACAAGACTTGGCATTATGATCATTTTCTTAGGAATGGCTGCTTCATGCGGCAATACCAGTAAGAAAGAAAAAGATGGTGCATTGAACGACAAAAAAGTTGAGCTGCAAAAACTTAAAACAGAAAAAGATAATCTGGATGTAAAGATTGGCGCTCTCGAGAAAGATATTGCCAAACTCGACACCAGCGCAGGTTTAAAGGAAATACCAAAGCTAGTCGCGATAGCGCCTGTTCAATTACAGGACTTCAAACATTATCTCGATCTGCAGGGCGCAGTTGATTCTAAAAATATTTCTTACATAA
>JBDTSD010000298.1:0-4111 GCA_039931355.1 Ginsengibacter sp.
GCTCCGCCTAAAATGTGATTTTGCTCTTCTGCAATAAAATAAGCTGACTTTTCCTCTTTAAAAACTTCATGCAAATGATCGGTTGTTTTATCGAAATAAACCGTGCCGCGTTTGGCAGCACCAAACTCTACCAGGGATGTGCGTATTATAGCAGCAATCAGGACATCGTCTGTCTCCAGGATTGCTCTTATTTCTATTTGACCTGGCAAATGTTTATTATTAAAATAAAGAAAAGTTTTTGGATGACGTGTGACTAATTTACAAAATTCCAAATCACTCCAATCCTAAAAATATACCCGGGAGTTGGATAGTTTGGTGCGGCAAAATTATTATTAGTAAAACCAAAGCCATCTGTAAAGGAAACGGTATTCAGGTTCTCTATTTTTACGATAGCTGTAAATGATTTAATCCTAAAATTAAAATAAGCACTTACTTCCGGAAGGTTGCTGATAGTAACGGAATCCTGCGGAAAAAACTGTCCTTCGACCGGCGAATAATTATTTGCTTTATATGGAGTATTATACTGAACATCCAGGCCCGTGCTCAGGTTAAGATTCTTAAAAAATACGCCTTCAAATGCAAGCCGCTGCCTGGTATAAAATAGTGGAACTCTTATAGGATTATTTCCGGTAGTTTGCTGCACCGTAAAATCGCTGTATAAATTTAGATGGCCAACAACTTTGTTTTTAGTTGAGGCGACAAATTGAGTAATATTCAAAAGGCCATTGAATTGATCTGCTTTTGAATAATTAGTAAAATACGTATAGTTCGCAATGGATATGTTGCGGGCAAGCAGCTTAAATTTTGGGTTATTGGCTTCCGCAGAAATCACGGTTATATTTTCTTTTTTTGTGTCTAGATTATTTCCAAAATTAAAGGCAGAACTTCCTTCAAAAATATAAGAAGGAGACCGGCTTACGTTTTGAAAAATTACCTGTACATCGCCCAACTTACTATTGAGAAAGCGCGTAAGCGATGCATAAGCGCTGTAGTCTGCAGCGTTGAGACCTGTTGTATAAAACTCGCCTTTGAGCAAGGCATCCCATTTTTTATTTCTCGTCTTATTCCTGTATTCGCCATGCAGCACAACGTTATAAAAATTCTTCCTGATGGGAGGAGGTGGAAAAACCTGTAATGGAAAACTATCCTGGGCAGGTGAAGAGAATATGCCTGTAAAATTTTCCAGCCTGATGCCTGCTTCAATAAACTGCGCCGGATTTTTTGTTTCAGGAAATTGTTTTATTGCAAAATCATTCGATACCATTTTCCACCGGTCCTGCACACGGAAATCAAGGCCTGACGATGGGTTTGGCTTTAGTCCATACCATTGATTGTATAAAGACGAATCCCTTTGCCCGAATCCTACATTCGTGAGTATATCTTTATACAAATAGGTATAACTGCTCAGGCTAAGCGTATGTTGCAGGCGAAATTTTGGATAAAATAAATAATCTTTTGTACTGTCATTGATGATGATAGAATCTTTGATTCCAAAGTCGTAACTCTGTCGGAAGAATGCTGTGAAATTGCTATAACTATTTCCTGTAGTGATCTTGGTAGAAAATACATTAAACGATTGCTCAACATCTCCGCCGAGATTAACGGGAACGGAGAAACGCTTTTTTCGCGTGGGATCAGTGAGGAATGAATCGTTTTGTATGCCACCATTTTCCGAAGCGCTTAATTTATTTCCCAGCAGCACGAGGTAGGAGGCGTATCTTTTTTTAGTGCCCTGGTAGTTACTAAAAAACCGGTAATTATTATGATTGGAATTTTGCGTTTGAAAAAAGCCCGGTGATGAAATTAAACGATATTCAATACCGGCATTCCAGTTAGGTTTTATATTCTGCGTTTGCAATACTTTTATCACTTGCTCCTTGCCTGATGCAAGCAAGTAAGTTAACTGCGTAAAGGGCCGTGTTGTTTTAAAAAAGTGTGTGTTTTCAAGCGTGTACATATAAGAGTCGTACGCATGAAAACCCGCATCCCAACCCGCTTTCAATATTGGCGTGAATAGCACGGGATAAGCGGCGCTGCCATTATTGCCCAGAGAAACATAGTTCGCATGAACTGTATAATATTTATCAAAATCACTTAACGACGAATCAAGCGTCTGGCTTTTTAAAGAATCTAAATATTTAAAAGAAATCGTGATGGAATCCGCAAGATCATCGCGGTGCTTAAAGCCAAGTGTATCGCCTTTTTGTTGCGAGCTCTGCTGCCCGCGATTTATATTACCTATGGGATTGGAACTGCCCGGCCTCCCTTTCAAAACCCCGGGCAGTTGTGCAGATACATTGGCAACCATAATGGTCAACACAACAAACAGTGTTATCCGCAGTACGGCTTTAAACAAATATATTTTTCTTATTTGCCTCATTATATTTTCTTAAAGGGCAGCAATCATTTCTTTAAAAATCAAGGTGAGCTTCGGTTCCGCATCCCTGGCTGCCTGCAACACTTCTTCGTGGGTGATTGTATTTTGTTCTTCCCTTATACCAATATCTGTTATTACGCTCATGGCAAAAACAGGCAAGCCCAGATGTACCGCCGCAACTACTTCCTGCACCGTACTCATGCCAACTGCATCGCCGCCGAGCAGGTTAAGCATTTTGTATTCGGCCCTGGTTTCGAAAGAGGGCCCCGTTACGCCAACGTAAACACCTTCTTTCAAATCAATATCGTTTTGTGTTGCAATATTTTTTGCAGATGCGATAAGATATTTTTTATAAGGCTCACTCATGTCAGGAAATCTTGGACCAAAATTGTTTTCATTTTTACCAAGCAATGGATTAAGAGTAAGCATACTAATGTGATCTTTTATAACCATAAGGTCGCCTACACGAAAAGACCGGTTAGTACCTCCGGCCGCATTGCTTATCAGCAAAGTTTCAATACCCAAATATTTTAAAACCCGTATCGGGAAAACGACTTCCTGTGTTGAATAACCTTCATAATAATGAAAGCGGCCTGCCATCGCAACAACTTTCTTTCCTCCTATTTCCCCAAAAATAAGTTCGCCGCTGTGGCCCTCTACTGTACTAACGGGAAAATTGGGAATATCAGCATAATTAATTTTAGATTCTACATTTATTTCGGAGATAAAGCTTCCGAGACCGCTTCCCAACACTATGCCCACAGCGGGTTTTGTTTTATACTTTGATTTGATAGCATCCACGGCCTCATTTACTTTTTTAAGCATTGGTTTCTAAAAATTTCGGTCAAAGTTAAGTGAATGGCTTTATGGTTTGAGAATGCATTTGTTAATTGGTTGATAAGTTGAAGGCGATTCTAATTTATTGAAGTAAAATAGTAGCCTTCCTTTCAATGCTGTAATTATTTTTTAAAATGACATTAAATTATCTTTGCTTCTTAAACCATTTAATTTGCAAACAGCAACACAAATCTTCAATTACGAAAAGTGGAACAGCGAGCTTCCTGAATTAAGCAAACAATATCAATCAGCAAATCCATACCCGCAAATTGTACTGGAAAATTTTTTGAATCCCGAAGCGCTTGATGAATGCATCGCTGAATTTAATAAATTGAATGAAGCCGATGGTTGGATAAACTATGCGCACTACAACGAAAAAAAGAAAGGCCTTAATAAATTAGATGTTTTACCAGAAGCAATAAAAGGAACGATTAATGAATTGAATTCGCCTGAATTTTTAAAATTTCTCAGCACACTCACAGGTATCAACGATTTGCAAAAAGATGATTACCTGGAAGGTGGCGGCATACACCAATCTACCAAAGGCGGCTACCTTAACATCCACGCAGATTTTACGGTGCATCCGCATCACCGCAACTGGCAGCGACGGGTGAATGTGCTTGTTTACCTAAATAAAGACTGGAAAGAAGAGTGGGGAGGAAAGCTGGAATTGTGGGATAAAAAAATGCAGGCGTGTGAAGCGAAAGTTTTACCGGTGTTTAATCGCTGTGTAATTTTTAACACAGATGCAGATTCTTATCATGGCCATCCTGAACCCATGGCATGCCCTGAAGGCGTTTTCAGAAGATCAATTGCATTGTATTATTATTCTATAGAAGACAAGCCGTTTCGCAGAGCTACTTATTACCAGGCACGGCCTGGTGAAAGTGATAAAAA
>JBDTSD010000299.1:0-4097 GCA_039931355.1 Ginsengibacter sp.
TGACGGACGAGCATGGCCTGCAGAGTTATTTTATAAGCAGGATTGAAAAATACCTGAACAGTAAAGGCAGAAATATTATTGGATGGGATGAAATTTTGGAAGGTGGCCTTGCACCAAATGCAACCGTTATGAGTTGGCGTGGTGAAGAAGGTGGAATAGCAGCTGCCAAAGAACACCACAATGTTATTATGACTCCGGGCAAATATGTTTACTTCGATCATTCACAATCAAAAAATGAAGACAGCGTAACCATTGGCGGTTACCTTCCGCTGGATGTGGTTTACAAATATGATCCTATACCAAAAGAATTAGAGGACGCAGAAGCAAAATATGTGTTGGGGGCGCAGGCAAACTTATGGACTGAATACATTAATAACCCGGCAAAGCTTGAGTATATGCTCTTTCCCCGCATGACGGCTTTAAGTGAAGTGCTGTGGACAGCAAAAGACAAATTGGATTGGAGTCAATTTCAATCCAAACTACCGGTTATGTTTAAACGCTACCAGTTGTGGCACTCTAATTACAGCAAGGCGGCTTACGATTTGCAATCTTCCGTTCTCCCTTCAGAAAAACATAATGGCGTATTGTGGAAGCTGGAAAGTGAATACCCTGGCAGTAAAATTATTTATGTGAAAGGACAAAATACCAATGCATCGTTTGATTACACGCAGCCTTTGTTTATAAATTCGACCGGCACTTATGGCGCCGCCGTTTCGGATAAATCCCATAAAATTATAAGCAGCTGGATTTGGAAAACTTTCTATTTTAATAAAGCAACCGGAAAGAAAATAATACTTCACACCGAACCTTCGCCTGACTATCCGGGCACTGGCGCTTTTACCCTGGTGAACGGCGCTATTTCAGAGAATGGCCTTGCTGAATCTTCTGAATGGCTTGGATTTTCCGGTAAAGACCTGGAAGCAGACATTGATCTCGGTGAACCCACTAAAATTAAAAGTGTTTCATTAAATGTACTTGACCAACAAGAAAGCTGGATATATCTTCCCAAAGAAATACAGGTAGCTACTTCTTATAACGGCGAAAATTATTCGTCCATAGCAACGATTGCAATAGATGAAGTGAAAGACCAGGGAAAAAACAAATTTACCATACCATTAAACACCACTACACGTTATGTAAAAGTGCTTGCACAAAATGCAGGAACTATTCCTTTCGGCGCACCTGGCGCAGGTTCTCTTGCATGGTTATTTGCGGACGAAATAGAAATTAACTGATGTGCTTTCTAAAAAGGAATCCAACAAAAGCAACTAATTTTTTGGTGGAAAAAATATACAACATTTTTGTAAAGCTTTTTGTCTGTCGCTTCTTTGTCGTGAAATCCTTTGAAAGTTTTATACTTTTATACAAATGAAAATGTGATCCTCTCAATGAAACGATTTCTAATTTCTGCCTGCATTACCTGTTTTCTTTTTTCAGCCGCTACTGCTCAAAATATTGATTCAACAATAGAAACGTATGCTACAAAATACGGTGAAGAAAGAGTGTATATTCATTATGATAAATCAACCTATGCGCCCGGTGAAACAGTCTGGTTCAAGGTCTACCTGATGCAGGACATTTATCCCGCTACCAGCAGTAAAACATTTTATATTGATTGGACGGATGATAAGGGCACTCTCCTCTCACACAACTCGAGCCCTATAGTAGATGGCACTACTGTTGGCCAGTTTGATATCCCGGCTGCTTACGCAGGAAAATTTGTTCATGTGAAAGCATATACCAAATGGATGCTCAATTTTGATTCGGCATTTCTTTATAATAATGACCTGAGAATTCTCACGTCTAATAATCTTGCAGAAAAAACAAAGACTGTCATTACTCCCTCTATCCAATTTTTTCCTGAAGGAGGAGATATAGTTACAGGCGTAACTAATAAAGTTGCCTTTAAAGCAAACGATCAATATGGAAGGCCTGTAAAAATTAAAGGAATTATCCAAAACAAATCTGGTGGCCTGGTTGACAGCCTGCATGTAATACATGATGGCATGGGATTCTTTTTACTCCACCCTGATGAGGGAGAAAGTTTTTCAGCAAAGTGGAAAGATGAAAAGGGCGTAGACCATACCACGCCTTTGCCTGATGTAAAGGCGAGTGGCGTTGCAATGAGTGTACTTATCTCCGGCAAAAACAGGATTTTTAATATTTTGGCTTCTCCTGAAGTGGCGGCTTCTTTGGGCGGCATTCGTGTGATTGGAACAATGTATCAGCATGAGATTTTTCAGATAGCAAAAGATTTTAAAGATGGAGTTGTAAGTGGGGTGGTTCCTACACAGGCTTTACCGAGTGGTATCCTTACCATCACGGCATTTGATAACCAATGGAAACCAATCGCGGAGCGCATTTCATATATCAACAATGGAGAATTTATTTTTCATCCTGAAATGGAGGTACAACATTGGGGATTAAATAAAAGGGCAAGAAATGAAGTTCAAATAGCGGTACCGGATAGTCTTGATGCAGATTTTTCCGTATCAGTTACCGATATAGATATTGATGCCGACAGCAGTGATAATATTATTTCACACCTTATGCTTACCGGTGAACTAAAAGGAAGGGTTTTCAATCCTTCTTATTATTTTTCCAACGATAGTGATAGCCTTGCCCAGCGGCTTGATCTTGTAATGCTCACCCATGGCTGGCGGAGGTTCAACTGGGATAAGGTTACCAAAGGTGAATTTCCTGCCATAAGTTATCCAAAAGACACGGCTTATCTTACGCTCTCAGGGAAAGTATATGGGGCAACTCCGGCACAATTACGAGATGCAGATAATATTGTTTTGCTCATTAACAATAAAACGATAGGTAAAAAAATGATGTTTGTTCCGGTAGAAGCAAACGGTACATTTAATGATCCCTCTTTTCTTATTTTCGACACGGCTCAAATTTATTACCAGCTTTCAAAAGCAAAAGGGCTCGGCGATGTGTCGGTAAAGTTTTTGGAAGGAAGGCTTCCGCCGCTTCGCAACAATATTGCAGCCACGGGTAATTTTTATAGTAAATTTTTAGACACTGCCGGCAATGCACGCCACCTGCAACTTGCCAATCAACTTGCAGAGATTGCTAACAGGTATAAGGCAAAGGTTTTGGAAACGGTTACTATAAAAGTAAAAACCAAATCACCGGTAGAGGTGTTGGATGAAAAATATGCATCCGGGCTTTTTAAAGGAGGTGATGGCTATCAGTTTAACCTTCTCGATGATACAAGGGCATTTGGCTCACGCAGTATTTTTGATTACCTGCAGGGGCAGGTGGCCGGTCTGCAAATAAACTCATCTTCCAGCCCTCCAACACTGACGTGGCGTGGGGGTTCGCCTCAATTGTACCTGGATGAAGTAGCCGCCGATCCTTCATTTGTATCTTCCATACCCATAACTGATGTGGCGTATATAAAAGTATTAAGGCCGCCTTTTTTAGGAGGCATAAACGGCGGAGCAGGTGCGATTGCTATCTACACACGACGCGGTGACGATCGGAAGTCAGAGCCGGGCAAAGGCCTCTCAAGTAATACTGTTACAGGCTACACCGCTATTCGGGAATTCTATTCTCCTAACTACGGCACCATTAGCCCTGATGATGATAAGGCGGATATAAGAACCACTTTATATTGGAACCCGCAAATAGTTACTACGCCTCAGAAGAATAAGGTAGTGTTTACCTTTTATAATAATGATATCAGCAAGGCTTTTCGGGTAATAATAGAGGGCATGACTAAAGATGGCCGCCTGGCTCATCTTGAGCAAATAATGGAATAACAGGTATATTTTCAGCATACAATCTTTGCATCTTTTGAAAAAATTTATTCTGCTTATAGTTGTAATTTTTTTAAACATTTTTGCCTATTCGCAAAATAATGTAGCAGGTGAATACTACGTGCGGGGTGCAGGCCCGGAAATTGCTTCCGGCTTTTTGCTGAAGCCCGATTCTACCTTTCAATTCTTTTTCAGTTATGGCGCTTTGGACCGGGAAGGTGAAGGCAAATATTCTATTCATAACAACAAGGTTGTCTTTAACAGCAGGCTACAGCCAACTACTGAGTTTGACTTGATAAAAAATAAAATTGTTTCCAATGATTCCAC
>JBDTSD010000300.1:0-4086 GCA_039931355.1 Ginsengibacter sp.
CTTCTGTTTTCCATGTTGATTTCTATTTTAAAGTTTAAAAAGTAGTTTACTATGAACGATTAGATTGTCGTCAGGCAATTTCGTTAAAGAGCTTAGGATTACCTTTTTATTCTCTTCCCGTTCCGGTAAATGGTAGCCACATGTGAATTGGTGCAGTCCAAAAATATATTCTATTTATTGCTGTATAAGATTTTCTTATTTGCGCATTCACTAATTAAATGTAGCAAATTATTAAGAAGTGTTTCGTGAGGCACGAACCAAGGAATAGGAACTGGCTATTCCTGTAGCTTACTCAGCGGCAATACAACAAGCGATTTATGGCGGGGAAGTACTGCGGAGTAGTCTTACAGGAAATATAGTCTCATATCGTTTAGCGGCCAACTGCAGCGACGTACATCGGCTTTATGTCTGAAAATCAACGTGACGTCGCCGGCATTATTTATTCCGGCAGCATCACGCAGAGCTAAATAATGCTGTGTGCTTAAACATTAAAGCCGGCTTGTTTATTTCATCCGGTTATCTGTAGTAATCTCATAATTAAAAGTACCGCTATCCACCCTATCCATAGTAACTCCTTCTAAGCTCGGCTTATAAAGAACAATTAAATATGATAAATACAAACGGGTAAATTAAATAGATTCAAAAAGTATTCCGCGCTATCAGCCCTAACTTGACAAAATGAAATGAAGAATATACTTTTATTGTTAGAAAATATATAATACATGACAACCAAAGCGATCAACCTCACTTACTGGATATGCACTGTTATTTTCGCAGCATTGATGATATTTTCTGCCGCAGGCGGTCTTCAGCCCTCCCAACAGGCGATTCAATTAATGCATGACGGCCTTGGGTATCCCGTGTATTTTATACAATTTATCAGCTTTGCGAAATTAATCGGCGCCCTCGTTATTATGGTTCCCGGTTTAAACAGGATAAAAGAATGGGCTTATGCAGGCCTCTTTTTTGATCTTGCCGGTGCCATCTATTCCGGAGTTGCAGTTTCCGGCAAGTTTGACCCGATGATGATTGTCATGCTCATTTGGATAGTGCCGGGCATAATATCCTATCATTTCTGGCATAAGAAAACAGGCGTATAATATAAATGGCTGTTGCCTTCGACTCCCCCGCTACTGTTGATAACCCAATATAGCTTTATTTACGAGGGTTTTATGGTTAGTTTCGTAAATATTTGAGTTGGTGGTCCTTGTGCGACACCAGAACAACAATAGAGAGTGTAAACTTTAAATTACGGCAGTTATGACTTTTACAAAGTTAGTTCCAAATGTATTTTACGCAGATATTAAAGACGCTTTAAAACTATTTATAGATTGTCTCGACTTTAAAATCCAACATGATGAATTAAAATCAGCGACTCCGTTTTGTGTAATCGAAAGAGACGGCTTACGTATAAATCTCTTCGGGAATAAGCAATTGGCAAAAGAGCACAATCCTGAGTTTAGACTTATAACGACTGATATTGATGAAGTATATAAAAAAGTAACTTCATCTCACTCTGAGTTTTTGCATCCAAACCTTAACAAGATTACGCTTCGCCCCTGGGGAGCCAAAGAATTTGCGATAACGGATAAGCAATTAGGTGTTGTTATTCAACAATGGTAAAATGACACATACTCTTTAAGGGAAACATCTTTTTGCTTAAAACCGGAAAATCCGGTATGATTTACAATATGAAGGCGGAAGATTTAATTTTAAATAAAGGGGATAACAGTCCTTTCAAATAACTGCCTGCTATTTACGTTTTATAGGAAAGCTTTCCGTTCTATGAAAATCAATACCACCCGGTTGGAATCGTTCAGCGATGGGGTTATCGCCATTATTATCACCATCATGATTCTTGCACTTAAGCTGCCCGTGCTGGATAAACATATTACGACTACCGCCCAGACAGTTCATTATCTAAAATTTCTGTTGCCTTATTTTGTTACGTATGCTTTCAGCTTTATGATGATAGGTATATTCTGGACAAATCATCACCACATGTTTAACCTTCTCGAGAAAACAGATGTGGTATTGCTATGGCAAAATTTCTTATTTCTTTTTGTACTTAGTCTTATTCCTTTCGCCACGGCTATTGTAGGAGCAAATCCTTTTATACCTATTGCCCCTGTCATTTATGGAATCGTAATGTTGCTTACTACTTTATCTTTTGTTATTATGCGAAACCATACCATCCATCATAAACTGGTTCATACTGATGAGAACAAGGCGTTAACACGAAAAATATTCAGTGTATCCCTGAGAGAAAGAACCAAAGCAACCATAGGTACTTTTGTCTACCTGGTTTCAATACCTCTTGCCTTTGTAAATGTGTATCTCTCTTATGCCTGCTTTATTATTTCACCTGTTATTTTTTTCCTGCCTGCGGCAATAAATAATGAAAAGCTGGCGGAAAAAATTTCCGCTAAGAATCTTTTGTGATAACAGTAAAAAAGGAGTGGCTTTTTTATTAAAGTAAGAAAAAGAATGTGATTTACTCGTAACTCCAGAATTATGTTCACTGCTGTCCGTACGTTTGCAACTACGGACATTCTTTATTTATCCCATACCTATGCGCTTGCTCCATCGAGCGGCATTTATAAAAAATAATTATACTTTTAATAAAAGCCCGCCACATTGAAACAAAAAATATTAACGCTCGTATTTACTGTTATCAGTGTAGGATTGTTTGCCCAGGTGACTCAAAGGAATATTTTGGGTAAAAAATATTCCTTTGACGATGTAAAACAATCACTCATTCCAAAAAACGAATGCAAACCCTGGCCAAAAACAGCACTTGAATGGAAGGCGGCATTACCTGACTCTGTCAGGAAGTATATTATTGCGAAAGGTGCTGCAGCGCTGGATTATAAATTTGAACCCATTTCCGCTACCATCTCACTTGATTTTACCCGGAGCGGTGACAGGGAAAAACACAGCGATATCTCTTTCGGTAAACGGAATGCTTTGACAGAACTTATACTGGCGGAAAGCATAGAGGACAAAGGCCGCTTTACCGAAGCCATCATGAATGGTATCTGGTCTATTTGTGAAGAAAGTTTCTGGGGCGTTCCTGCTCACATTGGTGGCACCGGCTTGCCGGATGTTGAACACCCGGTCGTGGAATTATTCTCAGCCGAAACGGCTTCCGTATTGGCGATTGCGGATTATTTTATTGGTGCAAAATTAGATCAGGTCAATCCACTGATCCGGAAAAGGATCTATTATGAAACCAACCGGCGCCTGTTCACACCCATGATGGATTCTTCTGTCACGGGTAAATATGGATGGATGAGCAAGACCCGGCCCGTAAATAACTGGAATCCGTGGATCATGTCCAACTGGATATTGAGTAGCTTATTGCTCGAAAAAAATGAAGGCCGCCGGGCAGAAATGATTTATGCGGCCATGAACGGTTTGGACCGGTATCTTAACAGTCTTGGCGAAGATGGCGGTTGCGATGAAGGACCCAGCTATTGGTTTGCTGCAGGCGGCAGTGTATATGATTGTTTGGAATTGTTACAAAAAGCCACGGACAATAAGGTCAATGTTTTTGATGTGCCGCTAATTCAGAAAATGGGCTCTTATGTCTATAAGGCTCACATTGACGGTTTTTATTTTACCAATTTTGCGGATGCGGACCCAACACTTCGCCCGGATGGATTGATGTTATATCGTTTTGGAAAAGCTATGGAAGATGAAAAAATGATTCAATTCGCAGAGTGGGCTTATCAAACTTTTCCTAATCCCAGCCTCACCGGTTTTCAGCGGATGAGGCGTATTGAAAATATTTTAACGGCAAAAGAAATTGAAAGCACCAATGAATACCAACCGGTAAAAGATGCATGGGTGAGTGATATCCAGGTAATGACGGCCCGCTCAGGTAAAGGGCTTTACCTGGCCAGTCATGGCGGGCATAATGCAGAGAGCCATAACCACAATGATGTAGGTGATTTTATTATTTATGATGACGGCCAGCCAATGATCATTGATGCGGGCAGGGGAAATTATACGGCGCGAACTTTTTCGAGCAAGCGATATGAATTATGGTTTACGCAATCCCAATACCACAATTTGCCGATAGTG
>JBDTSD010000301.1:0-4068 GCA_039931355.1 Ginsengibacter sp.
ATCATCTGCCCACCATTCTTCAACCAAGAAATCGACTATATGTTCAACTCCATTTTCATCTAAGTAATATGTTTTTAAGCAGCCTTTGGTTATAAAAGTTTCATACCTGCAAACATCTCCTTCACGAAGTAAAAACGCTCCCGGTTCTAGAGATTTTGATTTTAAAAGGGAACTGAAAAATTCTATTTCCTCTGTGGTTAAAGAGATATGCCTTGATATATTCGAAAGTAAAAGGTCAAAGTTCATATTTGCTTGTTGTATGTGTTGCGCTAACGTTTTTTAATGCAACAATTATTGAGCAATTACAAATCCAAAGGCTTCAGATTTTACTTCAAATTTAGTTATAGTTTTCTTGATCGTTGCCTTACGCGATAAAAATGCCGGAGGGAAGCTCGCAGCAAACAGCGTATATACCGGGCAGTTAGTATCGTAAGGCTTTATCCAGCCCTCGCAAAGCCATCAATACCACCCCGGTGGAAATAAGACTGTACCTGTTTTAGGATTGTATTACTGTAACTGCACCACCAGTTCTTTTAAATGCCGCAGGTGACGCCCGAATCTTCGATTCGACAGACCACGGCTGATAAAATATTGTAATGCCATAACGCTAACGTACACCAATACCCTAAGGTAGGGGGACAAGGCATGCCATTTGTCCAGCATGCGCCCATGTTGAAAATAGGGAAGCACTTCAGCAAGTGCTATAAAAAACAACAAGGCAATTCTCACCGCCGCGAGGTGCGTTTTCAACCGGGATTCCAGCCATGTAATTTGTTGCTCTACCGTAGTTTTTATCAATCCATCCATTTTTTCAATACGGCCTATCATACGATAGTTTTGATAAAAAAAGAACGACAGCAGCCCGCAAAATATTAGGTAGCTGAAAAAGAAAAGGAAGTTTATTTCACTAAAGCCGTGGGTAAGGTTATTCAGTACAATCAATGCTACTATTATAATAAAGCGGTATTGCTTCCTGAACGCTTTTTTTAATGCGGCTACGGGGCCGCTGCTGTCGTGCTGTATCATCTCCATAATATTTTCCCGCTGTTGCCCGTGCCCGCCAACCGTATTTTTCCAGGCATCTTTTAGTTCATCTATTTCCATTGTCAAATGTTTTTGTGAGTTCACGCAATTTTGCCCGAATGCGGCTCATCTTCACCCGTAGCGCACCGGTAGATATGCCAATAATATCCTCCATCTCCGGGTAAGTTTTATCTTCCATATAAAGCATTACAATTGCTTTTTCAATCTCATTTAACCGCCCGATGGCTTGTTGCAATTGTTGCCTTTGCTCTTCCTCCGCATCGTTTACATTTCCATCAATCATGTTTACGGGCAGGGCGGCCGGCTCGTAAGAAGTAATAAAGGTTTTTTGCCTGCGCAATGCCGTTATTGCTGTATTGATGGCAACCCTGTACATCCACGTACTTATTTTGGCCGCCCCCCTGAAATTTGGATAAGCCTTCCAAACCTGGATCACTATTTCCTGGAACAGGTCTTTGCGGTCTGCCCGTGTAAACGCGTAGATGCTGCATACTTTATGTATCAATAATCGGTGTTCATTTATATCATTCTCAAACGCTTTTTCCATCTCAGCTTTGTGCACCATTAATTCGTTTATCATAGTAGTCGCAACTTTGGGCGTTTTGTTACAGGTAAATCCAAAATTATTTTTTCTGTATTATCAGTTTGCTTACTCAGAGCAGTGAAGGGCTCACCAGGAAGACTACATTGCTTCTTAAAGATGAATTTCAAAAAAGCATTGGTTTTATCTTTAAATGCAATCATCGCCGTGCCCGGGAAAAAAATACAAGCAGGAAAAATGTAATCGTATAAAACCGATGCTGTTCTAAGCCTTAGCAGAGGATTGCGTGCCCGTGTAATACAATTTTACCGCATACCTTTTATCTCTGTTTCCCTTCTATCGCTTTTTCAAATTTGTCCAGGCATTCTTTTAAAGGTTTTCCCTCCGTATGTATGCAATCACAAAATTCATAGCCCGCCTCCTGCTTCGGTGTATTTATAAACTGCGTTTTACAATCCCGCAGCGAATTTCGTGGCATAACGATATACCCGGAAAGAGAGATGCCCACCAGAAGGGCTACGGTGATGGCTACTCCCGTAAAGAACAGGAACGGGAACTTGTTCCTGAATTTTCCGGGTCTCTTTTGCAATACTTCATAGTTTGAAAATCTTTTAAATGGTAAAACGTACCTCAGCCTGTCATAGTTCCAAACAAGGATGTAGAGGTTGGCAAGTACCATTAATGGCGAGGTGATAAAAGATCCTTCAAAACGCACCGCGAATGATAGCAGCCAAATATTTACTATTATAGGGAAATACAGCAGTGCGCCGATGGTTACCGTTCGGGGTATCAGCAACAAAATGGCAGCAACTACCTGGGCTATGCCTATGAATGTATAATAGTAACCGGTATGGTGCAAAGCCTCCAAATAGGCGCCCATCGGGTGTTTTACAGAGAGCCCGCTGGCAAATCTTTCCCCGGCTATTTTTACCGCGCCTGCAACTATAAAAGCATACGCCAGTGCAACACGGCAAAAGATGGAGAAATACCAGTACCAGCGGTTGCCTTTTATTGTAAAGTAAAAACGATCAAACCTGGTAAAATTATCCAATTGGTTCATAGTAAGTGAGGCTCTTAAATTTAATTAGAAAGTACTTTGAGTTACAAAGTAAAATGAAAAAAGCATAGCCTGCAAGTTTTACGGGAAGAAAGTTTGAATGGTGAATAAACTATGTGATATCGTTAGTTAGTCATTTGCAGTTCCCCGGCCTTGATAAACAAAGCCTCGGAATTGATGACCTGTATTCTTCCCAAAAGAATTCGGCTTGGCGCATTATTCAAAACAGGGGCGCATTGATTGATCATGAAGTGGGCCTTGGAAAAACACTTACGATGATCGTGGCTGCTCATGAAATGAAAAGGCCGGGCATAATCAATAAGCCTATGATCCTTGCGTTAAAATCTAACGTGAATCAAATAAGAGATACTTACAGGAAGGCCTACCCGATTGCAAAGATTTTAGCTCCGGCGGAGAATGATTTTACGCCGGTGAAAAGAATACGCTTATGACACGAGATAAAAAACAATAATTGGGATTGCATTATACCAACGCATGATGAGTTTGGGAAGATTCGGCAGGGCCCGGAAATTCCAAGATATTTCAAATTTAGAAAGAGAGATCACCATAGAATCCAGGCAAACCAAATGAAACAAAACGCTCCCATTGATCACAATGGCCTTGAAGTAAAAGAAGCCCCTGTGATAGTGATGGACTATCCATACATTTTTTCTATCCTGAACTTTACTTTGCCTTCAGATGATTATCTA
Source organism: Ginsengibacter sp. (assembly GCA_039931355.1). Classification (GTDB taxonomy): domain Bacteria; phylum Bacteroidota; class Bacteroidia; order Chitinophagales; family Chitinophagaceae; genus Ginsengibacter. Next base: position 3,353 of record JBDTSD010000301.1, read on the forward strand.
ATATATCAGTCTTTATTCCTTATTCTTTCTTTGAAAAGCTTTTTCCCTTCTTCTGAATCCATTGCAAAATTGATTAACCTGCTTAGTTGGTTGGGCGTAAGATGGCATTCCATATTTACATAAACCAATTGATTGGTTTCCGGCGCGGAGATGGCAACTGTAATCCTTTTTATCACATCCCGCTCATTTTGATCTCCCTTTAAGTATATCCACTGCGAACCATTATGCACAGACAGCCATTCTTCACCGGAAAGATGATTTACCGAGGTCCGAAATTCACTTACAAGTTTTTCATTCGCTGTTTGTGCCAGTGTGACTCTTATCTTTTTTAAGCCTCCAATTAAATCAACAATTTCTTCTGGCACGTCTTCCTCAAATTTTAAATATTTTTTTAAAAATGGTTTGCCAATAAGCATGGGCACTTTTATTGACCTCACGGCAACTGTGCCCGCGTACTCATTTTTATTAAAGACATCAACGTTGCTGTGCGACGAAATAAGACACGAACTAAAACTTACCGCGCCAAGTAAAAAAATAAAAATAGTTCTCATTCGAAATATATTTCTGTTCATAATTCTTTAGAATATGGGGCTTAAAAATTATTGCTGATCCGAAATAAATTTCGACAACTCCGCCATCGGAATATCTCCATCCAGCAACATCAAAACATTCTGATCGCTACCGGTGATAGACAACAATAGCATGTGCAGTATGTC
>JBDTSD010000302.1:0-4006 GCA_039931355.1 Ginsengibacter sp.
TAAGCAGGGCGTACATGTCGAGCAATTGGTATTGCCTGATGATGTACACTTTTTTTTACTGCATGCAAATTGGGTGAAAGCCTATAAGGCGACTTTTGAATTTGTTAATAGCCAGCTATATAAAAAATAGCTATGAAGCAAACATATAGAATCCGGGCAGATCAATAATTCATTCCTTAAACCAAGTTATCATGAAAATTTTTTCATCATTTTTACTACTCCTTTTCTTCTGCACATCAATAAACGCACAAACAAATGTTCAGTATGACATTGTAATAACCGGCGGAAGGGTAATGGATCCCGAAACCAAGCTGGATGCCATCCGTAACGTGGGTATCATCAACAACCGCATTGCACAAATATCCACAGAGGAATTAAAAGGTAAACACGTAATCAACGCAAAAGGTTTGGTGGTAGCCCCCGGTTTTATTGACCTTCATGTGCATGGCAGAAGCAACAAGGAACAGGAATACCAATTGCATGACGGGCTAACCACCGCCCTGGAACTGGAATGGGGAATTGAAAATTTAAAAGAATGGTACACTACCCGGCAATCAAAAGCGTTGATCAACTATGGAGCCAGTGTATGCTGGCCATTTGAGCGTTTCAAAGCGATTGATAAATATAATGACGCTTCGAAGGCATTGCTGGAAACAACAATGAAAGGTGAGTCCAAACTTGAACATCTTCTTAATGTAATTACTCCTTCATATACAGACAATCTTACTCCTGCAGAGGCTGACAAAGTTTTAATGAATATCAAAGCCACACTCGCTGAAGGTGGGATAGGTATTGGTGTGCCGATTGGTTACTTGCCAAAAACAAATCCCGCAGAAATGTACAGCGTGTATAAGCTCGCCGGTGAAATGAATGCGTTGATTTTTTCACATGTGCGTGAAGCGAATATTGGCGCTATACAGGAAGCGATGGCTGATGCCGTGCTTACCGGCGCTTCATTGCATATTGTTCATATCAATAGTATGTCTTTGGGTAATATTCAGTTTGCCCTGGATATCGTAACCGCTGCCAATAAAAAAGGCTTTGACATTAGCACAGAATTATATCCTTATACGGCTGCTTCTACTTTATTGCAAAGTGCTATGTTCAATGAAGGGTGGCGGGAAAAATTAGGAATGGATTATGGAGATGTGCAATGGGAGGCAACAGGCGAACGCCTTACGAAGGAAACCTTTGATAGCTATCGCAAAACCGGCGGCACGGCTATCATGCACATGATGAAACCTGAATGGATTAAAACAGGCATTGCTGCTCCCGGCGTTATGATCGCATCCGATGGAATGCCTTATGCAAAGCTGGCGCATCCGCGTACTGCCGGCACCTTCTCCAGGTTATTGGGTAAATATGTGCGGGAAGAAAAAGTGCTAAACCTGATGACCGCCCTCGAAAAGATCACCTTACTGCCAGCCAAACGACTTGAAAACATTGCACCGATGATGCGCTTCAAAGGCAGGATGCAGGTAGGTGCTGATGCAGACATCACGATTTTCAACCCGGAAACCATTATAGATAAATCAACTTTTGAAAAAGGCCTTGAATTTTCAGAAGGGGTGGAAGATGTAATAGTAAATGGTGTGTTGGTTTTGAAGAATGCAAAAACCGTTTCGAATATTTTTCCCGGCCAGGCGGTTTATGGAAAGTTTAAAAAATAAAAGTAATAACACTGGCCGGGTGGCACCTACGCTTCAGAAAAATGGACTAATAACGAAAAATGATTGTGAAAAATAAAAACCTTATATCCATCATCACCGCATCATCCGTGGGCACTATGATTGAGTGGTACGACTTCTACATTTTCGGAAGTCTGGCAACAGTAATTTCAACACAGTTTTTTCCAAAGGAAAATCCAACAGCGGCTTTTCTTGCCACACTCGCTACGTATGCTGCGGGGCTGGTGGCCAGGCCGTTTGGTGCATTGTTCTTTGGCAGGCTGGGCGATTTAATTGGAAGAAAATACACTTTCATGATTACGCTGTTGCTTATGGGCGGCTCTACCTTCGCTATCGGGCTGGTACCAAAATATGAAACGATTGGTTTTTGGGCGCCTGTAATTATTCTTTTAGTGAGATTGGCTCAGGGCCTTGCCATTGGTGGCGAATATGGAGGAGCAGCTACTTTTGTTGCCGAGCATTCACCAGTGGGCAGGCGTGGCTTCTGGACTTCATGGATACAGATTACAGCCATCATTGCATTTGTTATTTCGCTTGGCGTTATCTTAATTTTCAAAAGCCTGATGGCCCCGGCTGCGTGGAATGATTGGGGATGGCGCTTACCTTTTTTGATCTCTGTTTTTATGGTGGGCATCTCTGTTTATATAAGAAAAAATATGTCTGAATCGCCCTTGTTCGCTCGCGCAAAAGCCGCCGGAAAAACATCTTCCAATCCGCTTAAAGAATCTTTTGGTAATAAGGCAAATTTTAAATTCGTCTTGCTTGCATTATTCGGAATCGTAATGGGGCTGGGAGCCGTTAGCTGGGCATCCGTGTTTTATGTGCAGACTTTCTTTATCAAGTTTATGTTTTTGGATTATGACCAAACAAACACGATCATTATCACCGGCCTTATGTTAGGTGCCGGATTTAGTATTTTTTTTGGCTGGCTTTCCGATCGTGTTGGCCGCAAGTCAATCATCATGCTCGGTCTCTTCCTGGCATTGATATGCTTTCGCCCCATTTTTCAGCTTATGTATCAAACGACCAACCTGCAACATAAGACGGAGAATAAGTCGTTGGCAAAGACGGACACAAACACGGAAGCGCTTATCGCACCACTCATGGGTTCGATGATGACGACCACAACGCAGCGTGTTTATGCAGATGGAACTGCAACCACCGAAATAGAAAAAGAAATAATTGGCGCAGGAGACAAGCAAAGCCCTGAAATATCCACTACAATTAAACTCAGTTCAGCAGGTAAATGGAAGCTGATATTACTGATATTTATTCTTGAAGTTATTACCACCATGACGTATGGGCCGCTGGCTGCATTTTTGGTTGAAATGTTTCCGCTAAAAATCAGGTACAGTTCTATGTCATTGCCCTACCATATTGGCTTCGGTATATTCGGTGGCATGTGCCCCGTTATTGCAACTTACTTAATTGAAAAAGCGAAGCTGATAGATGCTGGCGAGTACTATTTGGCAGGATTAAATTACCCGCTTGTATTGATGGGCATCACTTTGCTGATTGGTGTTTTGTACCTCAAAGAAAAAATTGAAGTAAAATCTTTCATATCAATTTCTGCAAAAAAATTAAATACCATTAAACGATATGCGGGCATTGTATGGATAGGGCTGGGGCTTGCAGCCGCATGGCTTGGCATCTTTAAATTGGGTATTCCAAAACTGGCTTCCGGTAACCGTGATGATTTAATTTTTGGCATCATCGTTCTCTTTATTATCACACCCGTTGCGAGTATCGGGTTATTCTTTTTTGGAAAATATGCTTTACAGGGAGAGTATGATGATAAATTAATTTCAGATGCTATTCATGCCGAAAATAATTTGATTGCTGTAAAATGATTCGGCGTTTTTCGGATTATTATCCTGATGATAATTTATTGTCTAAACATGAGTATCTTTTAAAACAAAACGAACAATGAAGAAAATATTACCAGGCTGTCTTCTATTATTATCCTTTTATTTTTCACATGCACAAAATGTAGGTGTGGATACAACTTACAATCCACATGAACTTTTTACACAAAGCTTCGATCTCCCGGCGGGCAATATTTTTCGCTCAGCGAAAGGAATACCGGGGACTATGTATTGGCAAAATGAAAGCAGCTATCTGATACATGCAACTTTTAGTGAAAAGGATACTTCCGTGAGTGGCGATGTTACAATTACCTACATCAATAACAGTCCTGATGCATTGGATTATGTATGGTTACAACTCGATCAAAATATTTTTAAATCATCCTCGAGATCGGTTGCTGCTACAAAATATCCCGGTAACTATTTTAGTTCAATTAGTGAAACTAATGGCGG
>JBDTSD010000303.1:0-3981 GCA_039931355.1 Ginsengibacter sp.
ATTTTTAATTTATGAGCAGAAAATATAAATTTCACGACAACGATAAACTATATTTCATATCATTTGCCACAGTTCATTGGATAGATGTTTTCGTGAGAGAAGAATACTTCCAAATAATCATAGATTCGTGGAAGCATTGCCAGGAAGAAAAAGGCCTTGAGATTTATGGATGGTGTATCATGCCGAGTCATCTACACATGATTGTCGGGAGTTCGAAAGAAAAGCTTGAAGATATTGTAAGAGATATGAAAAAGCATACTTCAATAACCCTTAAAAAAATAATCAAGAATAACAATTTTGAAAGCAGGAAAGAATGGATGATCTGGATAGCCTGTCCCGATTTATCGGGAATTGAGAGAGCAGGAAAGAAGAACGGGAATAATAAGGATTGGCAGTTGTGGCAACAGCACAATAAACCGCTTGAAATTACAGGACAGCAAATGTTTGATGAAAAATTGCTTTATATACATCAAAACCCGGTGCAGGCAGGTTTTGTAACAAAAGAAGAAGATTGGAAGTATAGCAGTGCAAGAGATTTCTGCGGGATGAAAGGATTGGTTCTTTTATGTTATAGTTAGTACTCAACGGCACTACCTGTCCCGCATTTACGGGAAGTATAGCTGGCCCACAAAACCCTGGCTACAAAACTTGCGCCATCAGCGGAGCTACAAGGATTTCATACATTTGTAATATTAATGGCGTTTGTTATATGGCAGATGAGGATAAATTAAAAATAATAAAAGAGGGTGTGACTGTTTGGAACAATTGGAAAAAACAGCATCGCCACCAATCTATTGATCTTAGGGGAGCGAAGCTTGCCAAAGTCAACCTTAGAAAAGCCGATTTAAAAGATGTTGACTTTTCAGATGCGGATCTTACAGGTAGTGATTTAACAGGGGCTAATTTCAAAAGAGCTATTTTTAGAGGAGCGCACCTCAGTGGCGCCACCCTTAGAAGTGCTGATCTTGTTAAAACTGATTTTTTTGGTGCCGATATTACAAATGCAAATCTTAAATATTGCCAAATAGTAGAAGCGAATTTTGAGCAAGCAAAACTTTCTAACTGTAAAGTATATGGGATATCTGCCTGGGCTTTAAAAGGGACACCGCAGGATCAGTCCGGTCTTCTTATTACCGATAGTGACGAAGCCGCTATAACGGTAGATGATCTTCAGTTGGCACAATTCATTTACCTTCTTTTAAACAATAAGAATGTGCGCAGTGTTATTGATACGATGACTTCAAAAGTAGTATTGATTTTAGGAAGATTTACAGATGAACGTAAAGAAATACTTGACGCCATTCGTGCGGAGTTAAGAAGATTGAAATTTGCCCCTATAATATTTGATTTTGATAAACCTGCCTCAAAAGATCTAACAGGCACTGTAGAAACCCTTGCACGCATGGCCAGATTTATAATTGCCGACCTCACCGATCCCAGCAGTATTCCCCATGAACTGGCGACATTAGTTCCACATTTGAGAACTACACCAATCCAATTGCTAAAATTGAAAGGTGCTTCCACATATAGTATGTTTGAAAACTACCTGGGCGCTTATAAATGGCTTCTGGAACCTTATGAATACGAAGACAAAGAATCTCTTATTTCTGCATTGTACAAGGTCATCACACCTGCAAATGATATGGCCCAGGCATACAGAAAACAAGGTCATCCCTAACTTTCAATTCCCAGTAATGTTTTCGGCTAATTTCTCAGCAACATTTCCGAAGAGACGTTGCGCCCCCCACTTTGGCGCGAGTACATAAGAAGTTTCGTTAGCGTAAGTTTTGTAGCTAAGCTTTGTGCGAAAGCCATACTTCCCGTAAAGACGAGACACGTGGTGCGTGGTAATAAAGAGATTTGTACTTTTAATTTACGAGCAGAAAGTATGATAACGATAAACGATATTTTATCTATCACCATCCATATATCATCGAAAGAAAAAGCATTAAGCCCCGGGCGGCCATTATTTTATTTGCTTCCAGCATGCCTGCTATTTCCTGCCGGTAATAATAGATTTTACCATTGAGCGTAGTGTATGACAGCTTACCGCTTCTACGCATATTACTGATAGTGCGCTTACAAAAATTCAGCTCAAGCGCCACCGACTGGGTATCCATATAAATATCGCTGAAGCGTGTACCGGCAGGAAGATTATAGATGATCCCTTTTTGCGTGTATGGTCTTTCACTTTCAGCAAGGGGCTGTGTGCGTGGGGCTGTAGATCCAGTTTTCATAGAAGTTGGTTTTGGTAATGTTGATTTTAAAGCAACCGGTTGGTGACAAATAAAAACGGAGATTTAAAATATAAAATTTATTTAAGAATCAAAAACCGGTGGGTTGTTTTAGCGCATAACCCGTAAAAATTGAGTAATAGTACGCACCTGTTAGAATAATAATGGGGGAAAATAAGGGTATGGAATGGAATAGGAGGTAAAGCAAGGGTATCAGAATGAATTTGAGGTAACCGCCGTAGCTGATAGTGGTAAAATTTTCATGACTAAAATAAGCGCAAAATAACTGCCGTTATCATTCCGCTATTGGCTTATAAACTTAAGGCAAGGCTTGTAGCACGGTATCTTAATTTTTTATTATTAAAATCAAAAATCCATTATTATGGGAACGATTCAAAAAGGAATTCTCGGAGGCTTCTCCGGTAAAGTAGGCACCGTTATAGGCGGTACCTGGAAAGGAATTGATTACATGCGCAGCAAAAGCAACCGGCGCAATTTTACACCTTCTCTAAAGCAACTGGAGCAGCAAATGAAGTTTGCGCTTATGATGCGCTTCCTGCAACCGATGTCGGCCTTGCTGGAGGTTAGCTTTAAAGATTACGCTATTAAGCAAACCGGTATTAACGGCGCCTTTGCTTATAACTTCGCTAATGCTATTGCAGGTGCTTACCCCATCTTTAGCATTAACTACCCCACCGTGCTTATCAGCAGGGGTAACCTGCCTAATGTGCTTGCGCCAAATATAACCATGGGTGCCGGCAGCATACTCACCTTTAGCTGGACGGATAACTCCGGCGTAGGCGGTGCGAGCAGCAAAGACCTTGCGATACTGGTGGCTTATTGCCCTGCCATGCAACAAAGCATCTATGCAGGTGGCGAATTGCGGGGCGACCTTACGGGCGACCTTAACCTGGCAACATTTACAGGTCAGCTGGTGGAAACGTACATTGGCTTTATGTCGGAAGACCAGCGCAGTGTTGCGTCGAGCATCTACACAGGAAGTATTACTGTAAGTTAGAACACGTAGGCTACACCGTTATGAACTAAGACCGGCTTAAGACGGTCTTTTTTTATTTGGGGGAAGGGAGAAGGAAACTCTGTTGGTAATCTATCCTGCTGCCTTAGGGTGTGTTTGACAGGATAGCAAGTGGAACATCACCGCTGGCGCAAATAAAAGCAAGTTTTGTAGCCTGGCATTGTGCGTAAGCCATACTTCCCGTAAAGACGGGACAAGTGGTGCGTTGTAATAAAGAGATTTGTACTTTTAATTTATGAGCAGAAAGATAAATTTCATGCTAACGATAAACTATATTTTATATCATTTGCAACAGTTTATTGGATAGACATTTTCGCGAGGAAAGAGTACTTTCGGCGGGCAAGGCCGGGGCATAGCCTGTATTATAGTTAGTGTCCAGTATCATGAGTACGCCAGGCAAAGGCTATGCCAGATACTCACGCTATAAGTGGTCAAATCAATCTTTCATTACCGGTAGTTCTACATAAGAAGAAAACTTGTTATTGCAGTAAAGTGTTTCTGTGGCTTTAATAAAATCACTTTCTTTCGCTTCAAAAATATTGGGCACAAATTTTTGAGGGTTACGATCAATGATCGGGAACCACGTGCTTTGAACCTGTATCATCATTTTGTGGCCTGGTAAAAATGTATGATTAATTTGATGCAGGTCAATGATCATTTCTTCAGGCTTGCCAGGAACAAATGCTTCAGGCTTTGAAAAGCTTTTTCTAT
>JBDTSD010000304.1:0-3913 GCA_039931355.1 Ginsengibacter sp.
ACGGCAGAGCCAATATGTACATGTTTATTCTGCCTGATAAAATCACCCATCCAACTACTATTCACTGCAGGATGCTGGCGTAGCGACAATGCACAGGCTTTTATGACCATGTCATTAAAAGAAATTTTTACCGGGCTTACTTCGTTTATGGATACACGTGAGGTAATAGCATTATCCATATTTATTTCCATCGTCAGGTAAAAATGCGGCGCCTGGTACATACTTTCCGCAAGCCTGCGGGCAATGGTTTTACGCATCTGCGTGTTAGGAATATCTTCATGGCTTTCCTGGCCAGTTTGTTCAAATGCCTGTACAGGTTTAGCTTTGGCTGGCTCTGCTTTTTTACCTTCTTCTTTCACTGATGCCGGTGCTGCTGCCGCAGGCACATAACCATCTACATCTTTCTTTACAATGCGGCCACCATCGCCGGTGCCTTTTACTTTTGCTATATCAATTCCTTTATCAGCGGCTAATTTTTTTGCAAGCGGTGAAGCTTTTAATCTTCCGCCTTCTGCTGCTACTTCTTCATCTTCGTGTGAGCCCATTCCGTTTGATAAAGCTTTCGATTCACTTGCTTTCTGCTGCTGCGCAGGTTGCTCTTGTGTTTCACTTTTACCACTTTCATCGGCTGGTACTCCTTCGCCCTGGTTTTTTTCCGCTTCCACAAAAGCGCTCACATCTGTTCCTTCCTTACCCACAATCGCGATGATACCATTTACTTTAGCCGCCTGGCCTGCTTCTACGCCAATATACAAGAGTGTGCCTTCTTCATACCCAATCACCTCCATTGTCGCTTTATCTGTTTCTACTTCCGCAAGCACATCATCACCTTTCACCTTATCGCCAACTTTTTTGTTCCACTGTATAATTTTTCCTTCCGTCATCGTATCACTTAGCAATGGCATTCTTATAACTTTCGCATCTTTGGGTAATTCTGCTGAAGGCTTATCCTGTGATTTTTTTACTTCTTCTGTGGCTTTTGATTTTTGTTCATCCTCGTTTTTCATAGTTTTTGAATCGCCCTCTTTTTTTTGTGAATCATTTTTTGCTTCTGTGGGTTTATTATTGGTTTCACCTTCTAACAACGGTTTGTAATCCTCGCCTTCTTTGCCCACGATTGCAAGCACACCTTCTACCGCGACTGACTTTCCCTTTTCCACACCTATATAGAGAAGAGTTCCTTCATTATAACTTTCCAGCTCCATTGTAGCCTTATCGGTTTCTACCTCAGCTAACAAGTCTCCAGGCTTTATTTTATCACCCACTTTTTTGTGCCATTCTACTATCACACCTTCCGTCATAGTATCACTCATTCTTGGCATTTTTATCACTTCCGCCATAATATAAATACAGTTTTTAAAGTAAAAATTGAGAGCGTGAAATTAATGCAAAATCAGCAAAAGAGATTTCCAGGCTTTATAATACCAGCAACCTGATAAAACAATATCCGCCGGGTGAAAATATGTGACGCCTTTCCGCGAACCGGTAACTTTCAAAAGTATGTGTGATCTTATTAATAATCAAGCTGCAAGCCCAACTTATCTTTCAACTGTTTTACAAGAGGATACTCTTCAATTATTTTCAAATATTGATCTTTGGTTGACAGATGTTTGTCCGCTATTACCGTGATTTCCTTATTTTCTATAATAATAACTTTATAAGTAAGGAAACGGTTATTAAAATAAGCCTGCAAATGTTCAATTAAAGCAGCTCTTTCAGTCTCTACAAACTTTTGCTGAATATTATTTTCAGTTACTATTTCGATGCAGTTATTATCGATAACATTAAGCTTTGCAGATTTAAAGTTTGATACGCCGGAGTGGTTGTTATTCTTTCGTAATTCCTCGATATAAAGTCCCCAGGCAACATACAATTCTTCTTCGTTCAACTCTTTAACAGCATTACCATTTAATTTATTTTCAAGCGCTACCTGTTCCCTTATTTTTTCGAGAGCACTGAGTTTCTTACCCTTTAATAATGGCTTTTTGGTAACTACTATCGTATGGTCCGACGCTGCTTTTGGCATAACAGGAACGGCTACCTCCTCAATTATCAGCTTCGCACCATTTTTACTTTCCGCATTTTCCAGCGCATTTTTCTTTGGAGCATCATTTGGCTTTTCAATATTTTTTGGAGCTTGTGGCTGACGCGGCCGTTCACCTTTTGGTAAATGCACAATCGGCGAAAGTGCTCTAAAAGCTACCGGCTTTACACTTTCAAGTTGCTTTTTTGGTGCTACCTTTTCTCCGTCGTATATCAACTCTAAAGCCTGGGGCAGGTAACATAATTTTATTATCGCGAGTTCCACATGAAGGCGCTTATTACGTGCCTGCCTGTAGTTGATTTCAGCTTCGTTTAAAACATTTAAAGCCCCTAAAAGTAAAGCTCCATCTACCTTTAGTGCTACATCAAGGTAGCGCTGCCTGAAACCTTCTGAGACTTCCAACAGCATGGCCACCTTTGCATCTTTACTTACAAGAAGATTACGTACAAATTCTGCAAATCCATTTAATACAAGGTCACCTTCAAACCCTTTCCGGTTTATTTCATCGTATAAAAGAAGGGCATCGCTGATGTTTTGCGTTTGCATAGATTCCATCAAACGGAAATAGTAATCTTCATCAAGAATATTTAAATGCTCAAGCGTATTAGCATAGGAAAGTTCACCGTTAGTGAAACTTACTATTTTATCTAAAATACTCAACGCATCCCTCAGGCATCCTTCGCTTTTTTGAGCTATCGTATGCAAGGCCGCTTTATCCGCCTTTATATTTTCTTTGTCACATATTTCCTGCAGGTGCTCCACCGTATCCTGGTTAGTGATTCTTTTGAAATCAAAAATCTGGCAGCGGGAAAGAATTGTCGGAATAATTTTATGTTTCTCTGTCGTGGCTAAAATAAAAATAGCAAAAGGCGGAGGCTCTTCCAATGTTTTGAGAAATGCATTAAAAGCTGCTGAACTCAGCATGTGCACCTCATCTACTATATATACTTTGTATTTGCCTGCTTGTGGGGCAAACCTTACCTGCTCCACCAATGTGCGAATATCATCTACCGAATTATTGCTTGCAGCATCAAGCTCGTGAATGTTAAGCGATGTGCCATTATCAAAGGAAACACAGGAATTGCAAACGTTGCAGGCTTCACCATCCGGCGTCCTGTTTTCGCAGTTAATTGTTTTTGCAAGAATACGGGCACAGGTTGTTTTGCCGACGCCTCTTGGCCCGCAAAATAAAAATGCATGCGCAAGCTGGTTGTTTTTTATTGCATTCTTAAGTGTAGTTGTTATATGAGATTGCCCCACAACCGTACTGAAATTTTGCGGACGGTATTTTCTTGCTGAAACGATGAATTTATCCATAAACCTATCCCTGGATGGAAATTTTAATTTTTATTGACAGAAAGTTGCAAGTTAATAAAAAGCCCCCTATCCCCCGAAGGGGGAATTCCAAAATCTTCTTACTATGACATTCCAATATTTTTTCAAAACCTCGCCGCCAACCACATTTCATTAATGCCCTTTCAAATAACGTCCTTCCCCTTCGGGGAAGGGTTGGGGCCCTTTAATTCAAAATCGGGTGTCTTTTAAATTCTTTACTTCTGTCAAAAAGATACCTGTAGGTAGTAAGTAAACGGCTTTGCCTGGCACCAAGATTTCTTGAAACATTTAATATTTTGGGATTAAAATCGCCCTGCCATTGTAGTTCAAGTTCGTCATATTGATTTTGCTTCTGTATCACCTCCGCGCCTTTTACTATCATATAATAGTCTATGCCTTTACCCTGGTAGGCCGGAATTACACCAAATACGATACCTGTGAATTTATTACAAACACCTTTCTTTTTAAGCCATAAATACTTAAGTTTTGCAAGTAATCCAAACTTGCCATCCAGGTGCCTGAATATCTGGTTAA
>JBDTSD010000305.1:0-3894 GCA_039931355.1 Ginsengibacter sp.
TGCAGCCCCATTGGCTTCCATTACCGAGAAGTCGCTTAAACTGCGCCTGGTCTTCAGGTGTTGTAATGATGAGTATCTCCTTGATCCCGGCAAGCATCAAGGTGCTCAACGGATAATAGATCATTGGCTTGTCGTAGATAGGCATTAGTTGTTTACTAATGCCCATTGTGATAGGGTATAATCTTGTGCCGCTTCCGCCCGCCAGTACGATTCCTTTCATTATTAATTAAATTCAGTTAGCGTAAAAATTGATTACTCTCTATATTGCTTGTCATAATAACTTCTATACGCCCCGCTCGTTACATCATTGAGCCATTCACTATTATTCAAATACCAATCTATCGTTTTTGACAAACCTTCTTCAAACTGCAATGAAGGCTGCCAGCCCAATTCATTTTTTAATTTTGTTGCATCAATCGCGTAGCGAAGATCGTGTCCTGCCCGGTCTTTTACAAAAGTTATCAAACTTTCTGACGCGCCTTTTTTACGTCCAAGCTTTTCATCCATTTGCCTGCAAAGCTCTTTTATGATATCGATATTTTTCCATTCATTGTGCCCGCCAATGTTGTACGTTTCTCCGGGCTTTCCTTTATGAAAAATCGTATCAATCGCACGCACATGGTCTTCTACAAAAAGCCAGTCACGCACATTTTCGCCTTTGCCATAAATGGGCAGTGGTTTATTATTGATAATATTATTGATGCAAAGCGGAATTAATTTTTCAGGAAAATGATAAGGTCCATAGTTGTTAGAGCAGTTTGAAATAATAACCGGCAATTTATAAGTGTGATAATAAGCGCTTACAAAATGATCGGAAGAAGCCTTCGATGCTGAGTAAGGACTGCGCGGATCGTAAGCCGTTTCTTCTGTAAAAAATCCATCTTCTCCAAGGCTGCCATACACTTCATCAGTTGATATATGGTAAAATAATTTGTTGCTGTAATCATCTTTCCATGCATCTTTCGCGGCTTGCAATAGAATAACGGTCCCTAACACATTTGTTTTTACAAACGCCAGCGGATCAGTAATGGACCGGTCCACGTGGCTTTCTGCGGCGCAATGGAGCACGCCCGTAAATTGATATTTTTCAAAAAGGCTTGTCAATAATGGGGCATCTTCAATATCACCTTTTACAAACGTATAGTTAGAAGCATTCTCAACATCTTTGAGGTTTTCAAGATTTCCTGCATACGTAAGCTTATCAAGATTTACAATAAGGTAGTTGGGGTATTTATTTACAAATAATCTTGTAAGATGGGACCCGATAAAGCCTGCGCCACCCGTAATTAATATTTTATGATCCATTCATTTTTGTTAAAAGCTGCAAAAATATTTCTTTATAATTTGGAACAAATTTGTACTCCTGTGCGAGGTGAGATTTATCCCGATCATAGATACCTGCTACCTCATATCTTACAACCCTTTCGCAGGATTATCATCAATAATTCCCTCTTTGGAAACCTTGCTTATTACGCGGCCGGGATTGCCTAACACCAGCATATACGGGGGAACATTTTTTGTAATAACCGCACCCGCGCCCACCATAGAATATTCGCCTATTTCAATGCCGCACATTATTGTTGCGTTTGCCCCAATAGATGCTCCTTTTTTAATAAGCGTTTTTTTAAACTCGTGTTTTCTTTCTACAAAAGCCCTGGGGTTAATCACGTTCGTAAATGTAACCGATGGCCCAATGAACACATCATCTTCTACCGTCACGCTATTATAAACAGAAACGTTGTTTTGAATTTTTACTCCATTGCCGATCACCGCATTATTATCTATAAAAGTATTTTGACCGAGGTTGCAATTGTTGCCAATTGTTGCACCCGGCATTATGTGGGAGAAATGCCAGACATGCGTTCCCTCACCGATCTGTGCGCCTTCATCTACCACGGCGGTTTCGTGTATAAAATTTTTACTTTCCATAATCAAAAATAGCTTTTGGTTTTATTAAAAATTAGAGTCTGCGAAATTAGCTTTTAATGCTGAAAGCCATTTGGTATAACTTTGCGCCATGCATTACGCTTCAGTAGAAAATTTAAGTAAATCATTTGGAATAAGAAAGCTTTTTAATGGAATAAGTTTTCATGTGGAGGAAGGGGACAAGATTGCCTTCGTAGCCAGGAATGGAAGTGGGAAATCAACTTTGTTAAGAATCATAGCAGGCCTTGACACTGCTGATGAAGGCACAATATGGGTACACAAAGATGTAAAAGTGATCATGCTGCAGCAGGATACTGCCTTTGAAAATGACAAATCAATCTGGGATAATATTTTAAATATTGACAATCCTGTGGTGAAGATTGTGAAAGAATATGAAATGCTCATGGAAGAAGAAGTGCATGATGAAGATCGTATAAGCCATCTCGTTACGGAGCTTACAGAAGCCAACGCCTGGACATTTGAAAGTGACCTGAAACAAATTCTTGGAAAGCTAAACCTGCATCATCTTAATGAACCCGTGAAAAATTTGAGTGGCGGCCAACGCAAAAGAGTGGCGCTGGCACAGGCTTTAATTGAATCGCAATTGCATGAAGGAAAGTGCCTGCTAATTCTTGATGAACCCACCAACCACCTTGATGTGGAAATGATCGAATGGCTGGAGAATTTTCTGGCTACTAATAAAAGTACTTTGCTGTTAGTAACGCACGACCGTTATTTTTTGGATACAGTATGTAATGAAATAATTGAATTGGATGATGAAAAGCTGTATATGTATAAAGGCGACTATGATTATTTCCTGGAGCAAAAATCTTTACGGCTTGAGGTGCAGCAAAGTGAATTACAAAAGGATAAAAATATTTTCCGCAAAGAACTTGAATGGATGCGCAAACAACCAAAGGCACGTACTACAAAATCAAAAAGCAGGCAGGATGCTTTTACAGAAGTCGAAGAACGCGTGAGCCAGAAAAAAGAAGTGGCAGAAGTATCGCTACAGGTGAAGATGACAAGGCTTGGTGGCAAAGTAGTGGAGATGAAAAAAGTTTATAAATCCTATGGCAAAAAAGTGATCATGCACGGATTTGATTATACTTTCAAGAGAGGCGAGCGTATTGGTATTGTCGGAAAAAACGGAACCGGCAAATCAACTTTTTTAAAGATTGCCCTTGATCTTGTTCCCCCTGACAGCGGAAAGATAAATCATGGTGATACGGTAGTCTTTGGCAATTTTTCGCAGGAAGGTTTGCAATACAAGGAAGATAAAAGAGCCATTGAATATGTAAAAGATTTTGCAGAATTTTTTCCTTTGGCCGATGGAAGTAAGATAAGTGCAACACAATTCATGGAGAAGTTTGGTTTCACTGCACAGCAACAATTTACTCCTTTGAGCAAACTAAGTGGCGGTGAAAAAAGAAGACTTCACTTGTTGAGTATTTTATTTAAGAATCCAAATTTTCTTGTGCTTGATGAGCCAACTAATGATCTGGATCTGCAAACACTTCGAACTCTTGAAGAATTTTTACAGGATTTTCCAGGTTGCATTTTAATCGTAAGCCACGACCGTTATTTTATGGATCGTTTAGTTGACCATCTTTTTGCATTTGAAGGTGATGGAGAAATAAAAGATTTCCCCGGAAACTATACTCAATACAGGCTTTGGAAGCAATTAGAAGAAAATAAGCCGCAGCCTGAAATAAAAGCAAAAGTGATACAACCTGCGGCAGTTAATAAAGTCAACGGCGCAGCGAAGCAAAAGTTTAGCTTTAAAGAAAGGCATGAATTTGATACGTTGGAAAAAGAAATTCCTGCTCTTGAAAAAGAGAAAGAATTGCTACAGGTAATAATGAATAATGGCTCAATGGATTTTGAAAAATTGCAGGAAGCTGCTGAAAGAGTAAATGAAATAATTGTATCATTAGATCAAAAAGAAATGCGCTGGCTGGAGCTGAG
>JBDTSD010000306.1:0-3891 GCA_039931355.1 Ginsengibacter sp.
CTTTCATCTTCGACCCGCTCACACCGCAATACGTAGTGATGATGCTTACAAAGGTTGATCCTATCTATAGCAGCGAGGCAAAGAATGCTTTTAGCCGTTATGATCTTGAGAAGTTCCGTTTGCTTAATTTGCAGATAACAAAAGATACGCTTGATAAAGACAGGACTTTATTAGTATTCACACAATTTGAAACAGCCGATGAGGCAATCAAATTCTTAGATCGTATAAAAAAAGATGCACCGAACGAAGTGTCGTGGTTGCCTGCAGATAAGTATTCATTCTTTATTATCTCGAATACAAATCTTGAACTGTTGAAACAGAATAAAGAGCTGAAAAACTATTTCGATCTTTTGAATAAAAAATATCCTGGCAAGTTTTAGGAAATCATTTCTATACATCCTTTACGGAAGCAGAAAAAAAATACAATGCAAAACAAAAAACAAAATCCGCAAAATAAAAAAAGAAGCAAAGAACAAAGAACAAGGCCAAGTGTAAAAATATTATGGATGATGGTTTTCATCGGCCTGCTAATGGTAATGCTTGTTTTTACCGCAGTGAACTTTGGATTATTTGGCAAGTTGCCCTCTTTGCAGGAACTGGAAAATCCGCAGGCAAACCTTGCTTCAGAAATTTATGCAAATGATGGTACTACTTTAATGGGTAAAATTTATGCGGAGAACCGCGTGTCTGTTGATTATAAAGATATTTCCCCGCATGTAATTGATGCGCTTATCTCTACAGAAGATGTAAGATTTTATGACCATTCAGGTATTGATATGATTGCGATTGGCAGGGCAGTGAAAGGATTAGGACAGGAAGGCGGAGGCAGTACAATCACCCAGCAGTTAGCGAAAAATATATTGGGACAAGGCCGTGGTAATGTATTGAAGAGAGGTACAGATAAATTGAAGGAATGGATAGTTGCTCTTAAGCTTGAAAAGAATTTTACCAAGCAGGAAATCATAGCATTGTATCTCAACCGGGTTTCATGGGGGAATATTTTTGGTATCAGGAACGCTTCGCGGGTTTACTTTCAAAAAGAACCCGCTGACCTTAGTATTGATGAAGCAGCCCTTCTTATAGGTATGTTGAGTGGGCCTGGCCAGTACGATCCGGTGAGGCATCCGGCGGCGGCAACAGACAGGAGAAATCTTGTAATTGACCGTATGATCACTAACAACGTTATTCCGCAAGCACAATCTGCCTCGTTGAAGAAAGAACCCCTCGGCATCAAGTATAAAAAGCTGGATGAAAGCCTTGGCATAGCTCCTTATTTTCGCTCGGTGCTTACTAAAACGCTGGATGCATGGTCAAAAACTCATAAGGATCCGGTGACTGGTAACAATTATGATATGTACCGTGATGGCTTAAAAATCTATACGACCATTGATCCCAAAATGCAGTTATACGCCGAGGAGGCCATGATAAAGCACATGGTAATTTTGCAGAAAAAATTCAATTCCCAGTTAGGCAAAAATGTATGGAAGGGGCACGAGGATATTCTAAACAGGGCAATGCATGAAAGTGAACGCTGGAAAAATCTAAAAGAAGAAGGCCTGAAAGATGAAGACATTAAAAAGTCTTTTAACGAGCCGGTAAAGATGAAAATTTTTGCCTGGAATTCAAATCGTTCAACCGACACCGTTATGACGCCCCTTGACTCCATAAAATACAGCAAGCAAATGATGCAGACGGCATTTGCGGCAATGGATCCTGTGACCGGCGAAATAAAAGCATGGGTAGGCGGCATAGATTTCAACTGGTTTAAATATGATCATGTAACGACTAATCGCCAGGTGGGATCCACCTTTAAGCCGTTGCTTTATACGCTTGCACTTACAGATGCTGGCCTCAATCCTGAGAGTTACATTGGAGGCAAGACAATTACACTTGCAAACAAAACTATTGGTGGCGGTGGCGGCACCATGGCTTATTGCCTTGCTAAGTCGTTGAACGCTGCGGCGTGGGATCTTATGAGCCGCATAGGCGCTAAGAAGACTGCGGAGTTTGCCCATCTTTGCGGCATTAAAAGTAAGATTCCCGTGGTGCCTTCTATTGCGCTTGGCTCTGCCGACATCCAGCTTATCGAAATGCTTAGGGCATATACCATGTTTCCCAACAGGGGCTTTAATACAGAACCGATTTTCATCAGCAGGATTGAAGATAAAAACGGCAACACGCTGGAAAGCTTCCAATCAGAATCGAAGCAGATCATAAGCGAAGCCGATGCCTTTACGATGTATAAGATGATGCAGGGCGTAGTGGACTTTGGTACAGGCCATGCAATGAGAGACCGGTATGGAATAAAATCTGAAATGGGTGGAAAAACAGGTACTACAAATGATAATACAGACGGATGGTTTATGGGTTATACACCACAGCTTCTTGCTGGTGCATGGGTGGGTTGCGATGATCCATTTTTAAGAGTTTCACATACAGGCGGTGGTAATGAATTGGCTATGCCTGAGTGGGCATTTTTTATGCAAAAAGTATATGCTGATAAAAAGCTGGGCATAGATCCCAACGCAGAATTTCAAAAACCCGCAGAGCTTAACAATGACCCGATTTATGCTGATCAAAATTTTTCTGCAATTGTAAAGAAGGGAGAAGGAAACGATTTTACAGAAGACCAGGGAAATGGCGACGCAGGTGATTATTCAGAACCAGATGTGCCGGTAGAATCGGAATTTGGTAAAGACAAAAAAACGACACCTCCCCCTGTTGAAAAAAAGGTAATAGGCCCGGTGAATATAACACAGGATTTTAATAAGACTGCCCCCGCAAAAGAAGCCGCGGCAAAGAGTCCTGATGATAAACAACCGAAAGCTGTGATGCCAAAAACAATTGATAAAAAAACGGGTAAAGCTGTTGATGATAAATCTAAAAAAGCAGCAGGCAAACCGGCTAAGTCCGGCGATGATTATTAGATTCGATTCCCTGGATTATGCAAAATTGATTCAATTATAAATTGTAGAATTTAGATGCTGTTTGCCAAAAAAAGTCTTCTTGCTCGTCCTGCGAAAAGGAAGAAAAGTAATCGTCAACTATTCCTTTCATTTTTTTGTACGAAGCCGCAACAAGGCATACAGGCCAATCAGAGCCGAACATAATTCTTTTAGTCCCGAATGCATTTACCACCACATCAAGATAAGGTTGAAAATCATCCTTTGTCCAATTTTTCCAATCTGCTTCAGTAACCATTCCCGATATTTTGCAGTAAACATTTTCATAAGCAGCCAATGTAGCTATATTTTTTTCCCATTCATTTATTTCTTTATTTTTTATACCAGGTTTGGCAATGTGATCCAACACAAAATTTTGCCCCGGAAAATTATGAGCCAGTTGCGCTGCATATTTCAATTGATCAGGAAGAATGAGAAGGTCGTAAGTAAATCCATATTTATGCAGCAAGCCAATACCTCTTTGAAATGCAGGCTGCAACATATAATCCCTTTGCGTTTCACCCTGCAGCACATGCCTGAATCCTTTTAATTTTTTGAATTCCTGATAGTACGCAAGTTTATCTTCTATATTCGCTGCCTGTAGGTCAACCCAGCCAACAACGCCCTTTATGAAGCCGTATTGATCTGCATTCTTTAATTGAAATGCATTCTCATTTTCTGACTGATCGGATTGCACCACGATGGAACCATCTATGCCATTTTCCTTAAGGATGCCTTCAAGATCAGTCGGTAAAAAATCCTTTTGAATAATCTTCATATCGTCATTTATCCAACTATCTCTTACAGGATCGAATTTCCAAAAGTGCTGATGTGCGTCAATGATTTTCATGCTTGAATATTTTGATTATATGCATTTGCATCTGCTGAATTGCCACGGTCTTTAGGCCGTGGATTAATAAATAGTTGCCAATGGCTTTAGCCAAAATTG
>JBDTSD010000307.1:0-3886 GCA_039931355.1 Ginsengibacter sp.
ACAGCAAAATTTATTTCCTTTTCAGCGCATAAGGAAAAATCTGTTGGAACTAATATATTTTTCATAATAGCTTTTTAAAATCATTTTGTATGTGCCATAAATAGAGGTTTTTCAGTTTCTTTCATTAGTACATCTGCCATACTTGTTTTAAACCATCGTGAAAGATCACTTCTTTGATAAGCGCCCAACACTACCAATGTGTTTTCGCTTAAACTTCTCAGGTGTTTTACTATTTCAAATTCAGCAGCCCCTTTGGTAACAGTGAAATTTGCCTGGGGGAAATGTCGTTTAATAAACTCGCGCATTAGTTTATTGTCAGGTAAATGCATACCCTCCATTTTATCATCTTTTACTGTAAATACTTCTACTGGAAGATTCCGAAGGTTATCAAATAGATAGCTAAAAATTTTGATACTATGCAATGCATACGGTTTGCCGTCGTATAACAATATGATTTTATCTATTGTTTTGTATGCGGCTGGAGTAACTAATACCGGGCATTCAACATCTTTCAAAAGCTCACGCACAAAGCTGGTAGGGGGTGTTTCTTTTATATAAGCAAATGTTTCATATTCGTTAATTATTATAAGATCAGCAAACATACTTTCATGTTTAAGTTCCTGCATGGCAATACTCTTATCCCTGTGGATTGAAAAATTTATTTTGGATTTTTCACATGTTTTTTGAAATAGCAAAACAGCTTCATCTCTCTTCTTTTTATCCTTGTTGTTTAAATCCTTCATTACTTCTTCATACTTCTTATATTTTGTTATGGTTTTATAAAAATTATAGCTCCGGTAAAGAAACTCATCTAAAAATACACCTACCAGGTGGGCATTTGCAGACTGAGCAATTTCAATTGCATACATCATGGAAGCTTTAGACATCTTATATCCGTCAAAAACGACTATAAATTTTTTCATAATTACCTGGTTAATTTTATGCTTTTCTTGTTGCCTGGGCTGCATCAGAAAATATCAAATACATTTTCAGACAAGGATATTATTGTTCTTTTTTCGCACTAATGATTAAACCCATATCATTAAATGATTAGTAACCTATTGGCAGGTTGCAGAAACGATCGTTAGCCAACCATTCAGCATGCTATACGTTTTAGCCGGGCTGTGAAAAAAAATCAATTCCCGGGTCAATGCCGCTTCAACATGCCTCGTTGGATCTTAAAAAAGACAATTGAAGGTAATCCAATTAAGAGATACAGTAATTTCTTGTGCTTTTAGTACATTTTATAATCTACTTTAGTCTCCGCAGTACCGGGCATGTTTTTCATATACCGGTAAATGTAAAAACAATATCAAGGTATTTTGCGGTAATGAATTCAATCATCACGAACGGGGCCATACATCTATTTTTATGCAACTATTCCCTGTAATCGTTAAGAGTATATGAACTGGCATCTCGAAAATATTGATGACGTACTACAGGAACTAAAAAGCTCCGGGAAAGGATTATCTGCCGGTGAAGCAATCGCCAGGTTAGAGGCATACGGCCCCAACGAAATAGTCAGCGGAAAAAAAAGACCGGCGTGGATGATGTTTATTGCCCAGTTTAAAGATTTCATGATCCTGGTGTTGATAGCAGCCGCTTTGGTTTCCGGCTTTTTAGGCGATATCACTGACACCATTGTGATCATCGCTATTGTGGTGCTGAATGCTGCGATAGGTTTTGTGCAGGAATACCGTGCCGAGAAAGCAATCGAGGCATTGAAAAAAATGGCATTAACCAATGCCGTCGTGATGCGGGATAACATCACAACAAAAGTAGTATCTACCTCCCTTGTGCCAGGTGATATAATATTATTAAGAGCCGGCAATTTAGTTCCGGCCGACATTCGTTTATCGGAGGTTGTAGACTTAAAAATAAATGAATCTGCGCTTACAGGCGAGTCGTTAGCCGTTGATAAACAAACCGGCGCCCTTCACTCAGCCAGGCTTACGCTCGGTGATTACTACAATATCGCTTTTAAAGGAACATCCGTAACCAACGGGCATGGTATGGGGATAGTAGTGGCTACAGGTATGAAAACAGAGTTTGGAAAGATTGCAGGTTTGCTACAGGAGCCAGGCGTTCAAACGCCTTTGCAGAAAAGGCTTGCGGTATTCGCCCGTCACCTTGCCTATATCATTTTCGTTATCTGTGCAATCGTTTTTGTTGCCGGCTACCTGCGTGGCCAAAACCCCGTTGTAATGTTGCTTACAACGTTGTCACTTGCCGTGGCCGCCATACCTGAGGCGCTACCCGCCGTGGTGACTATTGCCCTTGCGATCGGAGCAAAAAAGATGGTGAAAAAACATGCGCTGGTAAGAAAGCTGCCTGCCGTTGAAACACTTGGTTCCGTGAGCTATATCTGTACAGATAAAACGGGAACGCTTACCCTAAATGAAATGAGGGTTGAAAAATTTGCAGGAAAAGGTTTTGTCGGTAATGATTTCGAAGAAAAATTTTCTGCCAATGATGATTATAAAATTTTAATGCAGGCCATCGCCCTCAATAACAATGTTCACCATGATGAAGACGATAACCGCATGGGCGATTCTACAGAAAAGGCGTTGAATGAATTTGCAGTAAGTCATCAATTTAAGAGGAACGAAATCGAAAAAGATTTCCCACGTGTGGCAGAGCTGCCTTTTGACTCCAAACGAAAATGTATGACAACCATCCACCGGCACAACGGGCGATACATGGTGATCGTGAAGGGAGCAACGGACGTGCTGATAAAGAAAGTAGAAGCGGATACTGATATTGCGTCCTGGGAAGATACTGTTAATAACATGCTGAATGAAGGTTTACGGGTGATAGGTTTTGCAACAAGAGAGCTGGATTCATTGCCCGGCAAGCTCGTGCCTTCGGCCATTGAAAAGAATTTACAATTTATTGGAGTGGCCGGCATTATTGACCCTCCACGCGAAGAGGCCAAACAAGCGGTGCTGCAATGTAAAACGGCTGGCATAAAACCGGTGATGATTACAGGAGATCATCCTATCACCGCGGGCACCATAGCGAAAAGGCTTGGAATTATTGAAAGTAAAGAAGACAAAATTATTACCGGCCTTGAATTGAATGAAATTACAGCAGATGAATTGAATGAAATGGTCTATCACATTAAAGTATATGCAAGAGTATCACCAGAGCAAAAATTGCGAATTGTGAAAGCCTTGCAGGGCAAAGGCGAATATGTTGCCATGACCGGCGACGGCGTGAATGACGCTCCGGCATTGAAGCATGCTGATATAGGCGTGGCTATGGGCATCAACGGAACCGATGTGTCCAAAGAGGCAGCTGATATGATTTTGCTCGACGACAATTTTGCCACGATAGTAAAAGCTATAAAAGAAGGCCGGAGAATTTACGATAACATCAGGAAATTTATCCGCTATGTGCTTACAGGAAACACGGCGGAAATACTCACCATTTTAATCGCACCTTTTTTCGGCTTGCCCGTTCCCTTGTTGCCTATTCATATTTTATGGATCAATCTTGTAACAGATGGTCTGCCTGGATTAGCGCTGGCTACGGAGCAAGCGGAAAAAAATATTATGCACCGGCCTCCGCGAAAGCCGGGAGAAAATATTTTTTCGAATGGCCTTGGTATTCATGTTTTATGGGTGGGCAGTTTGCTCGCAGCCCTCACTATCAGCACGCAGGCATATGCAGTATTTATAAAAGACGCTCATTGGCAAACCATGGTGTTTACGGTTTTATGTGTGGGGCAACTGTTTTATTCACTGGCGGCACGGTCAGAAAATACTACTATCTGGAAGCTTGGTTTGTTCTCCAACCGGACCCTTATCATTACTTTCTTATGCAATTTTATTTTGCAAATGGCGATTATTTATTTGCCGCCGCTTAATAGATTATTTAAAACACA
>JBDTSD010000308.1:0-3885 GCA_039931355.1 Ginsengibacter sp.
CAAATGGGAATGTGCAATTTCTTGAAAAAAGCCGGGTGCGCGGTTTTCAAAGTACAGTTACTTCTATGTTGCATTTTGGATTGGGAAGCATACAAAAAATAGATTCATTAAAAATAATATGGCCAGATGGAAATGAATCTGTTCATAGAGATATTGCTGCAAATGAAATTGTAAAGATTGATGAAAATACAGAACAAAATATAGTAAAGGCAAGCGACCCACAGAAAAAGAATAAAACTTATTACAAAGATATCACAGCTCAATCCGGGATAAATTTTGTTCATAAAGAAAATGATTTTATTGATTTCAAAGACGAAACTTTATTGCCCTGGCAACTTTCAAAATACGGCCCCGCACTAACTGTGTCAGATATAAATAAAGATGGCCTTGATGATTTTTTTGCCGGAGGTGCCATCAGCCAGGCTTCGGTTGTTTATATACAAAAAAGTGATGGAACTTTTAAGAAGACCAGCCAGCCTGCCATAGAAAAAGATAAAGAAAGTGAAGATGTAAGTGCCATTTTCTTTGATGCTAACGGCGACGGACATGTTGATCTGTATGTCGTGAGTGGTGGTAATGAATATACCGATGGCTCCCCTGAATACCAGGACAGGCTGTACATCAATGATGGTAAAGGGAATTTTTCCAGAGCGACGAATGCATTACCTCCCATGCTTTCAAGTAAACTCGCGATTGCTCTTGGTGATTATGACGGTGATGGTGACATAGATATTTTCGTTGGCGGAAAGACTGTACCCGGCTCTTTTCCGTTGCCTTCAAGAAGTTATATGCTAAGAAATGATTCTAAAAATGGCGTTGCAAAATTCACAGATGTAACGCAGGAAATAGCACCGGATTTAATGAACCCAGGAATGATAAGCGCCGCAATATGGATGTCTGAAAAAAATTCAAAAGAATTACAACTGGTGATTGCCGGCGATTTTATGCCGGTGGAAATATTCAAATATTCTTCCGGAAAGTTCATAGATGTATCTAAAGACGCAGGGCTTGAAAACTCGAATGGTATGTGGGCAGCATTACACATTCAAGATATAGATCATGATGGCAATGCAGATATCGTAGCCGGCAATTGCGGCACAAACACACAATACAAATCTTCTCACGATAAGCCGGTAACACTTTATTACAATGACTATAATGGTAATGGAATTATTGATCCGCTAATGTGCTATTACATTGGCGATACATCTTATCCAATGGCCTCAAGGGATGAACTGCTGGATGCCATACAGCCATTGAAAAAGAAATTTGTCCGTTACAAGGATTATGGAAATGCAACCATAAAAGATATACTGAGTGAAGATCAGTTGAAGTCCTCCAAGAAATTATTTTGCAATACACAGCAGTCTGCGATTTTCTTTAATGATGGCAATAATCATTTTTCAAAAAAAGATCTTCCAAAAGAAGCGCAATTCTCAAGAGTAAGTAGTATTGAACGCATTGCCGATGACAAGCTTTTACTCGCTGGAAATTTTTATCCTTATCGTGTGCAATTGGGCCATTCCGATGCATCAATGGGATTGATATTAAATAACAAATCAAAAGAAATTATTGCTGAAGAGCCATATCAAAGCGGGTTGTATTTATCCGGTGATGTAAGAAATGTGCGGGTTATAAAAAGCAGCGGCAACAAACGCTATTTAGTTGTTGCAGTGAATAATGCGCCATTGAAATTATATGAAATCCCAAATCAGTAAGTGGGAAACATTTTGGAGCCATAGCATTAAAGGATTATAATAAAATAAGTAATGGCTACTACTAATTTTTTTGCAACGATAAATAAAATGCATACTCAACAATCATCAAAAAAATAATTCCAAAAACTATTCAATGAAAAAATATTTAAACCCACAATCTTTTATTTGTGCACTTGCTCTTGCATTTGCTTTTATTTTTTCTTCTCCTGTTAATCTTTCAGCGCAAGATCACCAGGAATATTATCCCGATCCTGATACCGCCATTCAGCATAGGCTTGAAGAATGGAAAGACCTGAAGTTTGGCTTACTAATGCACTGGGGCGCTTATAGCCAATGGGGCATTGTTGAAAGCTGGAGCATCTGCCCGGAAGACTTGGGATGGGCTACCGGCGCAAGAAAAAAAGGAGAATCGGATGATAATTATAATGAGTATGTAAAAAAATATACGAACCTTAAAACTACTTTCAATCCTGTAAAATTTAACCCGGAGAAATGGGCGGCTGCAGCAAAAGATGCGGGGATGAAATATATGGTGTTCACCACGAAACACCATGATGGTTTTTGTATGTTCGATAGCAAATACACAGACTATAAAATCACTGATAAAGATTGCCCTTTTTCAACAAACCCTCGTACCAATGTGACCAAAGAAATATTCAATGCTTTTCGTAAAGATAATTTTTGGATAGGCGCCTATTTTTCAAAGCCGGATTGGCACAGCGATTATTATTGGTGGAAAAAATTTCCGGCCAGTGATCGCAATGCCAATTATGCGATAGAGAAATACCCGGAGCAATGGAAAAAATTTACTGACTACACCCACAACCAGCTAAATGAATTAGTGAGTGATTATGGAAAGGTTGATATTCTTTGGCTCGATGGCGGCTGGGTGCGTAAGAAAACTGATGAAGAAGTAAAAGCCGAATTGCTGGAGAAATATGACGGCAGCCGCTGGGCCCGAAATCCGCAAAGCCAGGATATTGATATGCCTCGCCTGGTGAAAGAGGTGCGGGCAAAGCAACCAAAAATAATAGTGGTCGATAGAGCAGTGCCCGGTGAACAACAAAATTACCTTACTCCCGAACAGCACATACCCGATACAGGCTTGCCTTATCCCTGGGAAACCTGCATGACAATGGGCAATAGCTGGAGCTATGTACCTAATGATGTATATAAACCGGCTGATGAGCTTATTAAAAAATTGGTTGACATTGTAAGTAAAGGCGGCAACTATTTATTGAACATCGGTCCCGGCCCTGATGGTGAACTGGATCCGGTGGCTTACCGGCGTTTGAAAGAAATAGGCGCCTGGATCAAAACAAACGGCGAGGCAATTTACGGCAGCCGTATGTTTTCGGTATTCGGCGAAGGAGAAAATATACGCTATACACAAAGCAAGGATGGCAAAACAAAATATATTTTTCTTTTCGATTTCCCGAAGGATGAATTGCTGCTAACAAAAATGGCATTTACTAAAAATACAAGACTGCAATTATTAGGAAGTAAATCTAAACTTTCGTGGAAGCGGCAAGACAACGCGGTGGATATAAAAATTTCGGCTTCTTTGAAATCTGCAACTGACTACGTATGGGTAATCAAAGTTTCTGATTGAGGCTTTTGGTAGCAGTAATTAAAAAAAACAAAATTGCATGTTTCTAAGCTAAAAAATAATCTATGGACAATCGCAGGCAGTTTCTTCAGGCATCGGGAATTCTTACAGCAGGGATATTACTAAAACCTTCGGGAGCATTGGCTTTTGATAAAAAAGATTTTTTAAGCAAAAGGCCGCCTTTGGCCGATAGAAAATTTACAAGCAAAGCAGTTGATGAAACTATTTTAAAAATAAAAAAACAAATTGCCGATCCTGAGCTTGCATGGCTTTTTGAAAATTGTTTCCCGAATACATTAGATACTACTGTTGATTTTGAAATGATTGATGGCAAACCTGATACGTATGTGATCACCGGTGATATTGATGCCATGTGGCTTCGGGATAGCACAGCACAGGTGTGGCCTTATCTTTCTCTTGTAAAAAGTGATGAACATTTACAGCAATTGGTAGAAGGCGTAATAAACCGCCAGGTAAAATGTATTCATCTTGATCCGTATGCGAATGCATTTTATAAAGATGAAAATAAAGTGAGCGAATGGAAGAGCGACCTCACAA
>JBDTSD010000309.1:0-3884 GCA_039931355.1 Ginsengibacter sp.
TGTCATTGATAACATGCGATGATGATGGAAACCCGGAAACAACTCCATCAACTCTTCACTCAAGAATTTCATTATCCGGGCGTGCTCCCGGAGAAATAATTTATGTAAGAGTGCTGGGGAAGTTTACCAATAACTCCGGTCCATTTGCAATTTGCGCATGGGATCATTCTGTTCTTCCGCCGGTTTCTCCTGGAGGAAATTGTATTGCCGCTGATAATGTTAGCATAAATACGGCTAATCTAAACCGTTATATGTGGGTTCCGTTATTTGATGCATTGGGAAATATAATGGCGGAAATAAATGCTGATGGAAATAGTCTTAATACAACTAATTCTTTTTTGTATGCAAATACGACCGGTACGGTGAGAAATACGAATGGTAAATATTACCTTGACAGGAATATTTCGATCGAGCCCTCAAATAACGGATCAGCGAGGGTTCGCATGTATTTTGCAAACAATGAATTCACTGCGCTTCAGGCAGCAGATCCATCTGTGATTTCTATTAATAGCTTAAACGTTACTAAAACAAATATAACCTGCCAGCCTGCGTTTAGCGGTACCGCCTCTGTTATTGTCCCGGACGCTTATTCAGATTACGGAACCGATCATTATGTGGAGTTTTCAACTCCTTCTTTTTCGAGCTTTTACCTGAATTCCGCGAACGTAACGCTGCCGTTGCGATTTATTTCTTTTAACGCCATAAATAAAAATTCAGGTGTTGAGCTTACGTGGAAAGTGACAAAGGATAATTCAATAAAGGATTTTGAAATAACCTATAGTTATGATGGAAATAATTTTAACTCTATTGGCCTCGTCAATCAAAATGAATTTGAGGTGGAGGAAAATGATTCACGCACTTATAGATATTCTCACAATGTTCAGCATGAGGGTTATATTTTTTACCGTATCAAAATGAATGATGTAAACAGGAAGAATATTTATTCAGATATCATAAAAATAACTGTTGAAAATCATAGGAATAATATCTTTTCTATATACCCCAATCCTGCAAGAAATAAAATTTTTGTCAAGACACAAATTCGTAGATGGAATATTTCTGCTGCACTATTCAATTCCATAGGGCAAAAAGTAAAAGACTTTGGATTGTTGCGATTGCAAAACGGAGTTTTCTTTAATGTAAAGGATTTACATCCGGGCATTTATTTTTTACAAATTGCAGATGCCGCAGAAAATGAAGTCTATTATGAAAAGATTGTAAAACTTTAATGTTCCGGTTTTAATAAGCAAAGGCTTGTAAGGTTTGGAACGTTTGGTGCAGCAAATAAGCCGCCCTTGAAAAGATACGGCTTACACATGTACATCTACGCGCCTATCAAAATTTATTCTTCTCTTATTGGTGATTTTAATTTTTTTCATATCAGTATGCAGGGGATTTAAAACGTAGTTAATTTCTTCCGGCATCAATACACTGGGTACAGAGAGCAGCAATTTTTTTTCTGCCCTGAGAAATTTATCGCCGAGTTGCTTTGTTAGAGGCCTGGTATCTGGTACATCCCAACCGGTAGCCAGGTGCGAAAATAAAATCTCTTGTATTGATGCGCTGTCCGGTACAAATATGGTGATAAGGCTATACCCCCTTGTACTTAGCATTTTCGCTGGAGTGTGAGCAAGGGTTTCAAGTAATGCCAGCGACCGTGATGAGGAAGCATACAGCGCGAAAAGGCCTTCAGTGTTCCACCGGCCACCGAAAAGCCTGGCCCCATTGCCTGTGAGATCATCAGCAAACTGTTCTTGTGTTATACGGAATACTTCCATGCAAACTGGTGAGATTTTTAAGAGTAGACGCCTTGTTCCAAACGGCCCAATAATTTAGTGACCATCTGGATGCCAAATGAAGTATCTAAAAAATGAAGGGGTGTTTTATTACCGAGTGACACAAGGGGGCTTTGCAACCATTCTATAAAAGATTCTTTATCGCCTATAACATTAATGCCCCGCTGGGCAAACGCTGCCAGTTCAAGTACTTTTTCAGTTTTTAAGGTGTCAAGCAATTCATCGTCATCCTTTCTTTGAATATTGCGATGAGAAGAATGAAGCAGGCTACTCATTGTTTCCATGGTAATACCAAGATATTCCGCAAGTGATTTTAAGGTAGATTTTTTTAACCCTGTTCGGGAAAGTGCGATCAAATCAAAATCTCCTGATAGTGATTTTTTTACTGATTTATTGCCACCTAATATCACGCGGAGAGTTTCATACTGAAGAGCGGCTTCTTCAAGAACTGGTAGTGATTCTTCTTTGAATGCGTAGTGTCTACCTTTTGTTGAATTACTCATTTCTTTTTAATTTTCCTCAAATATACGACATTTTGGTTAAACAATATCCATCTTGTCATTTGTAGAAAATTTTTCTTGAATCAATAAAATAACGTGAGTTTGGGATAAGGTAGTTTAATACTGCCCCTCATCTTAACCCAAATTAATCACTTTGGCCTTTTCCCTTTGGAGAAGAATTGTCCAAAAGATTGCTATGAGGGGAGGTCTAAAGCGAGGTAATAAAGTTTGTAGGCCGCTGTAGAGTTGGTTTCATCAATTATTCTTTAGCGCCTCCATCACTTCCTCTTTTCTTCTCCGCGAGATTTCTACCTTATGCGAATCTTTTAAAACAAGAAAGCCGCTATGGTCAACGAATGAAACAAAATTTTTATTTACCAGGTGTGATTTGTGGGTGCGAACGAAACCGTAAGCACTTAGCAATTCATCATAGTCTCCCAGGGTTTTTGATATAAAGTATTGCTTATTGTCAATTACATAAAACTTTGTGTAGTTGCCATGCGCTTCACATCTAATAATTTCGTGGGGCATCAAAAATTGCACACCCTCCCTTAAAGATAATGCGAGCCTGAATTGATTGTTGCCTTGCAACTGCATGTTCACCGCAATATTTTGTAATAGCTCCTGCTGGTATGGCTGAGGTTGTTTTGAATGGATGAACCTTGAAACAGCAAGTATGAGTTCCTCAGCATCTATCGGCTTTAGCAGGTAATCAAATGCACTAAAGCGAATGGCTTGTATTGCATATTCATCGTAAGCGGTAGTGAAGATTACTTTGAAGTTTTTATCATGCATGCTTTTTAATACATCAAAGCCTGTTAAATGCGGCATTCTTATGTCAAGGAAAATTAATCCCGGCTGAATAGCATGTATCAGTTCAGCAGCCTTACGGGCATCATTACACGCTTTTACATATTCTATCTCCGGGATAAATTTTTCTATCATCCGTTGCAAAGAGTCAGTGGCTCTTTCCTCATCATCTATAAGTAATACTTTTAGCATCGTGGTTAATTTAATAAAGGCAATGTCATAGTCACCTTTGTTCCTGTTGAATTTCCATTTATATCCAACAGATCTTCTATCAAAACACTACTCTTAAGAAGATGCTGGCTATTATAAGTTTTTAATCTTTCCTCAGCTACTGCAATGCCTTTACTTGTGTGCGTGTTGTGCGTATTCATTTGTTTCGATGCTTCCCTTCCGATGCCATTATCCAGCACGGTACATAAAATATTTTCAGCAGAATCTTCACTCAATTTTACACAGAGTGAACGCGATCCTTCTTTGTGTAGTAAGCCATGCCAGATAGCATTTTCAACAAAAGGTTGTATCAATAAAGTTGGAATCTTTATTTCATCAGCGTCTATACTTTCATCACATATTATTTCATAATTGAAAGATTCCTTAAAGCGAAGCGATTCAAGTTCAACATAAAGCCGCAGCATTTCGAGCTCTTCTTTCAACGATACTTTTTCTTTATCGCTATGTGACAATACAGAGCGTAACAGGCGTGAAAATTTTGATAAATAAAGCGTGGCAGCTTTTTCATCGCCCGCTAAAATTAGCTGCTGTATTGAATTCAGGGAAT
>JBDTSD010000310.1:0-3835 GCA_039931355.1 Ginsengibacter sp.
GCTGCAAATATTATGAGCTGGCAATAAAAAAGAAAACGTGAAGAGGATACCCAATTATGAGCTATATCCTTATCCAGGCCATCTGATACTTCTTCGTGTTCCATATATTATTCTTTTGCAGGGCAAAAATAAATCATTGAGCTTAAAAATCATTTTTTGCTGATTACAATTTCAGAAAAAGTTTTTTTACTTTTTACAAAATATTTCCAGGCGATACTTCCGTCATAAACACCCGGCAGCTTAGTCATTTTTATTTTTGGTAATTTCCTCCCACGCTTACCTGTAAATAGCCATTGTATATAATGCATGTGTGCACTGGCAATCGAGATGAACGTACTGAAGTTAGCATCTACCAGTGACCGGTATGCAGCAATTATATCAAGAAAAATTCTTAGTGGAATCTTCCATAACGACTCGCTTAACGGCAGATTTTTTGTCATCATCACCAGGTTGTTCCTGAAGTTTAAAAAAACTTTTTTCCTGTCTCCCATGGGTAAAGTACCACCTCCTACATGATACACTTCTGATGAAGGCTCAACATAAATTTTATATCCTGCTCTTTGCATTCTCCAGCACAAATCAATCTCTTCCTGGTGAGCAAAAAAGAATTCATCGAAGCCATTCATCTCCATAAAAACATTAGCTCTTACAAATAACGCGGCGCCAGTCGCCCAAAAAATTGGTCTAGCGGAATTGTATTGTCCTGCGTCAACTTCACAGGTTTCAAATATTCTGCCACGTGTAAATGGATACCCGAGGTAATCAATAAACCCACCGGAAGCGCCCGCATATTCAAATTGTTTTTTATTGTTGTATGATAAAATTTTTGGCTGACAGGCAGCTATTGTTTTATCTGATTCCATTAATGTAATTATTGGCATAACCCAACCCGCCGTAACTTCAACATCACTGTTTAGTAAAATATAATAATCGGCTGTAACCTTATTGAGTGCTGAATTATAGCCTTTGGAAAAACCTTCATTGGCATCGCTTATCAACAATCTTATAGCAGGAAAATATTTGCGCAAAAAAGAAATGGAATCATCTGTGGAAGCATTGTCAGCAACTATCACCGCAAGATTATCATAATTAGTAGCTAATACTGAGGGAAGAAATTTTTCAAGAAAATGCTTCCCGTTCCAGTTAAGTATTACGATCGCTACAGATGGCAATGATTGCAAGGATTATGGTTTTAAGATTATCACAAACATAAAAGATTTTATCATGCGGTTCCGATAATTATCGGAAATAGATTTTAGATTTGAACACAATCATATTCATGCTGAGGCAATTAATAAATTTACGAACAGGGCTTGCATTACTTGCTGTAGCAATTGTTTCCGGTACTATTTTTTACTCGAATCTTTTAGCTAAAAAAATAGAATCAGAAGAGCGGGAAAAAATAAGCCAGTGGGTAGAAGCTAATAAATTTATTGCATCATCTCCTGAAAACGCAGACCTGGCGCTGGCCAGCCAGATACAACAGCAAAATGCTGATATCCCGATTATACAAACCAACGAGGAGGACAGCATTATTGATACGAGAAATTTGGATTCTGCCGGGATAAGATCATCAAAAAATTATATCAAAAAAAAGTTGGCAGAATTTAAATCTGCCCACCCCCCGATTTTATTGATCTTAAGCAAAGAGCCTTATGTTGCTGACAAATATTATTACGGCGATTCAGTGCTATTAAAGCAGGTGAAATATTACCCTTTGGTGCAATTGCTTATTGTCGCGCTATTCATTTTTATTACTCTTTATGCGATTTCTACCAGAAATAAATCAACGCAAAACCAGGTGTGGGCAGGCATGGCAAAGGAAACAGCCCACCAATTGGGCACGCCGATTTCATCGCTAGAGGGCTGGGTGGAAATGCTCAAAGAGGTTAACGGAAACTTATCTATCCCCACAGAAATGGAGAAAGATGTAAAAAGGTTGAAGCTTATAAGCGATCGTTTTGGAAAAATAGGAAGCACGCCCAAACTGGAAGAATACAATATAACAGACCAGGTGGAAAAAATGGTAGGATATATAAAAAGACGTGCGCCGGATAAAGTAAACTTTACCATAGAAGCGCCGGAAAATAAGCCGGTTATTGCAAAAATTTCAGGGCCGCTTTTTGACTGGGTAATTGAAAATCTTTTGAAGAATGCATTAGATGCTTTGGAAGGAAAGGGCTCAATTTCGGTAAAAATAAATGAGCGGCCCGGTCATGTAGTTATTGATGTTATCGATTCCGGCAAAGGCATTAGTAAGCAAAATATTGCAAAGGTTTTTAAACCGGGTTTTACCACAAAAAAGAGAGGATGGGGGCTCGGGCTTTCGCTTTCAAAAAGAATAGTTGAAAAATACCACAAAGGACAACTTTATGTAAAATCTTCGGAAACAGGAAAGGGAACTACTTTCAGAATTATATTAAATGCTTAACTCTTAATAGCACTCTTTTAATTAAATTTGCAGCCCAAAGTAATTTTCGGAAGAGTTAAATATTTTACATTGAAAACTACTAAATGCGGCGATGGCGAAATTGGTAGACGCACTACTTTGAGGTGGTAGCGCCCGAAAGGGTGTGGGAGTTCGAATCTCCTTTGCCGCACAATAAATCCTTCATTTAAAAAAGATGAAGGATTTTTTTATTGACGCAAGGTTTTACCTTATGATTATTTTACTAAAGCCACTGCTGTTCTTCTCCAATTGAATTTGCGTTTCAATTCTTTCTTTCAGAGAATCTACATGCGATATTATGCCGATTGTTTTATTACTCTCTACCTGTAGCTGTTCGAGTGTTGAGATAGCTACATCCAAAGCCTCGGGATCAAGACTGCCAAAACCTTCATCAATGAATAAGCTTTCGATCCTTACATTTTTTGATGCCAGGTCAGATAAAGCCAATGCGAGAGCAAGGCTAACGATAAATGTTTCACCACCTGATAATGTTCGAACAGATCTCCGCTCTTCACCGAGGTAAGTATCTATTATTATAAGATCATCATCCTCTTCTTCGAAAGGAATATCAAGTAAATATCTGTCGTTAAGGCTTCGCAGTCTTTCATTGGCAAGAGCAATCAACTTTCTTAATGTTAAGCCCTGTGCGAAAGTGCTAAAGCCTTTTCCCTGGGCATCACCGATGTATTTACAAAGCAGTTCCCACTTAAGATTGGCTTGACGTGTTTCATTGACTTGTTCCGTTAGTTTGGCTATTCTATTTTTTCTTATTTCATTTCCTTTTTTTTGCGCCTGGTGTTCGCTAAGATTTTGTTTTTCTTTTTCTAATTGTTGATGTGTCGCATTTAACTCTTCCAATAACTGCTCTTTTGATTTAGCAGTATCATCATTTAAAAGAAGTTGCTGCTTTGTTTCATTGGCACGCCGGATAAGCGCTCTTATACTTTTAATATTTCCTTCAAGGTCTGCTGACTGTAGTTTTAGATTATTAAATTCTGCATCAGGTAAGACATCTGCAAAGGCTGATAAAATTTCCTGGTACCCAAAGGATAAAAGCACTGTTCCCAAAGATGATTCAATTTTAAGTTGTTGCTTACTCAATTCTTCAACTCTCTTTTTGTAAGAGGTTATCTTCGTTTCGCTTTTTTGAATAGCATCATTGTACATATTAAACTGCTGGCTTAAATCATCACAGTCCTTCCTGATGTTCGTTCCCTTATAATGCAACTCTACTTCCCGTTTTGCTTTTTCAAATTCATCTGAACGCCTTGAAAGCTCGTCAACAGCATCTTTGAAGTCATCCAAATCTTTTTTGGTAACAATTAGTTTCTCAAATTCATTTATTGCTTTTAAGGATTTTTCAACTTCTGATATAGCAGCTTCAAT
>JBDTSD010000311.1:0-3831 GCA_039931355.1 Ginsengibacter sp.
ACACCTCAATACAAAGAACTCGAACAACTTTATAAAGAGTATAGCAGCAAGCTTGTAATCGTTGGTTTTCCTGCAAATAATTTCGGTGGCCAGGAGCCCGGTTCTAATGCAGATATAAAAGAGTTTTGCGAACAGAATTATGGCGTCACCTTCCCCATGGCGGCAAAGGTTTCTGTAAAAGGAGATGACATAGCGCCTTTATTCAAATGGCTGACTAATAAAACAGAAAACGGTGTAATGGATGCTGAGATAAAATGGAACTTTACAAAATTTCTTTTAGACGAAAATGGAGTTTTATTGACAAAATTCGACAGTAAGGTAACTCCAATGAGCGATGAGATCCTTGCATATTTAAAGTAAATTTCAAAACAAATATTTTATTAATTTCCGGCCACTTTTACCTGAGCGTTCATTTAAAAGTGGCCAAATAATTTTATGCAGTTTCAAAATGTAATAGGGCAGGAAGAAACAAAAAAACACCTTGTTGATCTTGTGCTCAACAACAGGCTTAGCCATGCTTTATTATTTTTAGGAAAGGAAGGAAGCGGAGCTTTGTCGCTGGCGCTAGCATTTGCCCAATACATTGTTTGCAATTCAGCAAAGAATGAACAGCCTGCGGAAGTTGCCACGCTTGATATGTTTGCGGCTCCTGCTGAAAAAGATCCGGTAGAAAATATTGAAAAAGATATTCCCGCTTTTGATTCATGCGGTATTTGTCCTGCCTGCATAAAAGCTGAAAAATATACCCACCCGGATATACACTTTTCCTTTCCGGTAATTCCAAAGAAAACCGGCACCCCGCCAATCAGCGATGATTATATGTCAGAGTGGAGAGAATTTATTTCTTCCTCACCTTATGACAATGTATATGACTGGCTACAGTTTTTGGGAGCAGAAAACAAACAGGGAAATATAACTGCCCGGGAGTGTAACGAAATCAATCATAAGCTCAGTCTCAAAGCATTTGAAAGTAAGTATAAGATTTTAATAATGTGGATGCCGGAGCTGCTGGGAAAAGAAGGTAATAAATTGCTTAAACTTATTGAAGAGCCGCCGCCTGATACGCTTTTCATTTTTGTAGCGGAAGATGAAAATGCAATTCTACAAACCATTTTATCAAGAACGCAGCTTATTAAAATTCCTCTCCTTTCGAATGCAGAAATAGAAACTACCTTAATAAGTACTTCCAAAGCAACGCCTGAAATTGCTGCGCAGATAGCGGCGGTGTGTGAAGGAAATTACAGGGAGGCCATACAATTGTTGCAACATACTGAAGAGGATTGGCAGGGGCTTACAAGAGATTGGCTGAATGCAATTTTAAAGGGCGGCCCGGCAGTCCAGGTAAAATGGATTGATGTGGTGAGCAAGCTGGGCAGGGAAAAGCAAAAACAGTTTTTAAGATATTTTATTCATTTGCTGGAGCAGGCCATCCGATTGCGGTTTATTGTTGACAACCCCGCGCATCAGCATATAGCCGATAATGAAAAGGATTTTGCCAACAGGCTTAATAAAATGTGCACCCCGGAAGCCCAGGAAGCTATCATAAACGAACTAGATAAAGCCACTTTTTATATTGAGCGAAATGCACATGCCAAAATGCTGTTTCATGCCCTGTCCATCCGCCTGTATCATATTTTCAAAGATAATTCGTTAATTTTGGTAAGTTGAGGAAAATGAATAAGATGCAGATGTTTAAACCGATTGGACTCTAATATTTTCAGCTATAGCATTTCACTTTTTACCGGCCATTAGAATTTTATAGTTTTACAAATAGCTTTAGTAGTATTTCTCAGATATAAGTAGAATTATATAAATCACAAGGCTCCAATGCTTAGGCTAATCTGCGGATTGTTCTCATTCATCTTTCACTAACAAATCTTTTTTTAATTCAATTTTTTAATCAACTATATGAGTTGTACCAGTTGTAGTACAGGAAAACCCGGAGGGTGCAAAAGTAACGGAGGTTGCAGCACGGGCGGTTGTAACCGCATGAATGTACATGATTGGCTGGCCAATCTTCCTTTTAGCGATCCCGAAA
Source organism: Ginsengibacter sp. (assembly GCA_039931355.1). GTDB lineage: Bacteria > Bacteroidota > Bacteroidia > Chitinophagales > Chitinophagaceae > Ginsengibacter. Next base: position 2,039 of record JBDTSD010000311.1, read on the forward strand.
GTAACTGCCGCATTATAGAAGTTTCCTTTAACCAGGGAAGCCGTAAAGATTTTTTTAGAAATAGCGCTTTGCAATATTTTGAGAAAGGAGATATAATAGCGGTGGAAGGTGTGAGTGGCTTTGACGTAGGCACCGTAAGTATCACGGGTGAATTAGTAAGGCTACAGCTAAAAAAACATGGTTTAAAAGAAGACAATCCTGATTTTAAAAGAATACTCAGGCTGGCTACGGATAATGACATTATAAAATGGAAAGAAACAAAAGCCCGCGAGCATGAAGTGCTAATCAGGAGCAGAGCCATTGCAAGGCAGTTGAATGTTGATCTTAAAATGGCGGAAGTGGAAATACAGGCCGATAGCAGGAAGGCCACTTTTTTTTACATAGCCGATGAAAGGGTAGATTTTCGTGAGCTTATAAGAGTATATGCTTCTGAGTTTAAAGTGAAGGTGGAAATGAAACAGATAGGTGCACGCCAGGAAGCAGGAAAAGTAGGCGGAATAGGCAGTTGCGGCCGGGAACTTTGTTGCAGTACGTGGCTTACTGATTTCAAAAGTGTAAATACAAATGCCGCCCGGTATCAAAATTTAAGTATTAATCAAACAAAATTAAGCGGCCAATGCGGACGACTAAAGTGCTGCCTTAATTATGAACTGGATACTTACCTTGATGCGTTGCAATTTTTTCCTGAAGATGCAGAAGTAATTGAAGTAGCGAAAGGACGCGCTTTTCTTATTAAAAAAGATATTTTCCGCAACCTAATGTGGTATTCTATGCCGGATAGCACCAAGCATTATCCTTTATCAATAGAAAACGTAAAGAAGATCCAGGAACAAAATAAAAAGGGAATTAAGCCGGATACGTTGGAGACTGTAGAAATTGTGAGTGGTAAAATGAAAGAAGTTGAGCCTGAGTTTGTAGACGTAGTTGGGCACATTACCTTAAAATCGCTTGAAAAAAATTCCCGCAGGCACAGAAATGAAGGCCCGCGTAAAAATAATAACAGGTCGCCTCAACAGCAGCAACAAAGGCCACCTCAGCAACAGCAGCAAAGGCCGCCGCAGGGGAAACCCAGAGGCCCAAGGCCGAATAATAACCGGAACAGGCCCCCTAAACAAGAGAATGGGGGATCGAAGTAAAGATGTTTCCTCTTCAGTCTTTTTATAAAGAATTTAATTAGGCTCCATGTCAATTGTTATTTCCAATCTTACAAAAACTTATGGAACACAAAAGGCAATTGATAACATATCCTTCCAGGTAAATAATAATGAGATAGTGGGATTTCTTGGCCCAAACGGCGCCGGCAAATCAACCACTATGAAAATAGTTACGGGATATCTTTCAGCCGATTCCGGGGACGCTTCTGTAAATGACGTTAACGTAAACACAGAACCCATAAAAGCAAAAAAGCTTATTGGTTATTTACCGGAAAGCAATCCACTCTATTATGAAATGTATGTAAGAGAATATCTTGAGTTTATTGCAGGCATTCATAAAATTACCTCAAGCATAAAAAAAAGAATAGAAGAAGTAATTGATCTTACTGGCCTGCGCCCGGAAAGTAAAAAAAAGATTGGGCAGTTAAGCAAAGGTTATAAACAAAGAGTTGGCCTCGCGGCAGCGCTGATCCACGATCCCGAGGTACTTATTCTTGATGAACCGACGAGCGGGCTTGATCCTAACCAAATCGTAGAAATAAGAGAAGTTATAAGGCAACTGGGTAAGAATAAAACGGTGCTTTTTTCATCACATATTTTACAGGAAGTAGAAAGTATTTGCGATAGGGTTATCATTAT
>JBDTSD010000312.1:0-3829 GCA_039931355.1 Ginsengibacter sp.
GTTGCGGATCGTGAAAATAATTTGCCTGCACATCAACAAACACAAACATTTTATTGAAGGCAGGAAGCCACCAGGTATTAAGCAATGCAGATAAAGCAATCGCAAACAAAATTATAAATGCGCATTCCAACAGCATTTGCGCCATCAGTTGCATATAAGTGCTGCCCATTACTTTGCGCATACCTATTTCTTTCAGCCTTGAATTGGAACGGGCAACCGTAGTATTTGAAAAATTTAAACAGGCAGAAAGAAAAATAAGAAACCCGAAAATAAATGGACCGTAAGCTGCTGCATCATCAGGCCTGTGCTGAAGCCCGTTAGAACTGATATAACCATCCTGTGCATTGGCGTTCTCATGCAAGCTTATAAATTTGAATCCGGATACTTTCCAATCTTCTCTTGCCTGGTTTTGAACAGGAAGATATTTATTCATGCCTGCAGCTATTAAAGGCACATCAGCCGGATTGGGTATCTTAAAAAATTCCGCGTTCACAAACCATTTCCAGTCATCAGCAGAAATCTTAGCGCCATCCTCTTTTAAGTCATTATCAAAATTTGTAAGAAGATTAAATTGTATACTTGAATTAACAGGCAGATCCTTCAGCACACCTTTTACGGTAAGTGGCATTGCATACGATTCTCCTGCGTAAAAAATTAATGTTTTGCCAACCGCATTTGTATTCCCGAAATATTTTTTTGCTGTTTGTTCTGTAATTAAAACACCGCTGTGGTCCGAAAGATCATGCGTTCCACTGATGAGCGGAAAATTAAATAAATCGAAAAAATTCGCATCCGTAAAATGCACACTTTCTGCAAAGGTTTCGCCTTTAGCAGATTTTATATTCATGTTGCCAACGTCGAGCTTTACAGTTTCCTTTATTCCGGCAAATTCATTTTTTGCAGCCTGCGCCACCGCCATTGGAACGATGCCTTTAATATCATCTGCACCATCTTTTTTTGTTACTACGCGATATACATTGTTTTGGTCGGGATGAAAATTATCAAAGCTGAAAGAGAAGCGGTAAGTCTGATAACCCCAAACCATGGCAGCGATGCCAATGCCCATGCCTATAATATTTATAAGCGTGTAAGTTTTGTAACGAAGCAGGTTCCGTACAACTGTTTTAAAAAAATTTTTAAGCATTAGAGAAGTTTTAGTTTCAATAAAAAATACTATTTCTTCACATTCGATTAACCTGGATTGCAACAATTCAATACTTACAATCCAAAAAAATATTTTAAATAAAACGGATGAGGTGTGATTTTTCATTCACTTTTCATCTTCATAATTTACGTTCCTCATTCCGTTCTCAAACTCTTCACCGGGTTTGCCACTGCTGCTTTTATTGATTGAAAGCTTACCGTTATCAACGCGATAACGATCATGAAAATAAAAGGAAGTAAAAAGTATAACCAATGTACATCTATGCGGAAAGCATACCCTTGCAGCCAATTGGAAATCGTGAGCCATGCAAGCGGTGTGGCTATTACGAAAGCGATAAACAGCAACAGCGCAAACTCGCGGTAAAGCAATTTTAAAATATTGAATACCGAGGCACCCAATACTTTTCTTATACCTATTTCTTTTGTGCGCTGAAGTGTAGTAAAAGAAGCAAGGCCAAACAATCCCATACATGCAACCAAAATGGCAAGGCTTGTAAACAGGCTGAACACCTGGCCGAATCGCTGATCAGCCTTATACTGGTCATTGAAATGATCATCAAGAAAAAAATAATCGAAAGTATTGCCGGGGAAAAATTTGTTCCATTCTGCCTTTACTACGTTGATCGTTTTGGCTGCTTCTGCGCTATTTGTTTTTACAGATAAAAATCCATTTACACCCGGAATCAACCGGAGGATCAATGGCTCATAGGCTTCCTGTAATGATTGCTGGTGAAAATTTTCAGTAACACCCACGATCGTATATGTTCTTCCCCAGAAATCAATTCTTTTATTTATTGCTTCTTCCGGTTTATCAAATCCTATTTGTTGTACCGCTTTCCTGTTAAAGATTACGGCGCTGTCATCGCTGCCAAAACTTTTTGAAAACGCACGTCCCGCTATGATCTTCAAGCCATACGTTTTTATATAATCATAATCCATACCTATTACGCGGTATTGCTTTTGCTGGGATTCGTCCTGGCTTACAAGCTTGATACCGCCTGCATTCCAGCCTACAGGCTCACCGGGGATAGCCGTAGAAATCGTTATATTTTTTACAGAAGTCTGTTGCCTTAGCTCATCTTTAAAAGCCGTCATCTTTTGCGGATAGGTGGAGTCAATGCCAACGATGGGAGCATTCACCACCAGTGTCTGGTCAATATTAATACCCAGCGATTGTTTACGCATGTATTGAATCTGTTTGTAAACGGTTACCGTTCCGATCAATAAAAAAAGTGAAGCGGCAAACTGGAATACCACCAATGATTTTCTTAAGACATTGCTTTGTTTTGTGCTGCCCATATTTCCTTTCAATACTTCAATGGGCTTAAAGCCTGAGAGCACAAATGCGGGATACAAACCGGATAAAAAAATACCGGTAATAAATAAGGCAGTTAGCGAAAGCCAGAATTGATTTTTACTAAATAAAGAAAAAGAAAGATGCTGCCCCGAGAGTGTATTAAATCCCGGTATGGCGATCACCACCATTAATATGGCAAGCACCAGGGCTATCCCGTTCATCAAAGCAGACTCAGAAAGAAACTGGAAGATGAGTTGCTTTCGCTGCGAGCCGATAGCCTTTCGCACGCCTACTTCCCTTGCTCTTGTAATGGCACGTGCCGTAGCAAGATTTATATAATTAACCCATGCAATGATCACGATAAAAAATGCAATGCCCAATAAAAGATAAACCGTTTTGCCATCGCCGGTATCGCCGGGCTCCATCATGTAATGCGAATACAAATGAATATCATTTAATGGCTGCAGCTTATACACAACCGCCGCATTGTATTTTTTCATATCGGCGCCTACGAACTTCTCTGTAATGGGTATAAACTTTTTTTCAATCGCTTTAGTATTCGCATCTTTCCTAAGCAAGAGGTACGTAAGGCATCCATCCCATTCCCACGCCGTTTCCGGGCCGTTGCCCAATGAATCGGTCGTCCATTTTACAAAAGTCGCATAAGAAAGAAGCAGATCAGGCTTCAGTTGCGTGTTCGCCGGTGCATCTTTATACACCGCAGTAATGGCATAATCGCTGTTCCTGTTTAGCTTCAGCCTTTTGCCAATAACATTTGTGGTGCCGAATATTTTGCGTGCAGTAGTTTCTGAAAGTGCTGCGGTATAGGGCTCTTTCAATGCTGTATTTTTATCGCCGGCAAGCAATGGATAAGTAAATATGTTGAAGAAAGAACCACTTGCAAAAAATACTTTTTCAATTTTCAACGGCTGGTTTTGTACATCAGTTGTTACCTGGTCATTGCCCTTCACTTTTACATAATCTTCTATCTCGGGTATGGCATCTTTAAAAGCATTGCCCACGCCAAAAGCGCCCGCAGCCCATTGTGTGCTTAGCTTTCCGTTATCATAACGGTCTTGCTGTACGCGATAAATGCGGCTTTTGTTTACCTGGAAGTTTTCGTAGCTAAGCTCGTACGATACATACTGCAAAATGAGCAGGCATGAAGCAATGCCGATAGCCAACCCAAAAATATTAATGCCCGAATACACTTTGTGGCGCATCATATTTCGCCAGGCAATTTTGAAATAGTTTTTGAACATACTTTTAGTTTGGTGGGTTTTGCAAATGACAACAGGGCATAGCCTTGCTACAACCACTGCATTGTATTCCAAAATATTGCCGGGAAGTTATGTTTTGATTGCTAAG
>JBDTSD010000313.1:0-3805 GCA_039931355.1 Ginsengibacter sp.
ACAGGGCTGCTGGGCATCGTACTTATATTTATGTGGACAGGTACCGACCACCTGATGACGAAAGGCAATTATAATTTACTTTGGGCATGGCCAACAAATGTAATTGCGGCGTTTTATATCCATTCAAAAAAACAATTTGCAATAAAATATTTTCTTATTTATTCAATATTTAATTTACTGCTGATCGTATGCTGGTTCTTCTTGCCACAGCACCTGAACCCGGCGCTGATTCCTATAGTTGCCATATTAATTTTCAGAAGCTTGTTCTATATATCTTATCAAAATAAAAACAGGATATGAAGAGGGTAAACTTTCGAAATAAAAAAATCTCGTACGAAGTTGAAGGCACAGGCAACCCTGTAATGCTTTTACACGGTTTCGCAGAAGACGGTCGGATATGGAATTACCAGGTTGAAAATTTAAAAAAAAATTACAGGCTTATCATTCCGGACCTGCCGGGAAGCGGAAAATCTGAAATGCTGGAAGGCGAGGTATCGCTTACTGATTATGCAGAAGCCATAAAAGTAATTGCTGATGAAGAAATTTATTTAGAAAATGAAACACAACTCATCATGATCGGGCATAGCATGGGCGGATATATTACTTTAGCCTTTGCAGAAAGATATCCAGAACTATTGACCGGCGTCGGGCTATTTCATTCATCAGTATTTGCAGACGATGAACAAAAAAAAGAAACAAGAAGAAAAGGTATTGACTTTATAAAAAAGAACGGGCCTGAATTATTTTTGAAAAATACAACACCCAATTTATTCTCAGAACAGACAAAGGCGGAAGTGCCGGAATTGATAGAAAAATTAATAGCTCTTTCAAAAAACTTTAGCGGTGAATCGCTTATACAATACTATGAGGCTATGATCAACAGGCCGGATCGTTCAGCAATAGTAAAGTCATTTAAAAAACCGGTTTTGGTGATTGCAGGTATGTATGACAACGCGGTTTCTATACAATCAAGTCTCAGTCAATCGTACCTTTCGGATGTTACTTATTTTAATATTTTAAAATTATCAGGCCATATGGGAATGTGGGAGGAAGAAGCTACTTCCACTCTTCATTTAGAAAATTTTTTACATACCTCACAGGTAAACTATAAGGTTGAAACATAATTCCGAAATTTAATAACCGGCTAACATCTTTTTTACGTAATTTAAAGTTCATGAAGGCGTCCGTCCTGTTTATCTCTATCTTATTTTTTTGCGTATTTCAACCATGCAAAGCGGCTCATATAGTAGGCGGTGAAATGATTTATGATTATCTCGGGCCTGGCTCGGCCGCCGGTTCAAGCCAGTATAGAATTACCCTGAAACTTTTTCGCGATCAGCTAACCACCGGCGCTGCTATGCCATCAGATGTATGGATAGGGATATTTAATAATGATAACAACTCTCAATTTCCGGGACCGGGGCAAAAATATGATATTCAAAAAAGTGATGAAGAATCAGTATCAGTTAATCCTTTTCCTTCTTGTATTACCAACCCACCTACGCTTGATTATCATGTCGGCATTTTTACTTTTACTGTTGACTTACCCGCAAATACAAGCGGCTATACTGTCACCTACCAGACATGCTGCCGTATAAATAATCTAGAAAATGTTTTCAACTCCCAGGGAGTGGGTGGCACAGGTTCTACCTACAGTTGTGTAATACCGGTAGTTACCGATCATTCGCCCCAGTTCGCAACAAGTATAGATGCCATCTGTAGAAACAAGCCTTTTAGTCTCCGTTTCAACGCAACTGACCAGGATGGTGATTCCCTTGCATATTCCTTTGCGCCAGCTTATAATGGAGGAACCGCACAAAATTCCGGTAACATCAACCCCGCCTCCCCTCCTTATGGCGCCGTGAGTTACATCAATAATTATTCTTTCCTCACGCCATTGGGCGCAGCAACTATAAACGCTAATACTGGAGTAATAAGTGGGATTGCACCTGACGTGGGCAGGTATGTAGTGTGCGTTGACGTGCAATCTTTCAGGAAGGGAGTGCTTATGGGCACGCATAGAAAAGACTTTATTGTAAATGTTACTGATTGTGATTTTGCAGGTGCTCAATTGGATCCTAAAAGCGTATCCTGCGATGGCTTTGATGTGTCATTTGAAAATGATAATAATTCTCCTCTTAACAAAACATTCTTCTGGACATTTGGTGATCCTGGTTCAGGTACGGCAGACACTTCGACATTATTAAGCCCAACACATGTTTATTCTGATACAGGTGTATTTATCTACAAACTTGTTGTTAACCGCGGATTGCAATGTTCTGATTCTGCTACGCAAATACAAAAAGTCTATCCCGGTTTCTTTCCTGGTATCGATAATACGGGAAGATGTATTAACTCTAACATTCAATTCCGGGATTTAACAAAAACCAATTATGGCACGGTAGATTCGTGGAGATGGGATTTTGGAGACCCCACAGCTACAGGTGATACGTCTCTCAAAAAAAATCCCACCTACCTTTATAAAACAACCGGTAACTATCCGGTGCAGCTAACAGTAGGAAGTGACAAGGGATGTTTAAAAACTATAATAGATACGCTTTCAATTATTGACAAGCCGGTGTTCTCGGTTACAAACGATACATTGATTTGCTCTATTGACGACCTTCAGCTAAACGCCACAGGCACTGGCAGCATCGTCTGGACGCCTGCGTATAGGATTAACAACCCAAATAGTTTTGCGCCAATAGTGAACCCGAAGGTAACTACTACTTATACCGCTACCTTAACTGAAACCCCGGGTTGTGCAGCTTCGCAATCGGTATTAGTAAACGTGGTGGATAACGTTACTTTAAAAACAGCGAATGATTCTACCATTTGCCAAACTGATTCTGTGCGGCTGAATGTCTTCAGCGATGGCCTTCATTATTTATGGACTCCTTCGGCCTTTGTTGATAATGATACAGCAAAATCTCCGCTGGCATTTAATTTAGCTAAAACCACGTTCAAAGTAATAGCAAGTATTGGCAAATGCAATGCCGCAGGAAATATTACTATTTCAACAGTTCCTTATCCTAATGCGAGAGTTAATGCCGATACCACGTTGTGTTTTCCTGCAAGTTTACAACTCTTTGCTTCGGGAGGTATTTCATACACATGGTCTCCTGCAACATTTTTAAATAATGCTAACATCCCAAATCCTATAACCGCTCCATCACAATCTATAAGATATATTGTTGCTGTGCGAGATAATCTTGGATGTCCAAAGCCTGCATTTGACACTGTATTGGTAAACGTAGAGGACATTGTGGCTGACGCCGGCCCAAGAGATACTATTGTAGTGGTGGGTCAACCTCTTCAATTAACGGGAACAGGTGCAGAATCATTTTTCTGGTCACCGGGTTTTGGCTTAAGTAATCAAAACATTCCAAACCCGGTTGCTATTTTAAGCGACAACCAACAATACGTGCTGAGGGTACAAAGTGCTGCAGGTTGTTCATCTAATGATACAATAAATGTAATTGTATATAAAGTAAAACCCGGCTTGTATGTGCCAAATGCCTTTACTCCTGATGGCGATGGCATTAACGATGTTTTCAAACCTGTTCCGATCGGGATGAAAGCTATAAATTATTTCAGGGTGTACGACAGGCGCGGTAAATTATTATTCTCTACTTCAGTGCAGAATAAAGGTTGGGATGGCACCTATAAGGGAGCTCCCCTGGATTCACAAGTATTTGTATGGATCGTTGAAGGCGTTGACTACCAGGATAAGGTAATTTTTCAAAAAGGAACGGTTACGTTGATAAGGTGAGAGGTTGTGAATAGTCATTAGTCAATAGTCATT
>JBDTSD010000314.1:0-3787 GCA_039931355.1 Ginsengibacter sp.
CTTTAGCACCATCCACGGAATTCTTTAGGCAACACTCCCACTCCATCACAGCCCAGCCTGTGTAATCATACGCAGCCAACTTACTGAATATAGATTTAAAGTCAACCTGGCCGTCACCCGTTGACCTGAAACGACCGGCACGATTGATCCAGCTTTGATAGCCTCCATATACGCCCTGCCTTCCCGTGGCATTGAACTCTGCGTCTTTTACATGAAAGGCTTTTATTCTATCATGATAAATATCAATGTAAGAAAGATAATCCAGGCATTGTAATACAAAATGCGAAGGATCATATAGCAGGCAGGCCCTTGGATGATTTTTCACTTTCTCTAAAAACATTTCATAACTAATGCCGTCATGCAAGTCCTCACCGGGATGTATTTCATAACAAACATCCACGCCACATTCATCAAATGTATTCAATATCGGAAGCCATCGTTTGGCCAACTCGCTAAAGCCTTCTTCTACCAGGCCGGCCGGGCGCTGCGGCCACGGATAGAAAGTATGCCATAACAAAGCGCCGCTAAAAGTAGCGTGGGCATTCAATCCTAAATTTTGTGAAGCCTTGGCTGCATATTTCATTTGTTGTACTGCCCACTTTGTTCTTGCTTTTGGATTGTTGCGAAATTCTCCCGGTGCAAACCCATCAAATAATTTATCGTAAGCCGGATTTACTGCAACCAATTGCCCCTGCAGGTGGGTGGACAATTCTGTGATTTCAAGGCCACATTCATTCACTATCCCTTTTAATTCCTGCGCATAGGTTTTACTTTGTGCTGCTTTTTTTAAATCTATAAATCTGTCGTCAAGTGTTGGAAGCTGAACACCTGTAAAGCCAAGGCTTTTAGCCCATTCGCATATACTTTTAAGATCATTATAAGGTGCTTCATCGCTGATAAATTGCGCAATGAAAATTCCCGGTCCTTTAATTGTTTTCATTAAAATTTATTTAGCCTCACCCCAACCTTCCGAAAAAAAATCGGAACAGGCTCTCTCCGAAGGAGAGGGACAAGAATTACATGAAAATTATATTTTATACTCTGTCCATTTCTCTTTCGATTCACCCGAAGCTACTACACTATCTATAAATGCCATACCTCGCACACCATCATCTGCTCCGGGAAAGTCAAGCATTTCTTTTGTTGGTTCTTTGCCTTCCATCTTTGCAAGTAAAGTCTGCGCAAAGTTGTGGTAAATATTTCCAAATGCTTCAAGATAACCTTCGGGATGACCACCCGGTGTGCGGCAATTTTGCGTCGCGAAACTGCTTAAGTGTTTTGTATAATTAGAACCTGCTCTTAATATTTGTGTTGGTTCATCCAGCCACTTTACCAATAAAGTATTCGGCTCCTGCTGATGCCATTCAAGGCCGCCCTTTTCACCATAAAGTTTTATTTTCAAAGCATTCTCTTCTCCAGCAGCAACCTGCGATGCAATAAGAACACCTGCGGCACCATTATCAAATTTTAGTAACACATTTCCATCGTCATCTAAGGCACGGCCTTCCACCATGATGTTTAAGTCTGCACAAAGCTTTGTAATTTTTAATCCTGAAATATATTCTGCAAGATGTGCGGCGTGTGTACCTATATCACCCATGGCGCCTGCCTTTCCTGATTTTTTTGGATCGGTTCTCCATGCGGCCTGTGCATTGCCTTCGCGCTCTGATAATTTGCTTAGCCAACCCTGCGGATATTCTACAACGATCTTCCTGATCTTTCCGAGTTTGCCATCATTCACCATTGCCTTTGCCTGCTTCACCATTGGGTAACCCGAGTAAGTGTGTGTAAGGCAAAGTACCAAACCGGTTTCTTCTACTTTCTTTTGTAATTGTTTTGCTTCATCCAATGTAAATGTCATTGGCTTTTCTATCACTACATTAAAACCATGTTCAAGCGCCATCATTGCGGGAGCAAAATGGGCAAAGTTTGGAGTAACGATGGTTACAAAGTCAATTCTCTTATCAGCCGGAAGCTCACTTTCTTTTTTTATCATTTCTTCGTAGCTGAAGTAGGTTCTGTCCGCAGGAATAAAAAGCGATTCTGCTGAATCTTTTGCTATTTCAGGATTAATGCTAAAGACACCGCACGATAATTCTATAAGTCCATCCATGTTAGCGGCAATGCGGTGAATCGCGCCAATGAACGCATCCTTGCCACCTCCTACCATACCCATTCGTAATTTTCTCATATCAATAAATTAAAAAGTAAAATTGAAATAATAATGGAACTAAATTATTCATAAAAGGAGTTTAAAAAAAAGATATTTTAAATTAATTGTAACCATTTAATTTTTTTTAGTTGTTAATTAATATCTTGTAGCCAGAATATCGCACTATTACTTCTGTATAAAATAGAGATTCTCTGATGAAATTTACGACACGCTTGCAGCTCTCCACAATGATGTTTATTGAATTCTTTATCTGGGGGTCCTGGTTTGTAACACTGGGAAATTTTTTAGTAAACAATCTTCATGCAAATGGCGCCCAAACGGCACAAGTGTTTTCTACCCAATCGTGGGGAGCGATTATTGCACCTTTTATTATCGGGTTAATTGCAGACAGGTATTTCAATGCTGAAAAAATTCTTGGCGTTTTACATCTTGTCGGTGCTGCCCTGATGTATTACATGTACACCGCGGGCACAATCGCAGACGTATATCCCACATCATTTTTTTACTACTTACTTATATATATGATATTGTTTATGCCAACGCTTGCGCTGGTAAATTCAATTGCCTTTAATCAAATGAATGATCCTGAAAAAGAATTTTCAAGTATCAGAATTTGGGGGACCATAGGTTGGATAGTTGCCGGCTTATTGATAAGCCTTGTATTTCTTTGGGATGCAGAAGCGAGTGTAAAAGCGGGTTTAATGAGAAACACATTTTTATTGGCGGCTATCGCTTCCCTCGTGCTTGGTTTATTCAGTTTCACCCTACCTAAAACACCGCCGAAGGTGGCGCCAGGTACTAAAGTAAAAGTTGCTGATATAATAGGATTAGATGCTTTAAAGCTGTTGAAAAATAAAAACTTTTTAATCTTCTTCATTGCCTCTATTCTTATCTGCATTCCATTAGCATTTTACTACCAGGTAGCCAACCAGTTTTTATCTAATATCGGCGTTACAAAACCCACGGGCAAAATGGCTATAGGCCAGGCATCTGAAGTGCTGTTCTTATTAGCCTTGCCTTTATTCTTCAAAAAATTCGGATTTAAAAATACAATCCTGATAGGTATGCTTGCCTGGGCATTGCGATATGTACTATTTGCGTATGGAAACGCCGGTGACTTAAGTTTTATGCTAATAATTGGTATCGCTTTGCATGGTGTATGTTATGATTTCTTCTTCGTATCAGGACAGATTTATACAAATGCAAAGGCAGGTATAAAATATAAAAGCGCTGCACAAGGGTTAATTACATTAGCCACTTATGGTATTGGTATGCTGATAGGTTTTGAAATCGCAGGGCTTATTACCGATGCTTATACAAGTACCGATGGAACGTTTGACTGGAAAATGATTTGGATAATACCCGCCGGAATTGCTTTTGTTGTATTTCTTTTATTTGCGCTTTCCTTTAATGACAAAAATGAAAGGCCTATACCTAATGAAAATTTGACTATTTAATTTATAAGTTCAATGCAAAACAGGAGAACATTACTTAAAAACTTAGCCCTCGGTACATCTGCCGTTATTATGGCGCCTGCCATTTCATGTGCCGAAAAAATTCAGGGAGAAAAAAATTATACATTGAAAGGGAATATCAATCATTCAGTTTCACGAT
>JBDTSD010000315.1:0-3781 GCA_039931355.1 Ginsengibacter sp.
CCGGTTCAGAAACTTTCAATGGTTTTGTTCTTGCACCCATTATACCACGCATATTTGGGATTCTTTGTTCCGCCATTCCTTTTTGGCAACTAACCACTACGGGAAGATTTACTTCATCCACTTCTTCGCCACCCTCAATCTCACGGTTAACCATAGCCGAAGTTCCGTTTAACTCGAATTTTGTAGCCAGGGAAATGTAAGGCATTTGTAAAAGTTCAGCAATCATTCCACCAAGTGACGAACCATTGTAATCAATGGTTTCTTTTCCTGTAAAAATAAGATCATAATTATTTTGACTGGCCACTTCCGCTATTTGCGATGCAATGCAAAAACTGTCGCGGCTATCGCTGTTTACCCTGTATGCTTCATCGCCTCCAAGCGCCAATGCCTTTCTTATGATAGGATCAGCATCAGCAGTTCCGACATTTATTAAATGAATAGTTACAGATGGATCAGCTTCCTTTAATTCAATGGCTCTTACCAAAGCGTACCATTCATCATATGGATTCAAAATGAACTGCACGCCCGCCTCCGCAAATTTCGTATTGTTATCAGTGAAGGCTATTTTTGCCGTTGTGTCGGGGGTTTTGCTAATGCAAACAAGTATCTTCATTACATCTTTTTTAAGAGGGGCGAAGATAAAAGAAAAAAAAGTAAAAAATTATTTGATGGATAGAATAGCCAAGCTCAAAGAGTACATGAAAACCGCTCAAAAAGACAGTTTTTTGCAACACGCTCTTGCGCTCGAATATATAAAAGTTGGGAACGATATGGAAGCGAGAGTTTTATTTAACGACATATTGAAAAGGGAACCTACCTATATTGGCTCTTACTACCACTTAGGTAAATTATATGAGAGGCTTGATGATATTCCAAAGGCAATAAGAGTATATGAAAGAGGAATGGAGGAAGCTAAGAAAGCGGGCGATCAACATACTTACAATGAATTGCAGGCGGCATTTGAAGATATTGAACCGGAGTAATTCTTTCAAAAAACCATCGCATGAGCCTTCCTGCTAAATTCAAATCTTACATACAAAAGCACCAACTTTTTAGCCATAAAGATCACCTGGTTGTGGCCGTGAGTGGCGGGGTTGATTCCGTTGTACTTTGCGAGTTATGTAAAATAGCAGCATTTAATTTCTCGATAGCGCATTGTAATTTTCAGCTAAGAGGGGAGGAGAGTGAGCGGGATGAAATATTTGTAAAGACATTGGCAGAAAAATATGATGTAGAATTTTTTTTTAAAAAATTTGATACCGAAAAAATTGCTTTGCAGAACAAGACTTCGATACAAGTTGCTGCACGTGAGCTAAGATATAATTGGTTTGAGGAATTAAGAAAAGAGAGTGATAATCGTCAACCGACAATAGACGGCCATAGGCTTTCTAAAGCACATTCAACATATTTACTCACGGCTCATCATGCTAATGATAATATTGAAACGGTGCTAATGAATTTTTTTAAAGGCACTGGTATGGCGGGTTTGAAGGGGATACAGCCAAAGCATGGAAAAATAGTCCGTCCATTATTATTTGCAAAAAAAGATGAATTATTAAAATTTGCTGTTGAAAATAATTTGCATTTTGTAGAAGATTCTTCGAATATGTCGGATAAGTACACACGCAATTATTTTCGCAACCAATTAATTCCTTCTTTGCAAAAAGTGTTTCCGGGGGTTGAGGAAAATTTGATGCATAATGTTGAAAGGTTTAGGGAGATTGATGAATTATACACCGAAATTATTAACCAGTATAAAAATAAATTAGTCGAGAAAAAGGGAAACGAAGTTTATATTCCTGTTTTGAAATTAAAAAGAATTAAAGCATTATCAACCGTTTTATACGAGATAATAAAAGAGTTTGATTTCACTGCTCACCAGGCCGAAGAAGTAAAAAAATTGCTGGGTAGTGAGAGTGGGAAATTTATTTCATCTGCAACACATAAAATAATAAAAAACCGCAATTGGATGATCATAGCGCCGCACAACACGATGGAGGCTGCCAATATTTTGATAAATGAAAATGATAAAGAAGTAAAGTTCGCAAGCGGTGTTTTGGAAATAGGAGACGCGACCTCTGAAAAATTTGAGGTTTCTTCTAACTCCTCAACTGCATGGCTTGACAAGGAAAAAATTACCTTCCCATTGTTGCTGAGAAAATGGAAACGGGGAGATTATTTTTATCCTTTAGGGATGAAAAAGGCGTCGGGAGCAATTGCAAAAAAGAAGCTCAGTAAATTTTTTATCGATCAAAAACTATCCCTCGCAGACAAGGAAAAGATATGGATAATCGAAAGCAACAGGAAGATTGTATGGGTTTTAAAACAAAGAATTGATGACCGGTTTAAAGTCACGGCCAGGTCAACAAAGCTTATTAAATTTCACGTTAGTGAGTCGTAAATATTTTGGAGGGGTCGACGTGTTTAACTGCATCAATAAAATGCTCCAGCACAGGATAAGTTGAAAATAATTTGCTGGTAATAATGATGAATATAACTCCAAATAAAGCTCCCCAAATGTGCGCCGAATGATTGACTCTTCCCCCTCCTTTTCTGTCTAATAAATAAGATACCACCAAATAGATGATCCCAAATAAAAAGCCTGGAATGAACACGGGTATAAATATCAACCCGACGCCGGCCAGGGGGTTAAACATTATGTACGCAAAAACGACCGCCGACACAGCGCCGGAGGCTCCAAGACTCCTGTAATTGGGGTTGGTCCTGTTTTTTAAAAAGCTTGGAATAAGACAGGCAATCAGCGCAAGTACATACATAATTATGTACAACAATTTGCCGCTATCCCCGAAAATTGCTGAAAATATTTCTTCGGTAATATTTCCAAAGAGGTAAAAAGCATACATGTTGAAAAACAAGTGCCCAATATCTGCGTGAATAAATCCGCATGTTATAAAGCGATAATATTGTCCTCGTCCCGTAACTGCCGGCGGATAAAAAATAAGATCATCAATCACTTTGTCACTTCGAAAACCGGCGATAGAAATGATAACCGTAATAATAATTATAATTAAAGTAATAGTAATAGTTGTTGGCATCTATAAAATTTAAAGGCTTCAAACATACTGATTAAACTAAGAATGGTGGTATTTTTCATTGCGGATAATCGTACAGGCACGGTAAACCTGCTCTGCTAAAATAAGGCGGACGAGCTGATGAGGGAAAACGAGTTTTGACAAACTCCATTTGTAATGGCATTTAAATAAAATATTTTCGTGCAGCCCATAAGCACCCCCGATAAGGAAGATTAAATTTTTTGTGCCCTTGTTCGCTTTTTGTTCTATAAATGAAGCAAGCTCCGGCGACGTCCATTGTTTGCCATTTTCGTCCAGGGCGACCAGCACATCATCTTTTTGAATCGAATTAAGTATTGCTATCGCTTCAGTTTTTTTAACCTCTTCTTCTGTAAGTGAGGCTGCATTTTTTGCTGAAGAAAATACTTTCCAAGCAACAGGGTAATAATGCGATATTCTTTTCGTAAAAACCTCGACACCTTCCTTCACGAAAGATTCATGCATTTTTCCCACGGACCAAAAAATAATTTTCATAACATTTAATTGCAATGTAAGATGCTAAAAGAATTGGGTTGAATAAATTATTTATTATTTTTGCCGCCCATTGGCTGTGTAGCTCTCCCGATAATTATCGGGATGAATAGAGCATCCTGATTAGAGATCGGGAAGGTTTTAGGAAATTGAACTAATAAACAAAAATGGCTTCGTAGCTCAATTGAATAGAGCATCTGACTACGGATCAGAAGGTT
>JBDTSD010000316.1:0-3752 GCA_039931355.1 Ginsengibacter sp.
GCTTCCCAGCCGCCACCATTGATCAATGAAACATACAGCTGGTCATTTTTCAGATCAGGTAGTATTGATTCCGGAATCGGAATAATGGTATCCGTTTCCCATATTTTTTCAATCTTATGAGTTTGGGCTTTTACAGTACCCGCTATTGCAAACAACAAAAGGCAAATAAGACTTTTCATTATTTATAATTTATTTTAATGATTTCTATTGGCATTAATTCCCCCAGGAAATATTAATCATTCCGCAATGAGCTCGTAAATATTGCTTGTTAATGGCCTTACTCTTCCTCCATTCAAATTTAATCCAACGGTCATTAAAAAATCTCCTGAAAAAACTTTGCCATCATCATGTTGCGAGGATTTTGTTCCGGGAAATAAATTAATCTCTTTAATGCGATAATTTTTTTGCGGATCCAGACCCTGCAGTTGAACGCGATTAAATATATCCTGCCTTCGGGTATTAAGGTTGTAATTGAAAAGAATGGATTTGTTTTTATTTGCATTTACATACATCACAACAGCCCTGTTTGATTCGTATGGAGACCGTAGGCGATAGAGATCGCCAAACCATATCACGTCATTAATACGGTTATAGGTTTTTACCGCATCATTGCTGAATTGCAGCTCCTCCGGGGTAAAGTCATTTACACGAATATCATAGCCCATTTTATCCATCATCGCTACATCTGTTTTGAATTTCAATGATTGCTTGCCCATCCCTGTTATGTGCGCTGATATAGTATTTGCGGGGAAGAAATAAGAATAACCCCATTGGATATAAATCCTGTCAAGTGGATCCGTGTTATCGCTTGGCCAAAATTCAGTGAAATATTTTAGCGCACCGTAGTCAGTTCTTCCACCACCACCGGAGCACAGCATTATAGGCAGATGCGGATACCTGGCCCTTACACGTTCCATCACTTTATAAAAGCTTCTTGTGTAATCAATAAAAAGATGTGACTGTTTATTTTTTAAATATGGCGAATATGTATTAGTCATGCTTCGGTTGCAATCCCATTTTATAAAAGCCAGGCCGGGATTTTTTGTCATCATATCATCAACAACTGAAAAAACAAAATCCTGCACCTTTGGATTGGTTAGATCCAGCACCAACTGATTTCTTTGCAGATCCTCTTTACGGTTGGGTAGCTTTAATATCCAGTCAGGGTGCTTCTCATACAGTTCACTTTTGGGGTTAACCATTTCAGGCTCCAGCCAAATACCAAACTTTATTCCCTGTTTATCTGCTTCCTTTACCAGGTAGCCGATACCGTTAGGTAGCTTGCTTTTATCTTCCTGCCAATCACCCAAACCGGCTTTGTCATCATTTCTTGGGTATTTATTTCCAAACCACCCATCATCCAAAAGAAATAAATCAACGCCTAATTTTTTTGCCTCACCGAATAATTCTACCAATTTCGGCTCATTAAAATTCGTATGTGTGGCTTCCCAATTGTTCAGCAATGTCATTCGCGGGCCATTGCCGTCTAACACATCATAGTTGCGGGCCCACCGATGAAGGTTCCTGCTTGCCTGCCCTTTTCCATTTCCAGAATAAGTGAAAATAAATTCGGGAGTAGTAAATATTTCGTTGGGTTCCAGATAATATTCCGAGGCGTATGGATTGATGCCGGAGATTACACGAAGCGCATTTCGTTGATCTATTTCAAATGTGTATTTAAAATTTCCCGTCCATGCAAGTGTGCCTGCTATGGTTTCCCCATCAGTTTCTGTGGAAGGTTTATTAAGAGATAAAAAGAAAGCCTGTGTTTGATAAAAATTTGTTCTTGTTCCCAACTTACTTTCAATAGATTTTATTCCATTGGTTAATTTTTCCTCCACCATCTCCATTTCTCTCGCCCAATCTCCATGAAACTGTGTGAGCCAGTATTTATCTGAATTAAAATGAAGTATGGAAGACGCATATTGCGTTAGCTGCACAGGCTTTTTTTCGTGGTGGATTATTTCGGTCCATGTTTTAATTACATCTTCCTTAAAATATGCTGTGTAATGCAGGGTAATTTCAACAGGATAAACCGGGTCTTTTAAAATAATATTTATTGTGGTTACATCATCATTTATTTTATTGGTTGAAGTGGATTCATAATTCAACTCCAGTGAAGGATTGCCATCTGCATGCACCATCCGTATGGCACATTCATTTTGATCTTCCATGCCGGCTGCGACATACACTTCATTACCACCCGATAGCTTTGCTACTTCATCACTCGCAATCTTTTTTCCAAAATATGATTGTGTGACGTGATGGTTATTCCCAACAGAAAGCACCAGTGATGTAGTCTTTGTTTCGATTATTATTTGAGGAATTGATTGAGCATTTACTTGCAGCCAAATTATAGCAACGGCAACCGACAGATATTTTTTCATACCACTTGATCGTTAGAATGTTTTGTTTCGAATTGATAATGTAGAACAATCTGCAAAGAAAGCTATTGGGAGAATATTCCGAATCTTAAGATTGGCTTATTGCTCAGTAATTTTATCTTAAAAGCTTTTTAAGAATTAGTTAGCCGTAAATTCTTTCTGATAAATAAGAGGGCTTTTGCCGGTGATCATTTTAAAATATTTATGAAAGCTTGTAAAATTATTGAATCCGCTCTCGTAGCACAAACGTTTAATGCATTGGTTATTTTCAATAAGCAATTTACAAGCATGTCCCACCCTTAATTCTATTAGAAATTGCGAATAGGTTTTTCTCGTGCGAGATTTAAAATAGCGGCAAAAAGAATTTGGGCTAATATTCGCTACTTCCGCTATTTCCTCGAGTTGAATTTTGTTTTTAAAATTCTTTAGTGAATATTCATAAATGGCATTAATACGGTCGCTCTCAACATCAACAGAATCAGGTTTAAAACCCATAGAGGAGAGGGACGATAATTGTTTGCAGTTGGAAATAGAAGCTAACGCTTCCATTAATAAAATAATTCTTTTTGATCCATCGCATGATATGAGCTGCTCAAGTAACTCGGCAACCATCTGCCTGGGTTTTCCTGTTATTTGTAATCCTCTTTTTGCTTTTTCTAAAACACATTTCAGAACATTATTTTCGGGCAGCTCAAGAAAATGTTCTCCCCAAAAATTTTCTGTAAAATGTGCGACTCTTACATCTGCTTGTGCCTTCGTATTTTCTTCAAAATACCAATCGTCAAATCTCCAATAATGCGGCAGGTTACTTCCTACAATAACAACATCGCCCGATTTAAATCTTTTAATATTATCACCGATAAATTGTGTGCCTTCGCCTTTCTTAAAATGTATAAGTTCTATTTCTGCATGGTAGTGCCAGCGGTTATTTACATGGGGAACTAAATCGTGTCGGACACTAAATGAATGTCCGGGTCCTTTCATCACTTTTAGCAATTGGGGTCTCATTAACTTATATTGACGTGAAAAGTAAAAACAATCGCTTATCAATGCCAATTTAGCTTATTAAATAAGTTTTCTTAAAAAAATCTACGCAAACGTTGTCGGAAAAAAATATTTAAAAGCAATGACATTAAATACCCATAGAGACAGATAGAATATTGATTTTGCTGCATCTTAGCCGATTTCAATGGAAGTTCTTTTTAAATTTTTTATTCGTTTTCCGTATAGAAAAAATCACCTAATGCTAAAATAGTTGAATGGTTGGGCAATTGCGGGTAATAAGATAGCCGGGTTTCATTCTTTATTTGTTGAAGTAAAAGACTTTGAGATAGCCTCCTTTTTTAGAGGCTGACCCTTGCGCAAATA
>JBDTSD010000317.1:0-3742 GCA_039931355.1 Ginsengibacter sp.
TGAAAATATCAACGCCGTTTTTACCAGCATGAATGCTGTGGAGGCGTTAAGAAAATTCGTTCCTTCAAAATCTTCATGGAGAGTTTTTTGCATTGGCAATACAACGAAGAAATTAGTGAAAGATATTTTTGGAGAAGGCAATTTATCCGGCATTGGAAATAATGCAACCGCACTTGCAGAAAATATTGTGAGCGATAAAGGAATAAAAAAAGTATATTTTTTTTGTGGTGATCAAAGGAGAGACGAGTTACCAAGAAAACTAAAGGATAATAATATTGATATTGAAGAATTGATTGTTTATAAAACAATAGAAACGGCGGAAAAGATTTCAAAAGTATATGATGGCATTTTATTTTTCAGTCCAAGCGCCGTGCATAGTTTTTTCTTAAAAAATTTAATCTCAGATGAAACGCAAGTCTTTGCTATCGGCACTACAACTGCAGATGCATTAAAACCTTTTACACAGCAACCCGTTATTATTGCTGATTTTCCAGGGAAGAAAAATTTGGTGGAACAGGCAATTAATTATTTCAGCAAAAACAAGTTTCTTAAATGCAACAAATGAAAAATGATCTTTTATTAAGAGCGCTAAAAGGTGAAAAAGTAGAGCGACCTCCGGTTTGGATGATGCGGCAGGCGGGCAGGTATTTACCAGACTATATTAAGTTGAGAGATAAGTATGATTTTTTTACCCGCGTGCAAACGCCGGAGCTTGCAACAGAAATTACCTTGCAGCCAATAGAACAAGTGGGCGTAGACGCAGCAATTATTTTTTCTGACATTCTTGTTATTCCGCAGGCGATGGGATTGGAAGTCTTGATGGAAGAAGGTAAGGGACCATCACTGCCAAACGTAATTAAAACACAAAAAGATATTGACGCATTGGTAACTGGCAATGCAGCAGAAAGTTTAAGTTATGTAACGAATGCCCTGTCTCTTACAAAAAAAGAATTAAATGGTCGTGTTCCTTTAATTGGTTTCGCAGGAGCACCCTTTACCATCTTGTGTTACATGATAGAAGGCAAGGGAAGTAAAACATGGGATAAAGCAAAACAGTTTTGTTTTACTGAACCTGGAATGGCTCACCAGTTACTACAAAAGATAACCGACACAACAATAGATTATTTAAAAGCGCAGGCCATTGCAGGCGCTGATGTATTGCAGGTTTTTGATAGCTGGAGTGGTTGCTTAAGTCCTGCGGATTTTAAACTTATCGCCCAGCCTTATTTAATTCAAATTGCCGATGCTTTAAAAGGTATTGCACCTGTTATATTATTTCCCAAAGGCAGCTGGTATGCATTAAAAGATCTTAGTGAAAGCAGTGCTGCCGGGCTTGGACTTGATTGGTGTATTACGCCTCAATATGCGAGAGAATTGACCGGTAATAAAATAACATTGCAGGGAAATTTTGATCCTGCAAAATTATTAGCGCCCATTCCCGTCATTAAAAAGGAAGTGAAGAAAATGATTGATGATTTCGGTGTACAGAATTACATTGCTAACCTTGGTCATGGTATTACGCCAAATGTTCCTGTTGAAAATGCAAAGGCTTTTGTAGATGCTGTGAAGGAATATGGCCTCCCCTAACCTCCCGAAATAAAATCGGGACAAGCTCTCCGGGGGAGGGGAACAAAGAACCTTAAAGTGTTAGAAAATTTTGAAATGAATATTAAAAGAGACTGGATATTATTTATAGAAGAACTGCAGAACCGCATCTGCAAGGCATTGGAAGTTGTTGATGGGAAGGCAAAGTTTATTGAAGATAAATGGGAAAGGGAAGAAGGTGGCGGTGGTAAAACAAGAGTTATATCTAATGGAAATGTTTTTGAAAAAGGTGGCGTAAACACTTCCATAGTTTTTGGCGAGGTAACAGAAGCGATGAAAACACAGTTGAAGATTGACGGAGCAAAATGGTTCGCGTGTGGTATAAGTATAGTGATGCATCCGGTAAATCCTTTTGTGCCAACTGTACACTGTAATTATCGCATGTTTGAACTTTACAAAGACGATGGCTTTTCTTTGATCCCTCCTCTGGAAGGCGGGGAGGCTATTGACCGGTGGTTTGGTGGTGGAACTGATCTTACTCCTTATTATTTATTTGAAGAAGATGCAAAATATTTTCACCAGGTTTATAAAGACGCATGTGATGAATTTGATCCCTCATTTTACCCTGACTTTAAAGAAAATTGCGACAATTATTTTGTCAACTGGCACAGGAATGAAGAACGGCGTGGCATCGGTGGAATTTTTTATGACTACCAGAGACCCGATGACAAACAAGACGTAAGTTTTTGGGTGAACTTTGGTAAAAAATGTGGCGAAGCTTTCATTACTTCTTATATCCCTATTGTGGAAAAAAGAAAAAATACAACTTTCAATACCGCACAAAAGCATTGGCAGGAAATAAGAAGAGGACGTTATACCGAATTTAATTTAGTGCATGATCGTGGTACTTTATTCGGCTTAAAAACGAACGGCAGAACAGAAAGTATTTTAATGAGCCTGCCGCCAACGGTTCGGTTTGAATATAATTATCAGCCCGAGCCTGGCAGTGAAGAAGATAAAGTTTTGCAGGCGTGTTTGCATCCGAAAGAATGGATCAAGGTTGACTAAAGCGCAATAGGTAAGAGCAAGAATTGTAAATTTGTAAAAATATTATTTATGAGTTTAGCTGAAAAAAAGCAAAGCCTGCTTTATATGATCGAAGATGCAGATGAAAAGCTTACCGGCTTATTGATCGCCTTAGCCACTGAATATATTGATGCCGATCAGGAATACTCTAAAGAAGAATTAGATTTCTTTGATGATCGCAGAAAGGTTTTCTATGATAGTAACAAAGCTGGATCTTCAGTTGAAGAAACACATGACAGAATTCGCAGAAATTATAAAAATGAATTATAAAATTATAATTTCTACCGAGGCAGAAAAAGATACTAATGAAGCATATTGTTACTATGAAAAAGAAAAATCAGGATTAGGCGACCGCTTCCTTGTTGAGTTAGATAACTTTTATAAAAAATTAGAACGTCATCCCGCTTATTATTCTTTTGTTAGTGAAGAAAAAACAATCCGTGCTCTTAAATTAAAGATTTTCCCTTATAAAATTATTTATGAAATAGCAGGTGAAGAATTATATGTGTTTGCTATACATCAAACAAGCAGACATGATGATCATTTCCTTAATAGATTATAATATGTATTTACAAAGAAGAAACAGAATACTCCGTCAATCACCTTCCATAAGAAGCATGGTTGCAGAAACTACCTTATCACCGAACGATTTCATCGCCCCACTTTTTATTGATGAAGGAGAAAATATTGCATTTGAAATTCCATCAATGCCGGGATATTACAGGCGTTCAATAGATGGCACTTTAAAAGAAGTACAAGAATTATGGAGCCTTGGAATCAAGAGTATTTTATTATTTATAAAAGCTCCCGATGAGTCAAAAGATAATACCGGCAAAGAAGCCTGGAACCCCGACGGCCTGATGCAACGCAGCATTAAAGCAATTAAGAATGCACTTCCTGAAATGATTGTGATGACAGATGTCGCTCTTGATCCATATTCTTCTTACGGGCATGATGGTATTGTTGAAAATGGTGAAATTGTAAATGACCCGACTGTTGAGGCCCTGGTAAAAATGAGTGTAAGCCATGCTCAGGCCGGTGCCGATTTCGTAGCTCCAAGCGATATGATGGATGGCCGCATTGGCGCTATCCGCGAAGCGCTGGAACAAAA
>JBDTSD010000318.1:0-3714 GCA_039931355.1 Ginsengibacter sp.
AGGCCGTTTATAAGATGAAGCCCTAACGGCCTTTTCTCATAGATATAAGAAATATGAATTCCTGTTGCAGAAAAGCAAATACCGGTGAGTAGCCCAAGCTTCAAGCCGCCTATCCAGCCAAAAACACCAAACCGTAATGCAATTATCTCAAGGCCGAGAGCACATACTATCATTAAAATAAATGAAATCAGCATTATACCTGCTGCGCCTTTTTTTGCATCAGCGGCATTCATAAGTGAGGCGTTATATGCTCTCCATTTCTTCCCGAACAGCGCTGTGTACCATATCGCTCCTAAGAGAAAATAAGCCAGGCCACCAAGTATTACAGCAACCCAATTAACATAGTTTAAAATTTCTGTGCCCATGATTTGTTTTTTTATGAAGAAATATTTTTAGTAAAATAGATAAAGTTTTTTCAAAGTACAACTTACATATGTGGTTGAATTAGGTTTCATTATAAAAGGGGTATCTAAAATTGATGTCTCTCCACCAACCGCGACAATTAAAATGCTTCATTCCTAAACAGCCCTTTGCTTCTTTCCTTCACAGCGAATAAAATTCTTAGTCTTAACTTGTAGCGTTTATAAAAATAATTCTAACTTTTATCATATGAAAAAACTTCTCGCTCTTGCATTTCTTATTCCATTCACTTTCTTATCCTATGCTCAAAACAGCGACAGTACCTGGTTTGTAAATAATTATTTAAAGATCGAGCGATACATTCCCATGCGTGATGGCGTAAGGCTATTCACCTCTATTTACTATCCCAAAGACGAGGCAACGAAACACCCGATACTTATGACACGCACGCCTTACTCATGCGCTCCTTATGGGGAAGATAAATATATGCAGGTATGGAACTCTTATAAAATGACGTATGCAAAAGAAGGGTTCATTTTCGTAACGCAGGATGTGAGAGGCCGCTATATGAGCGAAGGCACTTTTGAAGATGTAAGGCCATTTATAAAAAATAAAAAAACAAAAAAAGATATTGATGAAGCCAGCGACACCTATGATGCTATTGACTGGCTCGTAAAAAATGCTCCGGGAAATAATGGCAAAGTTGGCGTAACAGGCACTTCTTATCCTGGTTTCTATTCTACCGAAGCTGCACTCAGCGGCCATCCTGCGTTAGTAGCGGTAAGCCCACAGGCGCCGGTTACAGATTGGTTTATAGGTGACGACTTTCATCATAAGGGCGTTTTCTTTGTAATGGATGGCTTTGCCTTTTATCCAACATTTGGCAAGCCCCGGCCCAAACCAATAATGGATTATGGTGATGGATTTAGCTTTGCTTCTGATGATAACTATGACGCCTACCTGAAAACCGGTGCATTAAAACATTTTGCAGACCTTATTGGCGATAGCATAAAATTCTGGCATGAACTATATAAGCACCCGACGTATGATGCGTGGTGGCAGGAGCGCAATGCACGTGTTGGCCTCTACAATGTAAAGCCGGCAATGCTTTGGGTCGGCGGCCTCTTTGATGCTGAAGATTGTTTCGGCGCATGGAATTGCTACAAAGCAACCGAGCAGCAAAGCCCGCAAACAAACAGCAAAATAGTAATGGGTCCCTGGTATCATGGACAATGGAGCAGGGAGGGAAGCTATCTTGGCAATGTAAGATTTGGAAGTAATACTTCGGCTTATTTCCAGGACAGTCTTGAAATTCCATTCTTTAATTATTATCTGCTTGATAAAGGGAATGTAAACAATGTAGCCGAAGCCAATATATTTTTTACAGGAGAAAACATCTGGAAGAAATTTAATAAGTGGCCACCGGAAGATACTGAAACTGAAAATCTTTATTTAGAAGCAAAGGGCCAGTTGTCCTTTGGTAATAATAGTGACATTGCTGATAGCAGTTCATTCGATCAATACACCAGCGATCCTTCGCATCCTGTACCATACACAGAAGATGTGCATATAGAAAGAACAAGAGAATATATGGACGATGACCAACGGTTTGCATCCCGGAGGCCCGACGTGCTAACTTACGAAACAGAAGTTCTTAATAACGAGGTAACGCTTGCAGGGCCTGTGATTGCTGATCTGCTGGCCGCTATCTCAACAACTGATGCTGATTTTGTAGTAAAGCTTATTGATGTTTTCCCTGATGACTTTAAATATGATGCCAGCGAGAAAGGTAACGGTAAGGACTACCCGATGGGCGGTTATCAAATGTTAGTGCGTGGTGAAATCATACGGGGAAAATTCAGGAACAGTTTTGAAAATCCGGAGCCATTTGTGCCGGGGAAAATAACTGAAGTAAAATGGGAATTACCGGATGTTGCACATACGTTTTTAAAAGGCCACTACATCATGATTCAAATACAAAGCTCGTGGTTTCCGCTGGCAGATCGTAACTCACAACAATTTGAAAATATTTATGAGGCTGATGATAAAGATTTTCAAAAGGCCGATATCCGCATTTATCATGATGCAGAAAATCAATCAAAAATTATTTTACCGGTGTTGAAAAAATAATTGACAAATGGCAAACGGTCTTCATATACCACAAACAAGTAAGGTGCGAAATAGTAAGCAAGAAGCTAAAAAGGAAAGCATAGATATAATTTCAGCGAAGTATATCCACGATTTTACCATCGCCCTTAGCTTTACAAACGGCATAACAAAACTCGTTGATTTCCTGCCTTTGTTTCAAGAGCATGTCAAAGGGGAAAATATTAAATATTTTGCACCACAATCGTTTAAAAAATTTATTGTGAAGAATGGAAATATCTATTGGGGCAGAAATGAAGATATAATTTTTCCGTCCTATATGCTGGCGGATGAAGAGCAAAATAAAATATCAAGACGAGATACTTTATATAATTTGATATTCGACTTTTATTATTAAAGTAAACAGATTATAAGTAAGTGTTGTTTTCCTTCAAACAATCCCAGTCCTGCATAAATCTAAATTTTAATATTACTTAGCTCCAAAATCATTTGAATGAAAAAATATTTAATCAACATCCTGATGATTGCGCCTGTTATATCAATGGCGCAAACCATTAACATCATTCCCCAACCCGCTGAAATCAGAACGCCGGAAATCGCTGCAGCATTTGTTCTTACAAAAGCTACAACCATAAATTTAGAAGACAGCAGTTTAAAAAACAGCGCTGATTTTTTTAATGATTATCTCAAAAAATATTATGGATTTACACTGCATATTGTTAGCCAAAACTCCAACAAAAATTCTATTTCGCTTGGTGTAAAACATAGTGATAGTGCAGTGCAGGGAACCTACTCGATGACTGTAAATGACAATGGAATATCCATAACCGGTAACGATGAAGCCGGCACTTTTTATGGCATACAAACATTGATACAATTATTATCGGTGCAAAAAGCAACTTCATTGAATGTGCCTTATGTTTCGATAAATGATTATCCGCGCTTTCAATACCGTGGCATACACCTCGACGTAGGGCGACATTTTTTTGATGCTGATTATATAAAAAAATATATTGATTATCTGGCCTTACATAAATTCAATACATTTCACTGGCACCTTACAGAAGACCAGGGATGGCGCATTGAAATAAAAAAATATCCATTGCTCACCTCTGTTGGCGGATTTAGAAACGGAACGATCGTTGATCGCTTCCCCGGCAAAGGCAATACCGGCAAGCGTTATGGGGGCTTCTATACACAGGATGAAATAAAAGACATTGTAAAATATGCGCAAGACCGATACATCAC
>JBDTSD010000319.1:0-3698 GCA_039931355.1 Ginsengibacter sp.
CTGCCTGAAATATGTTGACCTCAAAAAGGTCAAATATGTCAAAAGCAAATGTAAAACATTGCACTTAATGCCGCTTCCGGCAGAGACCTGTCCAGATATGTCGGTAAAAGATGTTATCGATTTGTTCACGTTTTTACGAGTAGAACTTTCACAACGGTAAAGCTTCCCAACAAGTGCGAGCACCTCGAACCCCTTCTTGCGAATCAGTGCACAACCCAACAGAGGGAAGAAACAGCTTCATACATTTACCCTGCAAATTATTTTCATTACACTATATTTGAAAACACACCGACTACTATCGTATAAGCGCATACGCTATTCAGCAAAGTAAAATTTAAAATTGAAGCGAAGCTGTTCTATAAAAAATAATAATGATGACTTTGGACACCTTAGTGCAAGCGTGACGAACAGCAGCCCGGCTTTCTTTGTTAAGTAATAATCAATTTTTAATAACGTTGCTCTTCAAAATTTTGTAAAGCACAGGAACTATATATCTCGTTTTATATTCCTGCGTACCTGGCAGAAAGTATGATTGTGCCTGAATTAAGAAGTTGTTATATTAGCTTATCAGTAGAGGGAAAATTTGATGATCACAGGTTACCGCTCAATCTTATTTTAAATTATTCCAATAAAATAAAAAATGAATACTATTAAAGTCAATTTCAAAGGTGGGATTATCCCGCATGTTGATCTGTATAATATCCTGCTGGCGGTTGGTAAATCGGGTCTTCTCTTTGTAAGATTTGGCTTGCGGCAACAACTATTGCTTGACGTAGAGCTACAACAAATGGATGATGTAACTACTGAACTTAACACGCTTGGCATCAACTATGAGATAAACAAAAATGAATTTCCAAACATCATTAGTTCTTTTCCGGCTGAAGAAGTATTTATCGTCAATACGTGGCTTACTGAAAATGTATATCATGAAATTTTCGAATCAATGCAATATACTCCCCGGTTAAAAATAAACATCAGTGACACCAATCAAAGTTTCACTCCACTGCTTACTGGGAATATAAATTGGGTGGCCTCACCCGCCGAGCCTCATTTTTGGCATTTGTTTATCCGTTTTCCAAAAACAAATATTGTATATGAATGGAAAGATATTGTGCATACCAAAGACCTGGCCGGCATGTCGATGCGCATAGAAGAAGCGATACTACAGGATAGGACCAGGTTTTATGATAAAAAAGAAGCAAGCGGAGAAGAATTATATGAAAAAGTAAGTACGGATACTTTCAATATCAAACCGGCAGGAGGGCCATTGGCCTTGCCACCGTTCAATCTTCCTTATTATGAAGGACTAAACCGCTACAACGATAAATACTGGCTCGGTATTTACAGGAGAGATGAATTATACAGCATAGTATTTTTAAAGGAAGTATGCCAGCTTTGCATAAAAACTGAGACAGGGCAATTATGTTCCACGCCCTGGAAAACTATTATAATAAAAGGAATAAGGGAAGTAAACAAAAATGACTGGAGTTACTTGCTGGACAAGTACCAGATAAACATACGGCATGCTGCTAATGAACTGAACTTCCAGGTGGAAGATAACAGCCTCGAAGCCTTAAAATTAAAATACCATCTCGTGAAGCATCTTAATGATGATGATATACGCACATTTGGTATTTGCATTGGCATAAAAACCCGGAAGAAAAGCGAGGTTTTCAGCAACATACTCGTCCGCCGCACGCCGCTGTTTAAGATCGGTAAATGGGGTTTTTTTTACACCTATGATATATTGTGCGCGAAAGATTTTAACCCAAATGAACGCACCGATTTTGTATTTAGCAGCGGCAATCCAAAAATGGTACTGGCCGAACAAGTACGCCGGGCCGTTCTTTCATTTTATAACTATCACGGGCCTAAAGATGTGAGCGAAGATCAACAGGAAGAAGGCGACTGGTATGTTGAAGAATAATTTAATTCAGGCTGTACTTTGATTTTCTGCTAAGAGGTAACACCTTTTTAAAAGTAAGCAGTGATCAATTTTTTTATAAAGTTGCTCTTCAAATTTTGTAAAGCACTGGAGCATTGTTGCTGCTTTCTTTTAAAGAGGAAAATAATATTGAATATGCCAATCATTTTGGCACTGCCAATGGCCTCGCCATGGCGTGAAAGTGAAGCTTAGCCTGCAGCCCAGCTTTCTTCCCGAATTAACGGGACAAGTCGTGCCGTTAAGCACTGACAGGTTTTTAATAAAGCCACTTTTCAAATTTTCTAAAGCACATGAAGCTATTCCACCCCAACATTCACGCCCTGTTTACGTACTCTCTTGTCACCTGCACGAGGTAGTGTATATCGAAATTAGATGAAGATCATCGTAAGGAGCTTTTAAGGCAATTCCAGGCATATTGTACATGACACTTTTTAACTTCCATAGATATTCTGATAAAGTTAAAATAAGGAACGCTGTTACTGAAAACCTGGTACTGTCAATCCAACTTTTTTATCAGGATGTGCCGAAAGGCAATACCTTGCCCTTCCGCCTGTAATGCAATGTAGCCTTGCTTTAGCGGCTGGCCATCTATTTTTATGGACGAATCAAATCCATGGGCGACTTCCCCACCGATCTGCGGTTTGCTGTAGGTAAGCACGGTGTCGCCATTTACAATATGTTGCACGAGCGAGTCACCATACACGATCAGTTCACCACTCACCCATTCGTTCCAGGGATACGTTTTGGATGAAGAAGAAATGCAATGCCGCGGATCTTTCACTCCCTGGTACACCACATCCGTTCCGGGGGAACACATGTTACCTGTCGGACGGGGATTGCCATCACCTGCATCGGCGAGTATTTGCCATTCCACAGAGATCGGCCAATCCTGCTCTTTCAAAATTGTATGAGGGTCTTGCGAATGAAACATAACCCCGCTGTTGCGATAGGTGTAATCCGGCGCATCTTTCATCCACTCATCGGTAAAGCGGTATTCAAATTTCAGGTGATAAGAACTGAACGGAGTTTTATAAAAGAGATGACCGTAACGTTGCTTAAACTCAGTGTATTCATCATAGCTCACGAGTATCGTGCTGTCTTTTACCCGGAAAGTATGCGCATAATTATCACCTGTTTCAAAGTGATAAATCTTAGGAATCCAGCCATCCAGGTTGCGGCCATTGAAAAGTGACTGCCATTCCCTTGTGTCACTGATTTTTTTTGATGAATGACAACCTAAAAAAAGTATCAGCACAAATGGAAGGCATAATAGGAGTCGGCGGCGAGACATTGTTGTTTTATTTTGATGAACGTGCTTCAAATCTAAGCAACTTTATCCGGCGATTATTTAAAAGCAGCTTTTAATCAGCGGTATAAATTCCAGGCAAATAAAAAAGTGCAGCGCAAGGGTCCTCAAAGTGGGGAGATACCTGCGAAGGCTGAATTTAGCAGCTTAACATACATTGTGCCATGGCACAACTACTTTAATAAAACAAAATTAATTTTACCACCATCCGCAAACATCAATAATAATAATCAGCATGAAAAAATTAACGGTATTATTCATCTTGCTTCAAACGATTCACCACCTTTCAGCGCAAGAGCCGGCAAATAAATCATACATTAAGAAGATGTTTATGATTCCCATGCGGGATGGTGTAAAGCTTAATACCGGTGTGTTGATTCCAATAAATGATTCAACTGCTTATCCCTTCTTAATTCAACGCACACCGTATGGTGTAAATTTTGGTAA
>JBDTSD010000320.1:0-3675 GCA_039931355.1 Ginsengibacter sp.
TCCGGCGGAAATATTTACCTCGGCAATTCCAAAGACGATCTTGATCTTACTACCAGCGGCGGAAATATTAACGCGGAAAATTCATCCGGTAATATAGATGTATCTACCTCCGGGGGCTCTATAAGATTGAACGACTTAAAGGGAACTATTAAGGCTGTAACGAGTGGGGGAAATATCCTTGGCGAAAGTATTGACGGGGATTTGTCGGCGCAAACTTCAGGCGGTAATATCGGTTTATATAAACTTACCTGCTCTCTTAAAACTTCGACAAGCGGAGGCAATATTGATGTGGCAATGACAAGCCTTGGCAAATTTGTTTCTATCAACAATTCCGCAGGAAAAGTGAACCTGCAGCTCCCCAAAAATGCAGGAGTTGATTTAAAGTTAAGCGCCATGAAAATCTCTACCGGGAAGATGGAAAATTTTAAAGGCAACTTGGACAAAGAAGAAGTAAACGGTGCTTTGAATGGCGGCGGCATCCCGGTAACCGTAGATGCAGGCGGAGGAAAGATAAACCTTGATTTTAATTAATTAGAAAACCCCAGACATGTTTAGGAATTATTTCAAAATCGCGTGGCGAAATTTAAGGAGACACAAAGCCTTTTCAGCCATTAATATTTTTGGTCTTGCGTTCGGGCTTGCTGCATTTTGGATGATATTGCTATACGTAGCAGATGAATTAAGTTATGACCGGTTCAATCTAAATGCAGATCGTATTTGCAGGGTTGTACAACATGCCCGCTGGGCTGACAATGACTTGTATGAAGCGCCTACGTCCGCACCTTTTGCGCCGGCTCTTAAAGCAGAATTTCCAGAGATACAGGAAGCGACCCGTGTTTTAACGGAAGGGGGAGGCTCGCTTTCTTATGACGACAAATCCTTCAATGTGGATAATATATTCTTTGCTGACGCAAATATTTTCAAGGTTTTCACTATTCCTTTTTTATATGGTAATCCTGCCACCGCACTTACAGAGCCGCAGTCAATTGTTATAGACGAATCGCTGGCAATAAAACTATTTGGTGATCCCAAAAAGGCCCTTAATGAAACCGTTAATTTTCAAAATAATTTTCCTAACAAAATTACCGGCGTAATTAAAAATATACCTCAAAATTCTCATCTTGGTTTCAGTGCGCTACGCTCCCTTCCTGGCGACTTTACGGGTGGGTGGCAAAACTTTAATGTATATACCTACCTGCTTCTAAAAAAAGGGACGGGCATCGCGGGGCTTGAATCTAAACTGCCGCAATTTTCAGCGAAGACCATTAAGAAAATAATGAAGATTGATGATTACAAAATGGAGTTACAGCCACTTACCTCCATTCATTTACATTCCAATCTTGAGTTTGAGATAGGCCCTAATGGAAGCATGAGTCGTATTTATATGTTTATTGCAATCGCAGCGTTAATCCTGATCATTGCAATTATTAATTACATTAATCTCAGCACGGCGCGATCTGCGTCCAGGGTGCGTGAAGTAGGTATTCGTAAGGTGATCGGTTCCGGCAAAAAACAACTCGCTGCGTTGTTTGTTACGGAGTCTGTTTTGATCACATTATTCGCCGCATGTGTTGCAGTCTTTATAGTGCAATTAACACTTCCTTTTTTCAACCAGGTGATGGAAAAGCAATTATCCGTTTGGAGATTTGGAAAAATAGCTACTCTTATTTTTTTAGTTCTTTTTTCTATACTGGCGGGAGTTGTTAGCGGAATATATCCGTCATTGTTTCTATCCCGTTTTAAAACTATTCCTGCCCTGAAAGGCCAGATGGGTGATCTTTCCTCAAATATTTTATTTCGTAAATCATTGGTTGTTTTCCAGTTTGTAATTACAGTTGTAATGATTGCCGGATCATTTATTATTTACCGCCAGTTACAGTATGCTTTGCATAAAGATCTTGGATTTAATAAAACACAGGTACTTACTTTTCATATTGACAATCGTGATGTCCGTAACCAGACCGATGCCTTAAAAAACCAATTGTTGCAAAGCCCTTCGATAGAAGCTGCCGCGGTTGCAGGTAACCCCATTGGCAATAATGACCTCGGGGGCCTGGGATATAATTTTCAAACCAATGAAGGAAATATATCCAGCAGTACCACCATGGCGCAGGAGCTTATGGTTGATGCGGATTATATACCTGCAATGGAAATAAAAATGCTCACCGGCAGAAATTTTTCAGATGCCGTTCAATCAGATAAATATGGCGCTGCATTGGTCAACGAAACTTTGATGAAAAAGCTGGGCTGGACAAAATCTGTCGGAAAAAAAATGCGGTTCAGGATTGATGAAAATGGAACGATGGGAGAAAGAGAAGTGATTGGAGTGGTAAAGGATTTTCATACTTATTCTTTACAACATAAAGTGGATCCACTGGTTATGGTTATGCCGCCGGCTCCCTCGATGGGCGATAATATGTATGTGCGTATCACCAAGGGAAAAACCAATGCCGGCCTTTCTTATCTTAATAAAGTCTTTCGCCGCTTTGATAAGTTGTCGCCGGTTGAATATCATTTCCTGGATTCGAATTTTGAAAAGCAGTACAAGGGCGAAGAAAGACAGGGACAAATGGCGCTCGTATTTACTATAATCGCAGTTATCATTGCCTGCCTTGGTCTCTTTGGGCTTACTACATTTACGGCGGAGCAAAAGACAAAAGAAATAGGCATACGGAAGGTGTTAGGCGCAAGTATAAGCAGTATAGTAGAACTTCTTTCAGCAGAGTTTTTAAAGCTGGTAATCATTGCATCGTTCATTGCAATTCCAGTTGCGTGGCTTGTCGTAAACAAATGGCTGGAATATTTTGCCTACCATATCAATGTAGCCTGGTGGATGCTTGCTTTGCCCGGAGTAATTGCATTGCTGATTGCGTTAGGTACTATCAGTTTTCAATCCATAAAAGCGGCGATAGCAAATCCGGCAAAGAGCTTAAGAACAGAATAAAAATACTGCCGCTAGACTGCTATAAAAAACATGATCAAACTACCGGAGCCTATAAAGAACAGCGGAATAAAAATTTAAAAATAATAGTACTTCCAATTATGTTTAAAAACTTTTTCAAGACAGCCATCCGCAGCCTGCAGAAAAATAAAGGCTATAGTTTTCTCAACATCTTCGGGCTTGCCATTGGTATTGCCTGCGCAGGGCTTATTTTTTTGTGGGTAGAAGATGAAGTTAGTTTTGATAGTAACAATGTAAAGAAAGACCGCATCTTCATTGTAAAAACAAATGCAAAAGTTGACGACGGTGTCTTCACGCATTCTTCCACGGCGGGGCCAATGGCGCCGGCTATGCAGGCCACGATACCCGGCATTGCAAATACGTGCCGCACTACCGAAGGTGGCACATCATTTCTGTTTACCATTGGTGATAAGTCGGTGAATGCTTCAGGTGAATATGTAGAGCCTTCTTTTTTCAACATGTTTACATTGCCATTTATACAAGGCAATGCCGGCAGTGCTTTCGCACAATTGCATTCTATTGTGCTTACCCAAAAAACAGCAAAGAAATTTTTTGGTAATGAAAAAAACATGCTTGGCAAAACAGTGCGAATGGACAACAAACAGGATTATGTTGTGAGCGGAATTTTGCAAGACCTCCCTGAAAATTCAACACTCCAGTTTGAATGGCTGGCTCCCTTTAAAGTTTGGTATGATGCTAATCCAAGAGCGGCA
>JBDTSD010000321.1:0-3663 GCA_039931355.1 Ginsengibacter sp.
GCATATCCGCAAAGGTTGTTGAATTGCTACGATTCGCCGGCAATGTTATATTACAAAGGCAACGCGGATTTAAATCAGTCAAAAATTGTGGCAATAGTCGGCACTAGAAACAA
This sequence comes from Ginsengibacter sp., assembly GCA_039931355.1. Taxonomy (GTDB): domain Bacteria; phylum Bacteroidota; class Bacteroidia; order Chitinophagales; family Chitinophagaceae; genus Ginsengibacter. Next base: position 114 of record JBDTSD010000321.1, read on the forward strand.
TAATGAATACGGAAAAAATATTTGCGAAAAGCTTGTTGAAGAGCTTGCCTCCGAAGATATTCTTATAGTAAGCGGGCTGGCGTTTGGGATAGATAGCATTGCACATAAAGCTTCATTAAAAAATAATCTTAAAACAATTGGCGTGCTTGCGCACGGCCTTGACATCATTTATCCTTCACAAAATTCTTCATTAGCCAAACAAATGACTTCCAATGGTGGCTTGCTTACAGAATTTAAAAGCAATACAAAACCTGACAGGCAAAATTTCCCTTCAAGAAACCGGATAGTAGCAGGTATAAGCGATGCAATTATCGTAATTGAAACCGGCATAAAAGGAGGATCGCTGATAACCGCCGAGCTTGCGAATGGTTATAATAAAGATGTATTTGCTTTTCCAGGAAGAACTAATGACACCAAAAGTGAGGGCTGTAATTATCTTATAAAAAATAATAAAGCTGGGCTTCTCACTTCTGCAAATGACCTGCTGGAAAATATGGGATGGATACAAACGAAAAAAGTATCAGCAAAAAAACAAAGAGAATTGTTTATTGAACTTACACCGGATGAAAAAGTAATTGTAGAAATATTGCAGTTACAAGACCAGGTACACATTGACGAACTGTATATAAAGAGCAAACTCAATAGCAGCAAAGTAGCCGCTGCACTGCTTATGCTGGAAATGCAAAATATTGTCATTTCTTTACCTGGGAAAATATATAAGATGAACCCATAACCCCCGGCCCCTGAAGGGAGAAAATCGCGTGACGCTTACGTTAGAGTATTATAATCGCATGGCCGTAACCAACACTTAGCATGAAAAATGCTTAATCCGATAGCTATAGGATAAAAAAACTAAGGTTGGAAGGAAAACTAATAATCAGGAGTGTGATGTTTGTTTGAATAAGCTAATAAATAATAAAGTGGTGGTACTGCAGATGTACTTGTTTAATGGCTGTGCTTTTGCTTTTTAGGAAGTCCGATTTTGACAATGGTTTCTTTGGCCTTTTCAACCTTTTCAGGAAAAAGCACAACATTGCTGTATTTATTCAACGATTTATCTATGCGAACAATTGGAACTTTTTTTTCATTTAGTTCAAGAATATTTTTCATAATTCAAATTTACGATTTCTTTCTCTGAACAATGAACGCCTGGTAATCTTTTCCTTTGATGTATGATTCCCATTCATTTTGTATTTGTCCATATATTTCAAAGTCTGATTCTACAATATCAAAATACTTATTGATGCCCATTTTATAAAGCCGGGTTCTGGCTGCAGTACTGCCTGTAGCATAGATCCATGCGCCAGAAAAATACTCACAAAAAGCATAAATAGCAGCTACTACAGTAGCAAGTACTTTATCACTATCCCCATTATCAGTTACAATTTTATCATCAATTTCACCGGTCAAATAATTTTTATCACCAAATGCAAGGTTGTAAACATTTTCAATTTGATTGACAAGGGAAAACTGAATTATCTTTTCAATTTTACCTTTAGGCCCTTCACTTAAAAATTCAAAAGTAGTAAGTGGCTCATCGGCTTTTAGTTCGTATCGGTCAAGTTTCATGCTTTATTAATATCGGCATGAAGATAATAATTTAAGTTTTGCGCTATGAAAATTTGTGTGCTCACTCGACTAACTGCTTACGATGAGATATCGGTTGTAAGTGATATGTGAGCAATCCAGTACCCCCCAATTTAATTTATTAACTAATCACCTAATTAACTATTTAACCCATCACCAATCCCCCAATTAACTAATCAACAATTTAACCTTGTGCCTTATCTTTGCACATGGCTACAACAAATAACCCAACCGCAGTTTCAAAAAAGTTTTTTGGTGAAGGATTTACCTATGACGATGTATTGCTAATGCCGGCGTATAGCGATGTATTACCAGGTGATGTAATTACAAAAACCAATCTTACAAAAACAATTTCATTAAATATTCCTATGCTGAGCGCGGCCATGGATACCGTAACGGAAGCTGCGCTGGCAATAGCTTTGGCGAGAGAAGGAGGCCTGGGAATTCTTCATAAAAATATGAGCATTGAGCAGCAGGCAGCGCAGGTAAGAAAGGTAAAGCGCAGCGAGAGCGGACTAATTCTCGATCCAATTACCTTACTCGTTGATGCGACCATTGGCGATGCATTGCATCTTATGAAAGAAAACAGCATAGGGGGAATTCCAATAGTTGATAACGCCGGGAAGCTCGTCGGAATATTAACCAATCGCGACCTTAGGTTTGAAGATAATTATAAACGCAAGGTGAGCGAGTTAATGACAAAAGAAAATCTTATAACAGCACCGGAGGGAACTGATCTCAAAAAGGCACAATCCATTTTAAGAAAATATAAGATAGAAAAACTTCCTGTCGTAAGCAGGTCAGGCGTTTTAAAGGGCCTCATTACTTACAGGGATATTTTGCAAGTACACAATCATCCGAATGCAGCGAAAGATGGTTTTGGAAGATTATTAGTTGGCGCAGGCGTTGGAATCACAAAAGATATAAGTAACAGGATAGCTGCGTTGCAGGATGTAGGCGTTGACGTTATATGCCTTGACAGCGCACATGGCCACACAATAGCTGTGATAGAGGCGTTAAAAAAAGCAAAGAAAGATTTTAAAGACATGGTAGTGATCGCGGGCAATATTGCGACCGCTGCAGGTGCGAAGGCATTAGCTGCTGCCGGAGCAGATGCAGTGAAAGTAGGCATAGGGCCTGGTTCTATATGCACCACGCGGATAGTTGCCGGAGCAGGCGTACCGCAAATAACGTCACTGATGGAGGTGGCTGCTGCTTTAAAAAGCAATAAACACGTTGGCATTATTGCTGACGGAGGAATACGTTATACCGGTGATATGGTGAAAGCTATTGCCGCAGGCGCGGATTGTGTGATGATGGGCGGCGTATTTGCAGGCACGGAAGAAAGCCCAGGTGAAACCATTATTTATGAAGGAAGAAAGTTTAAACAATATCGCGGTATGGGCTCACTCGGTGCCATGGCACAAGGCAGCAGCGATCGTTATTTTCAAAATGGAGAAGAGCAGGCAAAGAAATTTGTGCCCGAAGGAATAGAAGGTCGCATCGCTTATAAAGGTTATTTATCGGAAGTGGTTTATCAATTTACCGGCGGGCTTCGTGCAGGTATGGGGTACTGTGGAGCAAAGGATATCGCTGCGCTGCAAAACGCAACATTTATAAAAATAACCAATGCAGGCATGCGGGAAAGCCATGCACATGATATTGAAATTACAAGGGAAGCGCCGAATTATAGCAGGTAGCGGCCTCCCCAACCTCCCAAGAAAATCGGGACAGGCTCTCCAGGGGAGGGGCTTCTGGAAGTGTGCATTATCCGGGAGTTAATCCTTGACACTTGATAACTGATACCCTGATACTTGATACTTGATACTTGATACCTATAACAAATGATGATTATAAAAAATAAGATTGCATTACTTTTTCTTGTATTTGCCATTTTCTTTTCATCCAATATTTTTTCGCAAAGTGATTCATGCAACCTGCGGATAAGCTTGCTTACGTGTTC
>JBDTSD010000322.1:0-3622 GCA_039931355.1 Ginsengibacter sp.
ATGGCAATTGTTTATCATCGCAATATTTAAAGATCATAGCTATTACTCCACCCTGTGTATCATTAAGCCCCAATATTTTTGTAAGAAGTACGGGTCCAAATTCAGAAACTGTCGCCCGCAGCCTAACCCCTTTTTCATTACTCAAGGATAAGAGTTCTGTAGGAAAACTGTCTGTCTTCCATGTCATATTTATTGCCTGGTATCTTTCTGTTATTTTATTGTTCAGCGTTCCCTGGGCTGCTATTCCGCTTAAGTCCCCTTTTATATCCATCAAAAGTACTGGTACACTTGCATTGCTCAATCCTTCTGCAATCATTTGAAAAGACTTTGTTTTACCGGTACCCGTGGCTCCAGCCAAAAGCCCGTGCCTGTTCAATGTTGAGAGAGGCAACAAAATTTCCGCTTCGGGAACTACCGTGCCATCAAGAATTGCGGCGCCAATTTTTAGTGTTTCACCTTTAAAAGAGTAGCCTGTTTTAATTTGATCTATAAAAGAATCTTTATTACCCATTTTATTTTTTTATGGAAGTTACAATGTGAGGATGAATATTAAGATAGTTTTAAGTTTTATTATAAATGATACCACGTAAATAGTGACGTCAAATATGTAAATCGTTTTCAAAAAAAACTAAATATCTTTATTCGCAATAAAAACAATTATAATGGAGAACAAAAAACCTAAAATACTTATCTGTGAGGACGATCCTAACCTCGGGATGGTTTTAAAAAATTACCTGGAACTGAACGATTATGATGTAGTACTGGAAAGGGATGGCCGCCTTGGGCTTGCCGCTTTCCAACGTGAAAAATTTGACATTTGCCTGCTGGATGTGATGATGCCGAATATGGATGGCTTTACCGTTGCAGAAGAAATAAGAAATGTAGATCCTGATATGCCCCTGTTTTTCTTAAGTGCAAAGACAATGAAGGACGACATTATCAAAGGTTACAAGCTTGGCGCAGATGATTACATCACAAAGCCTTTTGACAGTGACGTTTTACTACACAAAATAAAAGCAATCTTAAAAAGAAATGAAGAATTGCATCGTGAAGAAGAAAATGCCGAATATGATTTAGGGCAATATCATTTCAATCCGAGGCTTCGCCAATTGGGTGTAGGTAAAGACATACAAACTTTATCGCCAAAGGAAAATGAATTGCTGAAAATGCTTTGTGAATATAAAAATGATTTACTTCCGAGGGAAGCTGCGCTGAAGAAAATATGGGGAAGCGATACTTATTTTAATGGTCGCAGCATGGATGTTTACATTGCGAAACTGAGAAAATATCTTAAAAGCGATACTTCCATTGAGATTGTAAATATTCATGGAAATGGATTCAGGCTGGTTGTACAGGAATAAATCCGTTCAAATTTTCTTAAAATTTATTTAAAAGCAAGACCGCAGCTACCAAGCCTGCGGTCTCTGTTCTTTTAACCTGGTTTATGTCGGGGTTTGTAAACCGTACATTGTCCCCGCAAGTAGAGGGGATCAAAAAGAAACAATTGATATATTACCTTTTGCTGATAAATTATAACTTTTAGAATTTAAGTGTTTCAGGGATTTTCAATTCTTGTCTCGCGGCTTTGTATTCATCTATACTAAACGGTCCCAGCAATTTTTTTTCTTTTTTTAAAACTATCCAATAATTTAATTTTCGCGCAAACATTTTTAAATAATAATCATTCGTCGCAATTACACTATCTACAATTGTATTAATTTTTTCAATATTTTTTTGATTTTTGGGGCCAATTTCGTTCGCAATCTTTTTTCTTAATATAGTGTCAGTCCACCAAAACGAATTTATAAACTGTCGTTTGTAAGTATCCATTTCGTTAATTGTATCACTGTATAGTAGAATGCTGAATTTGGCAGCAATATCATCACCCAAATAATCCTTATAATTTTCATTTGAAGGTTCTTGAGTAGCAATTATATAACTGCTATCAAAATTATACGACAATACATTTGGAAAAATACCGTCTTCAAAAATATTATCGGCGAAAATCAACCTATTCCCTCCATCATAGGTATATCCATCTCCTAAATTTTCAATAAAATCCTTTGATCCGAAGCCGCAGGATACACAAACGCATAACGTAACCAAAAAGCTAAATCGAAACAATGTGGTAATTGTCATAATTTATTATTTAGAATATCCATTTAATGAAACAGTTTCGGCAAAATTTATTATGTAAGGTTTGCCTAAATTTAAATCTACACCGCTTCCAAGGCAGAGCAAATGATTCAGGCTGGTTGTGCAGGAGTGATCCGTTTAAGTTTTTTAAAATTATTTATTTAAAAGCAAGACCGCAGCTACCAAGCCTGCTGTCTCTGTTCTTAACCTAGTTTCTCCCAGGCTTACGGGAATGAAATTATTTTCAAGAGCTTGGCTTATTTCCTCTTCAGTAAAATCTCCTTCAGGACCTATCAATATTATTTTTGAAGATTTATTATTTTCAAAATCATTAATTGATTTTTTTTCACCATCAGCGCAATGAGCAATATAAGATTGCGCATACTCAGCAGACTTTATTAAGTCAGAAAAGCTTACAGGTTCTTTCAATACCGGTAACCACGATTGCCTGCTTTGCAACATTGCACTTATCATGATAGTATTCATCCGGCTCCGTTTCATTTGTTGCTTTTCTGTTCTTTTGCAAAGCAGGGGAATAATTTCTGATACACCAATTTCAGTAGCTTTTTCTAAAAACCATTCAAACCTGTTCGAATTTTTTATTAATGAAATGGCAATGGATACTTTGTGATCTGGCTTATCATTATGAATTTTTTCTACAATAGCTACTTCTGTCTTTTTTTTATCGCCTGCGATTATGGTTGTTTTTAGCACATGCCCGTTACCGTTAGTTACCATTATTTGCTCACCTTCATGCATACGCAGTACTTGCATAACATGCCTCGAAGTCTCCTCACCCAGGAAAAGATTTCCTAACACAGGAATATTTTCTTCAAAAAAAAATGGTAATTGCATGAAATTTAAAACGGTGCTTCTTCATCGAACTCACCATCGTTCATTTTGCTTCCCTTTTGTATATATAGTTTTGCTCCGTCACCATCAATATCTTTTACGGGTTTCCAACTTCCGCCTTGCGGAAGGTTATCGCTAAAATCATCTCCGTCATCTTCTACAAATTTTTGAATATGCAAAAGGGCTTTCAATTTGATAGTATCGAGCTGTCCATTTCTATGTTTGGCTATGCGCACGTGGGTTTCGCCTTTGTTGCTTTCACCGAGCTCGTTGGAAGTAATGTCATAATATTCCGGGCGGTATAGGAACATAACCATGTCTGCATCCTGCTCTATGGCTCCGGACTCCCTCAGGTCACTCAGTTGGGGCATCTTGTTTCCTTCTTTTCTTTTCTCTACCTCACGGCTTAATTGGCTCAGCGCTATTATTGGTATGCTCAATTCTTTTGCGAGGCCTTTTAAATCTCTTGAAATTCTGCTTATCTCCTGCTCCCTGTTGCTGTTGCGGTTTTCGCCGGCGCCACTCATAAGCTGTAAATAATCAATTATGATAAGCCCTACGTTGTGCTTATTTTTTAGTCTGCGGCATTTAGCTCTTAATTCAAAAATATTAAGCGCTGCCGAATCATCAATAT
>JBDTSD010000323.1:0-3599 GCA_039931355.1 Ginsengibacter sp.
GAAATATCTTCTTAAAAAAATTTCACGCAATCGTGTGTGTTGCCTTTTCTTCTTTTTAATCCTTTGTGTTTATTTATTTTTATAATCCTTGTATTTATTTTCTATTCATATTTTTTATAAAGCATAAATTAATGGGGTTAAAACAAAGTTTTTTATTGTCAAAAGGAATGCTGCTTTCGTTGATATTGTTTTGCTTATCCAGGCAGGGTGTTGCACAGTCCGGGCAAAAGATGGATGCTCTTTCACATAAGATAAATGCTGCGGAGCAAATCAATCCAACAACTGTGCAACTGGTATTTACAGACAAGCATCGCCTTACTATTGATTTTTATGGTGAAAATATTTTTCGTGTTTTTGAAGATACTTCCGGTGGTATTATTCGTAAACCTGAAGCCATGCCACCTGCAAATATTTTGGCAGAAAATCCAAGAAGGAATGTTGGTGAACTTACAGTATTAGATGATGCAAATAAGATTACGATTACTTCTGCCAAAATTTCTATCGCGATAGATAAGAATACTTCCTTGTTCAAAGTGATCAATAACGCCACTAAAAAAGTAGCATTGGAAATGCTTAAGCCTGTTGAGTTTGGTGATGGAAAAGTAACACTTGTTTTAAAAGAAAACCAACAGGAATATTTTTATGGTGGTGGCGTACAAAACGGTCGCTTCTCTCACAGGGGCAAAAGTATAGCGATAGTAAATGAAAACAGTTGGACAGATGGTGGTGTGGCTTCGCCTGCACCTTTTTACTGGTCAACGAATGGTTATGGTGTTATGTGGTACACTTTCAAACCGGGTAAATATGATTTTGGCGCTAAGCAAAATGGCGAAGTAATTCTTACGCACAACACTGATTACTTGGATGTATTTTTTATGGTGAATGATGGCACTGGCAATCTCTTAAATGATTTTTACCAGTTAACAGGCAATCCTGTTTTGCTACCCAAATTTGCTTTTTATGAAGGGCATTTGAATGCTTACAATCGCGACTATTGGAAAGAAGATACGAGCGGAATTCTTTTTGAAAATGGTAAACGCTACAAAGAAAGTCAGAAGGATAACGGAGGAATAAAAGAGTCCCTGAATGGAGAAAAAAACAATTACCAGTTTTCTGCCCGTGCTGTAATAGACCGGTATCAACATAATGATATGCCCTTTGGATGGATACTCCCCAATGACGGCTATGGCGCAGGTTACGGGCAAACCAGTACACTCGATAGCAATATTGCCAACTTAAAATCCTTTGGTGATTATGCCCGCAAACATGGCGTACAAATTGGCCTTTGGACACAATCTGATCTGCATCCAAAACCGGGTGTAAGTGCGCTCTTGCAAAGAGACATTTTGAAAGAAGTAAGGGATGCCGGTGTGCGTGTTTTAAAAACAGATGTGGCGTGGGTTGGCGATGGCTATTCTTTCGGTTTGCATGGTGTTGCTGACGTTGCGCATATTGTTCCTTATTATGGAAATGATGCCAGGCCTTTTTTTATTTCTTTGGATGGATGGGCCGGCACACAACGTTATGCAACTGTTTGGAGTGGCGACCAGACCGGTGGCAACTGGGAATACATCCGTTTTCATATTCCTACTTTTATCGGTGCGGGTTTATCGGGAATGCCTAATATTACTTCTGACATGGATGGAATTTTTGGTGGAGAAAACCCTGTCGTAAATGCAAGAGAATTTGAATGGAAAACTTTTACACCGATGCAATTGAATATGGATGGTTGGGGAGCTAATCCAAAATATCCGCAAGCCCTTGGAGAACCCACTACTTCCATCAACCGTAATTACCTGAAATTAAAATCAGCGCTTCTTCCTTATACCTACAGCATAGCTAAAGAAGCAGTTACCGGGTTGCCAATGATTCGCGCTATGTTCTTAGATGAATCAAACGCTTACACACTCGGCGCTGCGACAGACTATCAATTTATGTATGGCCCTTATTTTTTAATTGCACCTATCTATCAATCGACTGAAATGGATAAAGAAGGTAATGATATCCGTAACAATATTTATTTACCAAAAGGTACATGGGTTGATTATTTTTCAGGAGAGGAATATGAAGGAGACTGTGTCCTTAACAGTTTTGATGCGCCTATCTGGAAGTTGCCCGTGTTTGTAAAAAATGGCGCTATTATTCCAATGAATAATCCTAATAATCACGTAAATGAGATAGATAAAAGTTTGCGTACTTATGAAGTATATCCATTCGCCAAATCTTCCTTCACACAATATGATGATGACGGTGTAACAGAGGCTTACAAAAATGGAGCAGGCGCTACAACCCTTATAGAGTCTGCTGTAGCAGGTGATGCAGCAACCATTACTGTTCATTCTACTAAAGGAAATTTCAATGGTTTTGTAAAAGAAAAAACAACCTTTTTTAAAATAAATGTAACTGCTAAACCTAAAAATATTACTGTGAGTGTTGGCGGAAAAAAATTGAAAATAGCGATAGCAAATTCTATTGAAGATTTCAATAAAAAAACCAATGTATATTTCTATAATGCAGCGCCTGACTTAAATCAATTTGCAACAAAGGGAAGTGAATTTGCTAAAGTCCACATGATTAAAAATCCGCAGATTTGGGTGAAAGTCGCTCCCGTAAATATTACCACGAGCGATGTCGTTGTAAAAATTGAAGGATTTGCATTTAAACCAAAAGATAATTTAAAAGTACATACAGGAAAAATCACAATGCCGGAAAATGTTGAAGTATTGGATAGCAACAAAACTGCCTATTCACTCAACCTTACATGGAACGCTGTTTCTAATGCCGACTTCTATGAAATAGCGTTTAATGGTATGCGTTATACAACAATCAGAAGTACACACTTTGCATTTGAGAACCTGCAACCTGAAACAGACTATAGTTTTAAAATAAGAGCCGTAAACAAAGACGGTAATTCAGACTGGACAAGTATTCAGGCCAAAACAAAAACCAATCCGTTGGAATTTGCTATTCATGATATTAAAGCTCAATCATCAGCAGCTGACGAGGAAGATAATGAAATAGCAAGGCTGTTTGACTTTGATGAAAAAGATACGTGGCATACTAAATATGGCGCTAAAGCAATTCCTTTTAATATCGTTATGGATTTAAACACCATTAATCAATTAGATAAATTTGAATACCTGCCCCGTATTAGCGGTAAGAATGGTATTATTTCCAAAGGCGCTGTCGAATACAGTTTAGATAAAAATAAATGGATAGCAGCCGGAACATTCGATTGGAAAACAGACAACACTAAAAAGACTTTTGATTTTGCAAATCATCCTTCCGCCCGTTACATAAAAATCAACATTGAGCAAGGTGCAGGCAACTATGGCTCCGGCAACGAACTGTATGTATTTAAAGTTCCGGGTACTGAAAGTTATTTACCGGGTGATATCAATAACGATCACAAAATTGACAACAACGATCTTACTTCTTATATGAACTATACAGGTTTAAAAAAAGGAGATGCTGACTTTGAAGGTTACATAAGTAAAGGCGATATTAATAAAAATAATTTGATTGATGCTTATGATATTTCAGCAGCGGCTACACAATTAGAAGGTGGTGTGAAGACTACTGACAGCGCCACGAAAGTA
>JBDTSD010000324.1:0-3539 GCA_039931355.1 Ginsengibacter sp.
GGAAAATCTTTTAATAAAAATTTTATTTTATGAGTTTACAATTAGGGGACAAAGCGCCCGATTTTACTGCCGAAACAACCGAAGGCAAAATTAATTTTTACGATTACCTTGGTGATAGTTGGGGCGTTCTCTTTTCTCACCCTGCTGATTACACACCAGTGTGTACTACAGAACTTGGAAGAACAGCGGCTTTAAAAAATGAATTCGAAAAAAGAAATGTGAAGGTACTCGCAGTGAGTGTTGATCCTCTCGATAAACATCATGGATGGAAAAATGATATTAATGAAACACAAAATGTGACCGTCGATTTTCCCATCATTGCCGACGAAGATAAAACAGTTGCAAACCTCTATGGCATGTTACATCCAAATGCTTCTGCCACGGCAACAGTTCGTTCATTATTTGTTATAGGCCCTGATAAAGCCATCAAACTAATGATTGTTTATCCTGCTTCAACAGGTAGGAATTTTAATGAAGTACTTAGGGTAATTGATTCTCTGCAGCTCACCGCAAATCATAGTGTGGCTACTCCTGCAGATTGGCAACATGGTGAAGATGTGATTGTAGTACCTTCTATTAGTACTGAAGATGCCGAAAAGAAATTTCCTAAAGGTGTGAAGGTTATTAAGCCTTACCTGCGTTATACTCCACAACCAAATTTATAAGAAGTAGATTTTAAAAAGGGACAGGATTTATTTCCTGTTCTTTTTTAATTGCTGCAACAGTGCTCTCATATCTTTTGGCATAGGAGCTTCTATGGAATGCTTCTTTCCATGCGCATCATCAAACTCAAGTTTAAGAGAATGAAGTGCGAGCCGGCTGATCATCGGCCTTTCTTCCTCATCGTGCTGACTTAATTTATATTTTCTTTTGAATGAAGAAAGTAAAACCGGTTTGCCATCGCCATAAAGAGAATCGCATATAATAGGATGCCCTGCAAATTTCATGTGCACCCTTATTTGGTGGGTTCTGCCGGTGTGTATCTTAAATTCTATCAAAGAATAAATACCATAATCTTCAAGCACTTTGAAATCGGTAACAGAAGGTTTGCCTTTTTTTGTTACCGTCATTACACCTAACTGGTGTGGATGTTCTGCAATCGGCTCGTTAATCGAACCTTCTTTTTCAGTAAGTGTTCCGGTTATTATTCCCAGGTAAGTCTTTTCAATTTTTCTTTGTTCAAAAAGCCGGGAAAGATATTTGTGTGAGGTTTCATTTTTTGCAAATAAAACCAGGCCACTTGTATCGCGGTCAAGCCGGTGAACAATAAAAATTTTTCCGTATTGCTCTTGCAAGTATTTGTAAAGCGAAGGCAACGCTTCATTGTGGCGGTCAGGAATAGTGAGCATTCCGGGCGCTTTGTTTACCGCGATAAAATCACCGTTTTCAAAAATTATTTCAACAGCTTTTGACTTTATCATATACCACTATTTTCAACGCTTGTAGATTTAGCTTTCGAATTTTCACCGCGAATGTTTTTTTGCTTATTCATATATTTTAATAAGCGGACTTCTTTTTCTGCAAGATATCTCCACTTACCGCGCTCTACATTTTTTTTAGTCAGGTTGGCATACATCACACGGTCCAAGCCCTTTACGTCGTAACCCAAATGCTCAAATATGCGCCGTACAATCCTGTTACGGCCGCTATGCAATTCTATACCAATAACAGATTTATCTTTTGCATCAGCGTAAGCCAATGCGTCGGCATATATTTCTCCATCTTCCAGCTTAAGGCCAGCCAATATTTTTTCAAAATCGGTTTTTGTTAGTGCCTTATCAAGCTTTACTTCATATACTTTTTTTACATTAAAGCTGGGATGTGTAAGCTGTTGCGTAAGGTCGCCATCATTAGTTAAGAGCAATACGCCGGAAGTATTTCTATCAAGCCTGCCAACAGGATAGATCCGTTGATCCGTGGCGTTTTTGGTGAGCTGCAAAACCGTTTTTCGATTTTGCGGATCGTCAGTCGTTGTGATGTAATCTTTCGGTTTATTAAGTAGTATGTACACCAGGTTTTTAGTTACGAATAATTTTTTTCCATTAAAAAAGACTTCATCTTTTTCACCAACCTTAAAAGCTGGTTGTGTGATCACTGTTTTATTCACTGTTACTTTTCCGTCAATGATTAATGAAACTGCATCACGCCTTGAGGTAACGCCACAATGGGCCAGAAATTTATTCAGCGGCATTTGATCTGTAGCTGAATTCTTTTTTTCCGAAGGAATAGAAGCAGGTGCTGTATCTTTTTTTTGGGGATACTTTTGTCTTTTGTTAAGATGTGATGTTTTTTCCGGGGGTTGATTTTTTTCTGAAAAGCCTTTTTGCCTCATAGCTCTTTTTTCTTCAAACCGTTGCTCAATTGCCGAGGCCCGTTGTTTTTTTGCTGATTTTTTTTCCTGCTTATGTTTTTCCTTTACGGCGGCGTTATTTTTTGGATTGATAAATTTCTGAAAAGGTGACTGGCTCATGTTAAATTGTTTTGCTGTTTTTCAACAGTAATGAAGGCCAAAGTTAATTTAAAAATAAACAGGTGAACCATTAGATGGCCCACCTGCAATTTTCAGAGGGAAATACTATTTACGATTTTTCGCTTCTTTTATTTTTCATATCCTTCATGCGGCTGCTTCTTAATTGTTCTTTTTTCTGCAATTGCTCAGCAGTTAAAATGCTTTTTTCGCTCTCTTGATTTTTCTTTCTCAATTCCATGAACTGTTGTTTTTTTTGATCCTGGCTTAGCGTTGTGTTTTCTTTAATTGCGTCAGCCTGGCTTTTAAAATTATCGTGCTGGCTTTTCAATTGTGACGCCTGGGCATCAGTTAAATTAAGGCTTGATTTCATTTTATCCATTCTCTTTTGCCCCATCATTTCTTTCTTTGCAACCTGGTCTTTTTTTAATTGCCCCATTTTATTCTTTTGATCCTGGGTAAGAAGAGATTCGAACTTTGCTTTCTGCTCATTCTGGAGCGTGGCTTTCTTTGCATTGTAGTCATTGACACTCATGCTGCTGTTTCCCTTCAATTGCTTCATTTGATTTGCATAATCTTCATGAATGGTTTTTGCCTGCTGTTTTTGTGCATCAGTGAGGTTGAGCTGTTTCATCATCATTCCTCTCTCATGGCTGCCATGTCCCATTTTTTTATGATCCATTTTTCCATGATGTTGCATGGGTGCGTCACCCGTTGTTGCTCTTTGTTGTTGCGCATTTACTGATAGGGTCAATATTGTAAAGGCAGATAATGCGATTAGGTACTTTTTCATATTTAATATTTTAATTTGTTTGTGCTTAATAGACGCAAACAAATTCCGCCGGTTTAATGGCTGGCTGTAAGAAAGTGTTAAAGAAAATGTATTAGAGCACAGGTAGATCCAGCTCCTTATTGGCAAGTTGGCCGCAAGCCGCATCTATGTCTTTGCCACGGCTTATTCTCAACCTTACATTCACGCGATGTGCAGCGAGGTAATCCATAAATTTTTGCGTAGCATCTTTATCGGGCTTTTCAAAATTCGCTTTATCAATTGGATTGTATTCTATAATAT
>JBDTSD010000325.1:0-3535 GCA_039931355.1 Ginsengibacter sp.
GTAAAGTTATTAAAATTTACAAGAGTTGTAAATTAATTTCCCATTAGAGATTATATTTCTTTGAAAATAATATAAGAATCTTAAGGCAGCGCCACCGGTACAGAATGCACCGCCGTAGCCATTTCCGTAATCAGCATTTCATCTTTTTCTATTGCATTGCCAACCACAATTACATCGGCGCCGGCTTTACAATTTAGATATGCTTTTTCAGGATCGGCAATTCCTCCTCCTATTATCAGGGGAACGGAAATACACCCTGCAACTTTTTCTATCATGCTTTCGGAGATCGCTTTTTTTGCGCCACTGCCCGCATCCATATAAATCAGTTTCATGCCCAGCATTTCGCCGGCCATAGCAGTGCACATTACAATCTCATTTTTATCTGAGGGCAAAGGTGTCGCATTGGAAATGTAAGAAACAGTAGTGGGTGCTCCCCCGTCAATCACCATATATCCCGTGCTCATTATCTCCAGCCCGCTTTTCTTTATAAAAGGAGCGCTTATTACATGCTGGCCAATTAATAAATCTGCGTTGCGCCCGCTAATCAGTGAAAGATAAAGCAGCGAATCTGCATAACGCGATATTTGATTGGGGCTGCCGGGAAATAGTATTACGGGGATGGAGCAATTATTTTTTATGATCCTTACACATTCATCAAGATAGTTGGAAATAACGAGGCTGCCGCCTACCAAAAAGTAATCAACCTTTGCAGCTACCGCGAGCTTAATAAGCTGGTGCATTTTAGCGTCATCCACTTTATCAGGGTCAATCAATACAGCAAATGATTTTTTGCCGGAGTGTTTTCTTTCGCAAAGGGAAGTATATATACCGTTTAGCTTCATTTACAGTGGTTGTGTGCAAAAATGTCAATTTTTTTGTTCTTATAAAAATTAACTATTAACAAATTACGTATTAATTGAATTGTCGCGTTCGTCCGCCTTACTCTTTCTAATTTTGTAAATTTGAACTATGGTAAATGTTTTAAAAGAAATAAAATTTAAAACAGCCCGCAGCGGAGGAAGCGGGGGCCAGAATGTAAATAAGGTAGAGACCATGGTGGAAGGGTGGTTTCATGTAGCCTCATCTGAAATTTTATCCGGGAAGCAAAAAGAAATTATACTGGAAAAGCTTGCCAATAAAATTACAGACGCGGGATACCTGCTTGTGAAGAGCCAGTCAGAAAGATCGCAGCTTGGCAATAAAGAACAGGTTATTTTAAAAATGCTCCTGTTAATAAACAATGCATTAATCAAGAGAAAAAAAAGAACGCTGACAAAGCCAACGAAGGCATCCAAATTAAAAAGGATAAAGTCAAAAAAGGAAAAGTCGTTAATAAAGGAAGGCCGTAAGAAAGTAAAAGATACCCATGATTAATTTTAAAATAAACAAAACACTTATTGTTCTTATTACGTTTTTAATATTTTTTATTTCTTTCAATGAAGCAAAAATTGACACTGATGAAGCTTCCATAAAAATCATTTTTATAAATACAATAAACAATTCGAGGATTGTTCTAAACGACTCCATATATACAAATCCATTTAACGAAAAATATTCCATATCAAAATTGAGGTATTACATTTCAAATGTTTGCCTGGAAAATGCATCGGATACCTTTAAAGAACATGATAGCTATCATCTTATTGATGAAAGCAAAGAAGCGTCGCAAAGCTTTAGCTTTTCCGTGCCGGAAGGAAGATATAATTCATTACAATTTTTAATAGGCGTAGATAGCCTGCACAATGTTTCGGGTGCACAAACGGATGCGCTTGACCCGGCAAATGATATGTTCTGGACATGGAATAGCGGGTACGTGATGGCTAAGATGGAAGGTAATTCCCCGGCTTCAAAAGTGGTAAATAATAAATATGAATTTCATATTGGTGGCTTCTCTGGCCAGTCCAGCGTGCTTAAAGAAGTTGTTGTTAATTTTCCACCGGCCACCGAAGTGTTCAAAGCCAAAAACACCTATACTTTTATAATAGATGCAGATATCAATACCTGGTGGCAAAATCCCCACGATATAAAAATCGCTGATCATCCTGTGATCACAACACCCGGCATTAATGCAAAAAACATCAGTGACAATTATGCGAATATGTTTCACATTGAAAAAGTAATAACAGAATAAAATTTTTTATCATCAGCAAAGAATGCGTCGTGGAATACGAATGAAAAAGGGACAAATAACCATATTGATCTTTTTGTTTGTAGCAACATTTACATTGTTGCTGGGGGCTGGTAAAAAGGACAGGGCTGATCTTTATATAAATGCTACAACTCCCTTAAAATTTGAAATACCGGCCGGCTGGCCAAAACCTTCATCAAATATTTTTGCAAGTAATCCACTTACCGAAGAAGGCTTTCAACTTGGAAGAAAATTATTTTATGACGGGCGGCTCAGCAAAGACGGCAACTTCGCATGTGCATCCTGTCACCAGCAATTCGCGGCTTTTTCCACTTATGATCATGATCTTAGCCATGGCTTTCACGATCAGTTTACCACACGAAATGCACTGCCACTTTTTAATCTTGCCTGGAAAAGATTATATCACTGGGATGGAGGTGTGAACCATATAGAAGTGCAGGCGCTTTCACCTATGACTGCGCCGAATGAAATGGCAGAAAATGTTGACTCTGTTTTGCTAAAATTAAGAAAGGATACGTCGTATGTAAGAATGTTTAGAGAGGCTTACGAAAGTCCGCTGATCAACAGCCAGGGAATGCTGAAAGCAATTGCGCAGTTTGTAGGTTCCATGGTTTCAGCTAATTCAAAATACGATAAGGTGAAGAGAGGTGAAGACAGTTTCAATAATGCAGAAGCGCATGGGTACGAACTCTTCAAAGCACATTGTGCCAACTGCCATAAGGAGCCTTTGTTTACAGATGAATCTTATAGAAATAATGGCCTTGCTTTAAATGATTACCTGAAAGATTATGGACGTATGCGGATCACAGGCGACCCGGCAGATTCATTAAAATTTATTGTGCCCAGCCTGCGTAATGTTTCGGTTACATTTCCTTATATGCATGATGGAAGGCTATATTCGCTCTATAAAGTTGTTGATCATTACCGCAAGGGAATTGTGCAAAGTGCTACCCTTGATTCATCTTTGCAAAAGCCCTTCAACATTACAGATGTCGAAAGGGACGAGCTTGTTTATTTTTTGCATACATTAAAAGACACTTCATTTCTTAAAAATAAAAGATTTTCCCAGCCATAAAGCTTTTCTTAAACCGCAAACTTTTGGGAAACCCCAGACTTTCGGAAAGTTAAATTTGGAATTTAAAAGAGCAACTTTCCAAAAGTTGTTTTGCTTCAAACTTTTGGAAAGTAAAACTTAAAAGTGCGTGAATTTAAAAGATAACTTTCCTAAAATTCTATTCTTACAATCCATTAAAGATTATAAAAGTAAATTTGAGCTTTTTTAAAAAATCCAACACTTGAGCAGCATTAAAAAATTGGCGGGGCAAACGATTTGGTATGGTGTGAGTTCTATTGCTGCAAGGTTTTTGTTTTATTTACTTACGCCAT
>JBDTSD010000326.1:0-3503 GCA_039931355.1 Ginsengibacter sp.
TTTGATCTTAATAAAAAAGGGTATCTGAATATCACAGGCGAATATTCGGAAAGACAAGCATCTAATAGAGCAGGTACTTATACCGGCGCTGTGTATGCAAATGTGAATGGTGTTAACCGGGATGATTCTATTCTAAATGCAAAGGGGTTAAGCAGGAATGAATTTGATATGCGGATAGGCAATTCAAAAATTGTAAGTGGTGGGGTAATTGTAAATGCAGGCTATGCTTTAAATGAAAAATGGAACCTGAAATTTTTTGGTGGCTTTAATCAAAAGAACGGCGAGGCCGCAGGATTTTTTCGCTATCCTTCTTCCATAAGTTCCGGTGCAGGTATCTATGCAACGCAAGCACTCGAATTATATGCAAATGGATTTTTGCCGTTGATAAAAACAGATATAAAAGATTATTCCTTTTCTATTGGTGTTGATGGAAAAATGGGGAAATGGAATGCCAGCTTATCCAATACGCTCGGCATAAATAATTTTGATTTTACGGTTGATCATTCATTGAACTATACTCAATTTGCAGTAACACAAAACCCGCAAACAAAATTTGATGCAGGCGGGCTACAATTTTTACAAAACACCATCAATGCAGATGTAACAAGAAACTTCAATGTGCTGCAAGGCCTCAATGTGGCGTATGGCGCGGAGTTCAGGATAGATCAATATGCACAACATGCCGGTGAAGAAGCTTCGTATAAAAACTTTAATACAAGTTCAGGCGCAGCGTCAGGTGCACAGGTTTTTGCTGGCTTTGTTCCTGCTTATGCAAAAAGGCATTCACGAAATAATGTGGCTGCATATTTTGATCTTGAGCAGGATGTTACAAAGCAGTGGCTCTTAGAGTTTGCATTGCGGTTTGAAAACTATTCTGATTTTGGCAGCACATTAAACTATAAAGTAGCCACGCGTTATAAAGTCAGTGACAACTTTACTATTCGTGCGGCAGCATCAAGTGGCTTTAGAGCACCGTCAATGCAACAACAATTTTATGCTAAAACAAATACTTTATTTGTTTCTACACCCGAAGGATTAGTACCTACAGAAAGCGGCACTTTTACCAACGACAGCAAGCCTGCACAAATATTAGGCATACCCAAATTGAAAGAAGAAACATCACAAAATTATTCTATAGGCTTTACCGCCAATCCTCTAAAAGGTTTGGAAATAACAGTGGATGGCTATTTGATTAATATCAAAAACAGGATCGTACTTACCAACAATTTTACGGGCGGAACTGATAGTGTGCTAACAAAGCTGCTGAAAGATAACGGCGCCACAACTGCTAATTTTTTTACTAATGCTATTGATACAAAAGCAAAAGGACTGGAAGCTGTAGTGAGTTATCACACAAGCTTTGCAAATAATACCACATTAAAATTTTCAGCTGCAGCGACCTTTATAAAAAATGAAGTAAGAAAAGGAGTCGATGGAAAGCCAATTATTAAAGCTTCTGATATTTTAATCAACTCTGGTCAGCTTGGAAATTATTTTAACCGCGAAGATCAAAGTCGCATAGAAGTAGCCAGCCCGCATTCAAAGGGAAATTTTACGATCAACTACGATCATAAGAAAATCGGCGCCATGCTGCGGTTTGCTTATTTTGGAAAAGTAACTTATTTAGATCCCACCATCAACCCTGCTAATCCTGGCGCTTTTCCTGTTAATACTTTTGACGGACAAAAAGAAACACTCGACCAGGTATTCGATTCCAAAACAGTTACCGATGCATCAATTAGCTACGACCTCAATAAAAGTTTCACACTGACCGCCGGTGCAAATAACATTTTTGATGTATATCCTGATCAGCAAACACATAGTGGCAATGTATCATTGGGGCGTTTTATTTACAGTAGAAGGGTACAGCAAATGGGCTTCAATGGAAGGTTTTTATTTGCAAGGGTTTCATTTAATCTAACTCCAAATAAATAAGCGGGCTTCTACAAATGATACGACACGGGTACATGCAAAAAAAAAATACCAGTTTCGACATAACTGAAGCCATGCAGGAAGGGATGAATGAATTTCATAAAAGTTGTGGTTACAAAATCCCTGATGTCCCTAAGCTCAAAAATGAGGTACCGGCAGGTAATAATAAATGGCTGATTGTTCCATTAAAATTTATCCTGAATATTTTAGGAAATAACTAAAGCAATTTTATTAAACAGCAGGTTCTTTATTCAGTATTCATGCTAAAAGTTTGCCCTGCTTAATTATAACGCTAATAAAATCTTAACTGTTTTCGTATTTGCGGGATGCCATCCGGCATTCAATCTACCTGGGAAACAACAAATGATTACAAACTTCTTGCATGGTGCAATAAATTAAAAACTTCTATTGATCATGCATGCTATTCTTAATTTATAAAAATAAAAAATGAACAAAAATCAACAAGCACGTATTGGCGTGCACAAACTCAATTCCCTGCTAATAATAATTTTAGCTGCTCTCTCATTTGGATGCAACAAACCCCATGTATCTACGAATGATTTGCGAAATTTTGAACAGGTAAACCTGGTGGCAAATTCCGAAGAATATCATCCCGTAACAATTGATCCAACACTGCTAAATGCTTTTGGCATTGCATGGTCTCCTAACGGTATCGCATGGGTGAATTCAGTAGGCGGCCATGTAAGCGAGCTTTATAATAGTGAAGGCGGCATTGTGAGAGCGCCTGTAAATATTCCTTCTCCATCAGATACTGTTGGAGGATTGCCTACCGGCATTGTCTTCAGTGGTGGCCTGGGTTTTAATTTGTCCAATGGCCCATCCTTGTTTCTTTTTACAGGTTTTGACGGCGTGCTTTCTGGCTGGAACCCCGCTTCAGGCAATAATGCAAAGAGCCTTAGAACTCCACCGGGAGCTGCTTATACAGGATTGGCAATTGCCTCAAACCATGGCCGAAACCTGATCTATGGAGCCAACTTTGGCGCCAATAGAATTGACGTGTGGGATACTGCATTTTCCCGTGTCACAATGACTTTTAAAGATCCGGAGATACCTGCAGAATATTCTCCTTACAACATTCAGGCTGTGGGTGAAAAGCTTTTCGTGATGTATGCCCAATTGAGTCTTACCGGCGGCGTTGTCGGACATGTTGCTGGCAGTGGTAAAGGATTTGTAAGTGTTTTCAATACCGATGGTTCATTTGTAAAAAGGTTTGCATCGCGTGGAAGCCTTAATATTCCATGGGGCGTAACATTGGCGCCTGCGAGTTTTTTGGGAACACATGATATGAATATAAAATCGCAGAATGTAGTTGCTCCTGATGGCAATGATGGAAATGGTAATAGTAGTAGTAATTCATTAAAGCAACCTGTAATATTGGTTGGAAATTTCGGAGATGGGCGTATCAATGTTTACAGTTTGGATGCAAAATATCTTGGTCAGTTGCGGTCGCATGATCATACGATAGTCATAGAGGGACTTTGGGCGCTTTCATTTGCACCTTCAACAGCCACTGCTATTGATCCGGCAAGATTGTATTTTTCAGCAGGGCC
>JBDTSD010000327.1:0-3493 GCA_039931355.1 Ginsengibacter sp.
ATAAATGTAAAACAAGGAGTTGCGCAAAGTATCATGGGATATTTTAATAACCCTTCTCCCCAAAGCCAATTAGTGCCTTCCACTTTAGGAATAGATGATGCAACCCTCGCGAATCTTATTTCCAGTTATAATGATTTACAGCTAAGGAAGCAAAAAGAAGCTCCTTCATTAGCTGAAGGAGGAATAGTTTTAAAAGATCTGAATAACCAGTTAAGTGTAGTTAAGGGAAGCATTCTCGAGGCATTGCAAAATATAAATAAAAACCTTAAACAGAAGGAGAATAGTTTGCAACAGCAAAACGGTCAATACCGGCAGTTTTTATCTGCGCTTCCCAGCAACGAAAGAGCCATGCAGGAAATTAAAAGGAAGCAAAGCATTACACAGGGCTTGTACTTATATCTTTTGCAAAAAAGAGAAGAAGCTGCAGTGTCAAGTACATCTTCAAACGTATCTAATTACAAACAAATAGATCCTGCAGCAAGCATGGGCCTTGTATCGCCCAACGGAAAAAATATAAAGATGTACAGTTTCCTTATTGGCTTGCTATTACCATTTGGAATAATATACGTTCGCGATTTACTTAATGATAAAATAATGACCCGCAGGGATATTGTGAATCGAATTAATCTTCCCATTGTGGGCGAGGTGAGTCATTTACCAAAAAAGCAAGCAGTCGGTGTCGCCATTATGGACAGGGACCTTGCCGGCGAAGAGTTCAGGATTATAAGAACGAATTTATATTTTTTACTTGAGAAAAAAGATAAGCAGGTAATATTGATAACCTCGGGTGTCGGTGGCGAGGGTAAATCTCTTGTGAGTGTAAATCTTGCTGCTGTATTAGCAATTCCCGGCAAGAAAGTTGCTTTGGTGGAGTTCGATATGCGAAAACCTTCAATAACTGCTAAACTTAATATGGAAAGTGAAACGGGGTTAAATGATTATTTCAAGGGAAGCGCAAAAAATCTTAATGAAATCTACACCGAATATAAAGATATTCCAAGCCTCCATATTTATCATTCGGGAGCCGTTCCAAGATATGCGGGCGATTTATTTTTAAGTGAAAAGATACCTTTGCTATTTAAAGAATTGAAAGCAAAATATGATTACATAATAATTGATTCGGCGCCGGTCGGCATGGTAAGTGACGGTTTAATACTAGGCGAATATGCTGATACTGTTCTTTTCCTGGTACGCCAACGTTATACGCTCAAAAAGCAATTAGAATTTGTAAATGAATTATCCAATTCTCATAAACTGAACGATGTCGGCATCATCTTTAACGATGTTAAGAGAGGCGGTAAAATAGGCTATTTTGGCTACGCTAACACTTACGGTAAACATTATGGGTATGAAGTCAAGACCCGAAAGAGGTTTAGAATTAGAAAAAAAGAAAAACCCGTGACCGTTTAATTGCGTCAACAATCATTTGTTATTTCGAGTTATATAATGTCCATTTATCTTAATGAAAGCTGTTAGCAAAAGGATAGGGAATATCAATTACGACAAGGTAGTTGAGTGGAGTAAACTAATTAGCCTGACAGGTTTTGCGCAGGTGATAGTTCAGGTAGTAGCATTGGTGAGCGGAATAATGGTAATTCGTTTATTACCACCCGAGGAATACGCTTTATATACATTAGCCAATACAATGTTGGGTGCAATGGTGGTGCTCGCTGATGGTGGCATCGCATCTGCTGTAATGTCGCAGGGAGGAAAAGTGTGGATGGAGGAAAAGAAGCTGGGTAGTGTGATAGTTACAGGACTACGTTTAAGGAAAATTTTTGCAATTATAGTTTTACCAATAGCAATTGGTGTACTATTATATCTTTTACGGCATCATGGGGCGACATGGTTGTTTTCAAGTCTCATAATCGTATCAATTATCCCCACCTTCTTTATGCTGATTAATGCGGGGATATTGGAAATATCTCCCAAGTTAAGGCAGGATTTAATTGAACTGCAGAAAGTAAAGGTGATATCAAACCTTGGCCGGCTTGCGATACTTGCTGTTAGTATATTCGCATATCCTATTGCAGTTACTGCGCTTTTAGCAGCAAGCTTACCACAAATATGGGTAAATATCCGGTACAGAAAAATTACATTGAAACATGCGGATTTAAATCAAAAAATTGATCCGGTCGTACAAAAAAATATCTTGAAAATGGTAGGGCGGCTTCTTCCGGAAGCCATTTATTATTGCCTTTCGGGTCAGATAGCAATATGGTTAATATCTGTTTTTGGCTCAACTGATTCTCTGGCCCAGGTCGGCGCTTTGAGCCGCCTCAGCATTATTTTAGGTTTTTTTAGTGTATTATTTGCGAGTTTAATAGCCCCTCGTTTTGCCCGCTTGCCTAACAAGCCAAAAGTTTTGCTCAGGTATTATTTGCAAATTTTAGCAGGGCTGATTTTTTTGTGTGTGTCTATCACCTTTGCCGTGTGGCTGTTTTCATCTCAGATTCTTTGGGTATTGGGCAGCCATTATTTTGGTTTAGATAAAGAGTTAGTTTTAATGGCTATCAGCAGTTGCCTTAATCTTCTTTATGGAGCCTCCTTCTTACTGGGAACCTACAGGTCGTGGGTTATTAACCCGATAATATTTATACCTATAAGCCTCCTTACCACGGTATTGGCGGTGATAGTAATGGATACTTCTTCTTTAGAGAACATCATTTTGCTGAATATAGTAGTTACCCTAATTGAAGTAGTAATGATGACAATATTTAATCTTATAAAAATAGTCAAAGCGGCTACTGAGAGTGAAGACGAACAACAAGAGATAACTTCTATAAACCCATAAATAAGTATGTGTGTTCGGGGGAATTAACGGGGATCTTTAATCAGGTTATTCGCCAGTTTTCCGCATAAAGATTTACGGCTGAGTTATTATAAATGAAAATAATTTTTATTTGCGGGTCGGTCGAATATGGGCGTGACGGAGTAGGAGATTATACAAGAAGACTTGCGGGTGAGTTAATTTCAAAAGGGCATGAAGCTGGCATCCTGGCCTTAAACGAAAAATACATTTCTACAGAAATAAATTGCAAGCAAAAATCCGGCATTTACGATATTCCTGTTCTCAGGCTCTCCGCTTCGGTTACCTATAAACAAAGATTGCGGAGTGCCCGGCTTTGGATAGATGAACATAATCCGGAATGGCTTAGCCTCCAATTTGTGCCGTATGCATTTCATACTAAAGGTTTGCCTTTTGGACTTGCTGATGCGTTTGCAAATATTGGTAAGGGGAGACTTTGGCATATTATGTTTCATGAGCTCTGGATTGGTATGGATATCGATTCTTCATGGAAAAATTATCTGTCCGGGCTCGTTCAGAAGCATTTAATTCAATCATTCATTTCCAAATTAAGGCCGAAGGTTATTCATACCCAATCCATTCTATATCTTACACTGCTCACCCAACTTGGCTATAATGTGCATCACCTGCCATTGTTTGGGAATATTGGTATAAGCGATAATGTTCAAATAGATAAACAAGTAC
>JBDTSD010000328.1:0-3491 GCA_039931355.1 Ginsengibacter sp.
GTTCTCAGAGACTTCACCGGGTTGGCTCTTGCGGCTTTCACGGCTTTAATACTCACCGTAATTAATGCAATACCAAAAGTGATCATTGCGGCGAAAACAAAAATCCACCAGCTCAATGGTGTCCGGTAAGCAAAGTTTTGGAGCCATTTACTCATAGCGAAATAACCAGCAGGCAACGCGATACAGGTGGCAATTAAAACAGGCTTTAATAAATCTTTGGATAACAAAACAACAATGCCCTGTACTGATGAACCCAATACTTTGCGTACACCGATTTCTTTGAAACGTTTTGTTGCGGTAAATGAAGCAAGGCCAAATAGTCCAAGACAGGCAACGAATATGGCAAGGCCTGAAAACACCGCTAAGATGGATTGCTGCCGGATATCTTTCTTATACATTTTGGCAAACTTCTCATCCAGGAAAGTGTATTCCAAAGGGTATGCAGGCGCTGCTTGTGCATAGGCTTTTTTAATCAGCTCAACACCTGCCTGGATATTGCCTGGCTGTAGTTTTATCAATGCCCGCCTTCTATCGTTAGCCGGTGAAATAACTAATGGCTCAATATCCTGTTTTAGTGACTGAAAATTAAAATCAGCTACTACGCCGATAATTCGTCGTTTTGCATCGTCGCGTATAGTATTCTGTATCCATTTGCCGACGGCCTGTTGTGGAGCCCACCCAAGTTTGGTGGCTGCTGACTTGTTTATTAAAACTGCATCAGTTGTATCAGTAGGGAATTGCGCAGAAAAATCCCTGCCTGCAATAATCTTTAAGCCTAACGTTTTTACAAACTCGAAGTCGGCAAACTCTGTTCTCGCATTCCATCGTTCGTTGTGATCCTGAACGTCAAACATATGCCCGTCAAAAAAGCCGCCGGGCTCACCAGACACCAGGGAGACAGACATCACTGCACCCTTGTTTTGCAGATCAGTTTTAAAAGAATTCATGTTTTTGTAAATGTCATCATTATCTATTGGCACAATCACTGTCTGCTCCTTGTTATATCCAAGTTGTTTGTTCTTTACATAACCCATTTGTTTAGCAATAATGATAGTGCCTACAATTAAAAACACCGATATGCTGAACTGAACAACTACCAATGCCTGCCTGAATGAAGCGCCGCCTTTTCCCAATCGCAGCTTGCCTTTTAATGCCTGCACGGGCGAAAATGCAGATAAGAAGAATGCCGGATAGCTGCCTGCTAAAAAGCCAACAACAACAATAACTCCCGCGAGGAATAAATAAATAGGTAATGAGCTCCATGAAATCACCAATGAATAACCAAGTAATTGATTATACCATGGCATAGCCAGCAATAGTAACCCAACAGAAAGTATACACGAGATGGTTGTAAGCAAAACGGATTCGCCGATAAATTGCCATACGAGATTATTGCGCAATGCACCTAACACTTTGCGCAAGCCAACTTCCTTCGAACGCTCTGCAGCACGAATGGTTGAAAGGTTCATGAAGTTGATACATGCAATGAGTAATATTAATATAGCGACGGAGAGAAATATATACACAACACTTTTATCTCCATGCTTTACATTATCAAAAGCAGCATCTTCAAAGTACACATCGTTCAATGGCGTCATTGATAAAGAAAAGTGAAAGCCGTACTTCCGCATGTCGCTGCCCATATACTTTTCCATGAACCCGGGAAATTGCTTTTCTATTCGTGCCTGTGAGGCGCCGGGAGCAAGTTTTACATAAGTATATAAGCCATTGTTAATCCAGGTAGTCATCCAGCCTCTATCCCTGTAATTAGCAAGCGGGCTTACCAAATCAAAATTTAGATGTGAATTGGAAGGAACGTCTCTGGCAATTCCGGTAACCTTTAAAGGGAGTACTTTGTCAAATGTTATTACTTTGCCCATGGCATTGCCCACACTCCCAAAATATTTTTTAGCGGTGGATTCTGTCAACACAACACTGTTCAATTGCTGTAGAACGGTTTGTACATTACCCTTTATCAATGGAAAAGAAAAGAAGCTGAAAAAATTACTATCGGTATTGAGTACCTGCTTTTCATGAAACGATTGGTTGCCGATGGTAACAAGATTATCATTCTGATTTATACGAACCGCACTTTCGATCTGGCCTTTAAAATCATTCAGTAGAGCCGGCGCATAAGGGCCTGACAAATAAGATACGCTCTTTGACTTACCCTCCGTTTCAAATGCCCGCATAATGCGATAGGTACGATCACCATCTTTATGAAATTTGTCAACGCTAAATTCATTCATGATAAAAAGAAAAATCATCATGCAAACAGTAATGCCAATGATTAAGCCGAGGACATTAATTAAAGAAAAGACTTTGCTTTTCATCAGGTTGCGCCAGGCGGTTTTGAAATAATTTTTTATCATAATTAAATTTTACTCTGTTCTCAAACTTTTTACAGGATTTGCAATCGCTGCCTTTATTGTCTGGAACAAAGAAGTAACCAATGCAATCAACAAAACGAGCAACCCGGTTTCGGCAAAAACCCACCACGAAATATTTACGCGATATGCAAAATCCTGCAACCACTTGGTCATCATCCACCAGGCAACAGGGCATGCAATACAAATAGAAATAAGTATCAGTTTCACAAAGTCTCTGGACAGCATACCCATAATATCAGGAATAGCTGCTCCCAATACTTTTCTTATCCCAATTTCTTTAACGCGTTGCTCTGCAGCATAGGTAACCAATCCAAATAATCCAAGGCAAGCGACAAGAATGGCAAGAATTGAAAAGATCATAGAAATAGTTCCTGTGCGTTGCTCTGCCTTATACTGCTTATTAAATTCTTCATCAAGAAAAGAATAACTAAAAGGTTGCGATGGAACCATCGATTTCCATTTTGCATTTATTTGGCCTAACAGACCCGCAATGTCAGATGTATTTATTCTTACAGCGATACTTCCATTATCCGGTTGCAGCTTTAGCACGAGCGGAGTTATCTGTTCATGCAACGAATTAAAGTTGAAATTACTGATGACACCAATAACGTTGTTGGCAAGCAACTCCCCTGTTTTAAGGTCTTTGATCTGGTATAATTTTTTATTTATCGGGTCGCCACTTCCAAGAATTTTTGCAGCAGCCTCATTTATTATAAGGGCATTAGAATCAGACGGGAAATTTTGAGAAAAATTTCTCCCGGTCTTTAAATGTATTTGTAACGTAGGGATATAATTTTCATCAACAAACCACCGCTGCATTATTGTAAAATTTTTGCCGTCAAAAATCGGGGAAGTTATAAATCCTCCATCGCTCCTGTTGCCACTCACGGGTAGATATCCGGTAATTGTTGCGTCCTTTACTCCACGCATTTGCAGCAACTCATTTCTGAATGCTTCTGCCTGTGTGTTGAGCGCATAAGTGTTTTGAATGATTAAAACTTGTTCTTTATTGAAACCTAAATTTTTATTGCGGATGTAATTAAGCTGGTTGAAAATAACCACAGTACCTATCATTAAAACAATTGAAATAGAGAATTGAAA
>JBDTSD010000329.1:0-3491 GCA_039931355.1 Ginsengibacter sp.
CGGCAAAAAAATACGTAAAAGAAATACGCGATAGCGAAACAGATAAAAATATGGGCGACACTATTAGTGTTGACATATTTAATGAAGGCGACAAAGTCACTGTTGTTGGCACCACCAAGGGTAAAGGCTTCCAGGGTGTTGTAAAGCGCCATGGCTTTCATGGTGTAGGAGAACAATCTCACGGACAGCACGACAGGTCAAGGGCACCAGGATCAATTGGTGGATCTTCCTATCCTGCAAGAGTATTCAAAGGCATGCGCATGGGAGGCCGCATGGGTCAGGATAAAGTGCAATTAAAAGGCCTGAAAATTATAAAAATTTTCCCCGAAAAAAATTATCTATTAATAAGTGGTTCGGTCCCCGGCCATAATGGTTCCATCGTTTTAATCCAGAAATAATATGCAGTTAGAAATAATAAATACCGAAGGGAAAAAAACTGGCAGAACGATAGACCTGCCTGATGAAATATTCGGCGCCGAGCCTAATAGTCACGTAATCTGGTTGGCTGTTAAGCAATACCTCGCAGCCCAAAGGCAAGGAACGCACAAAGTGAAGACCCGTGCTGAAGTAGAAGGTTCTTCTAAGAAACTTCACAAGCAGAAGGGTACAGGTGGAAGCCGTAAAGGTAACATACGTAATCCTTTGTATAAAGGTGGTGGTACTGTGTTTGGGCCTAAGCCACACAGTTATGATTTTAAATTGAATCGTAAAGTAAAGGATCTCGCTAAGATTGGTGCTTTAAGCAGCAAGGCTAAAGAAAATAAGATTTTTATAATAGAAGATTTTAATATTGAAACTCCTTCTACAAAACAATTTACCCAAATATTTAGTGGCCTTAATACTGAAAGCAGGAAAGCCCTTTTTGTAATGGCTGAACATAACGAAAATGTTTATAAGAGTTTCAGGAATAGCGCCACTGTTTGCGGCACACTATTAAGCGACATTAATACTTACGATATTTTAAATGCAGATTCATTAGTATTTACTGAAAGTGCAGCAAAAATATTTGTTGAAGAAACTGAAGAGCAGGATAAAGAGGTAGCGGAAGCATAATTTTCATCCCGGTAATTATCGGGACAATTTTAAAAATACAAACATGAAGCTGTCGGAAGTTTTAATAAAGCCAGTACTGTCAGAAAAAGTAAATAGGTTAACTGAAAAGTATAATCGATATACTTTTATTGTAAATCGCAAAGCAAATAAGCTTGAGATCAAGAAAGCTGTTGAAGAATTTTATGGTATCCAGGTAGAGGAAGTAAATACTTTAACTATGCCTTCAAAAGTAAAGCAAAGAAATACTAAAGCCGGATTGCTTACAGGTAGAAAACCCGCTAAGAAAAAAGCAGTAGTAACCGTAGCAGAAGGGGAGACGATTGATTTATATGGTAATGTTTAATATCCCTAATCCCTAAAGGTGAGGCCGACTGAGGTGTGGCGAAAGTAAGGGATAAAATAGTGATTATGAATGGTAATTCTGCTACCGCAAAATGCAGAGATTAATAAAAATAAAAGTTTCAAGATTCCTTTAGGGATTTAGGACAAAAAAAATCATCATGGCTTTAAGAAAATACAAACCAACAACCGCAGGAACACGCTGGAGAATTGGTAATGCTTATGCTGAGGTAACTACGAATGTTCCTGAGAAAAGCCTGGTAGAAAAAGTTCATCATTCTGCTGGTCGCAATTCACAAGGCCGCAGGAGCATGCGATATCTTGGAGGCGGACATAAAAGAATGTACCGTATTATTGATTTCAAAAGAGATAAAAAAGATATTTCTGCTACTGTAAAAACAATAGAATATGATCCGAATCGCAGTGCATTTATCGCTTTGATTGTATTTGTTGATGGCGAAAAGAGATACATAATTGCACCGCAGGGTTTGCAGGTTGGCGGTACCATTATAAGCGGAGATGCTGTTGCGCCTGAATTGGGAAATGCTCTGATGTTGAAAAATATTCCTTTAGGTACAGTAGTTCATAATATTGAAATGCAGCCAGGTCAGGGGGGTAAGCTTGCAAGAAGTGCCGGGTCATCTGCGCAACTTGCAAATAAGGAGGAAAAATATGGCATATTAAAAATGCCTAGTGGTGAGCTTAGGAAAATTTTGATTAATTGCTATGCAACCATTGGTGTAGTTAGCAACAGTGATCATAACCTGGAAAGTATGGGTAAAGCGGGAAGAAACAGGTGGAGAGGGATTCGTCCAAGAACCAGGGGCGTTGCGATGAACCCTGTAGATCACCCAATGGGTGGTGGTGAAGGAAAAGCGTCAGGCGGACACCCAAGGAGCAGGACTGGTAAATATGCTAAAGGACAAGTAACACGTACCCGCGGCAAAGGATCAGATAAAATGATTATACAAAGAAGAAATGGTAAGAAATTACCTAATAAGTAGAAGGGATGTAGGTGAAAGGAAAACAGGTTATTAAATCGTACATCGTACATATAAAATCGAACATATAATATGGCTCGTTCAGTAAAAAAAGGTCCTTACGTAGAAGCTAAGCTTGAGAATAAAGTGCTTGGCATAAATGAAGGAACTACGAAAAAAGGTGTGATAAAAACATGGTCGCGTCGTTCAACAATTACGCCCGACTTTGTAGGCCATACGTTTGCTGTGCATAATGGGAACAAATTTATTCCTGTATATGTAACAGAATTTATGGTGGGGCATAAACTTGGAGAATTTGCGCCAACAAGAAACTTTAAAGGCCACTCAAGTAAAAAGATCGCTTAATTTTTAGATACGAGATATAGTATTTGAAATAAAGAAAAAAACAATGGAAGCAGTAGCTAAACTTAATAATTATCCAACTTCTCCCCGCAAGATGCGCTTGCTGGCAGATTTGATACGCGGCATGGAAGTAGAAAAGGCTTTAGGAATTTTACAATTCAATCCCAAACATCCGGCTGTGCCAATGTTTAAGTTATTAAAGAGCGCAATCAATAATTGGGAGCAGAAGAATACTGATGAAAAAGTAGAAGATGCCGGTCTTGTGGTGAAAACAATTATGGTTGACTGTGGCAGAGTTATTAAGCGTATGCGTCCTGCACCGCAAGGCCGTGGTTACCGGGTACGTAAGCGTAGCAATCATGTAACTATTATAGTTGACAGTACAAATCACAGATCTGCACCCTCAGTAAAAAAAGTAGTTTCTAAACAAGAAGTTGAACCAGTGTTTGAAGAAGCTGAAGTAGTGGAAAGTGAAAAGCCTGTAAGTAAAGCCGCTAAAGTAAAAAAAGAAGCGGCGCCTAAAAAAGCAGCGCCTAAAAAAGCAAAACCTGCTGAAGAAGAAACAGAAAAGAAATCAGCAGCAAAAAATACTAAAAAATAAAAACCGAATATGGGTCAAAAAACAAATCCGATTGGTGCCAGGCTGGGAATTATCCGTGGATGGGATAGTAATTGGTTTGCTAGTCCAAAAGATTATGCAAAAAAGTTGATTGAAGATGATAGAATAAGAACTTATCTCAATGCCCGTATAAATAA
>JBDTSD010000330.1:0-3483 GCA_039931355.1 Ginsengibacter sp.
TGTTTCAATTCATGTGAAGGTAACTGCTTAAAGCGCTAATGTACTGGCAACCCTTATTATTTTTGTTGTGTAATTGAACAGCAAGTGAAGATACTGTTTTGTGAATTTTTTCTTCGCTGTATTCATCCTGGAAAAGAAGTTCATTTAATTCCTGGAGTTGTGATTTTATCTTACGCAAAAGCGGGCTGTTTGCCTGCTTGCGATACCATTCCATCATATTTTGCATTGTTAAATCTATAATTTCCATGGCCTGGGGGACCTCTGCCTGTCTTAATGAAATTGTTTTATCAAGAATCACAGAAATCTCGTCCACATTGAGGTATTCGACATTGTGCAAATTCTTTACAGCAGGATCTACATTTTGCGGAACTGAAAGATCCAAAATTAATCGTGGCTTTTGTGTCGTAAAAAAAGCAGGGTGAATTGTATAGCTGTCTGCCGTGGCACTTACCAAAATTATATCCGCATCATTAGCGGCTTCTGCGAGATTTTTGTATGGAAGAAAAGTTGCATTGCACTGCTCAGCAAGCTCCAAAGCTTTACTATCAGTACGGTTAGTGAAAACTAAATCAGCATCAGGTATATAAGTTTGCAGATTCCTCCCAACATGATTTCCAAATTTTCCTGTGCCAATCAAGAGTATTTTTTTATTAAAAGTATCGGCAACTTTTTCTTTTATAATTTCAATAGCCGCATAAGAAACGGAGACCGTTCCGGAACTTAATTTGGTTTTTGTTTTAATTTCCTTTGAAGATTGCAGCGCATAATTCACTATTTTTTCCAGGAAGCCGTTCATGCAACCATGCTGCCTCGATGTTTTTGCCGCCTGCTTTATTTGTGATAGAATTTCATAGTCGCCAACTATTTGCGAATCGAGGCCGGCTGCTACTTTAAATAAATGTTCTGC
The DNA here is from genome assembly GCA_039931355.1 of Ginsengibacter sp. GTDB lineage: Bacteria > Bacteroidota > Bacteroidia > Chitinophagales > Chitinophagaceae > Ginsengibacter. The sequence continues at coordinate 908 of JBDTSD010000330.1, forward strand.
AGCAGCGCCTCCCTGGAACTTGTATCCATGCTCAATAAAGTCGTGCATATTTCCATGCGTGTGTATGCAAAGCATTTCAATAAGCTCGTGTGGATGATCGCATATTCCATAAATTTCTGTCCGGTTACAAGTGGAAAGCACCATGCAGGCAGGAAACTTTTTCGCCACAGCCTGCTGCAATAATAAAATCGTTTGTTCAGGCAAAAGAGAAAATTTGCCACGGATACTAATATCACTTTTGCGATAGTTAATACCTGCAATACAAAAATTATTTAAAAAATTATGTGTCGTTTCTATAAACATCAGTGCCTGCAAAAATATTTTTATGCAACTTCGGAAAAGTCATGAAAAAGTCATAAGAAAATTCGGGATTATTCAGGGTGGAAATTAAAGAAAGATAAACGGTTTCTTGTTTATTTTTTCAGCAGCCATACATTTGCAAAAATTGAAATAAAAAATGAATAATGCGAGCGGCAAGGGAATTTTGTTGATGAACCTGGGATCTCCGAATTCGACTGAAGTGGCTGATGTAAAAAAGTACCTCGACCAGTTTTTAATGGATGAAAGGGTTATTGATAAATCGTGGCTGATGCGGGCTTTGCTGGTGAAAGGTATTATCGTTCCTTTCAGAGCGCCTAAATCTGCGGAGGCTTATAAAACAATATGGACTAAGGAAGGGTCACCCCTTGTTGTATTGACAAGGCAGCTCCAGGCAGCATTACAAAATAAAGTTAACGAACCTGTAGAAATCGCTATGCGCTATGGCAATCCTTCGCCGGAAGAAGCTTTTAATGCTTTATTAAAAAGGTCTCCGGACCTTAAAGAAGTGATAGCACTTCCGCTTTACCCGCATTATGCAATGTCGAGTTACGAAACCGCGGTAGCGTACGCCAAAGAAATTCACCGTAAGAAAAAGTATTCATTCAAATTAGATTTTATTGATCCTTTTTATAAAGAGCGACACTATATTGATGCGCTTGCAGATGTTTTCAGGCCATATATTCAGGATGATTATGATCACTTGCTTTTCAGTTATCACGGAGTACCGGCAAGGCATATTCGAAAAAGCGATATTACTGGGTGCCATTGCCTGCAGGTAGAAAACTGTTGCGAAGTTGCTTCTCCAGCCCACGCACATTGCTACAGGCACCAGGTATTTACTACTACTAAACTCGTTACAGAAAAATTGAATATTCCAAAAGAAAAATATGGCGTGTCCTTTCAATCGCGATTGGGCAAAGGTTGGCTTACTCCGTTCACTGATATTCGTTTGGCAGAAATGCCCGCAGAAGGAATAAAGAAATTATTGATCGTATGCCCTGCTTTTGTAAGCGACTGTCTTGAAACTTTGGAGGAAATTAAGATAAGAGGAAGAGAAATATTTATGAATGCAGGAGGCGAATCTTTTGAAATGATTCCCTGCCTTAATACAAATCCGCTGTGGGTAGAAGCAATAGCAGGCTATGTAGAAAATTATAACAAGCCACAGGAATCTGTTTTTAATACAATTGCGTAAAAGTTTGTATAAAGCCGGAAATCAATAGGGCGCTTAATATTATATTTGCAAATTCATCATCGAATAAAATCCTCTTGAGCAGCAAGACTTCAGAACGAAAAGCATTTTTTAAAAAGATCAGGGGCCAGGAAACCACTGAAACTGAGATGAGCTTTATAGATCATCTTGAAGTGTTACGCTGGCATATTGTGCGTTCTGCATTGGTTTTGGTTGTAGTTGCCATTGGCATTTTCATTTATGTTGACTGGATATTTGACCATATAATATTTGCCCCGGCCCGCAAAGATTTTGTTACTTATAGCGGCCTTTGCAACCTTAGCCACAATCTTCATTTAGGTGATGCGCTTTGTATGCCGCCTATAGATATTAAACTGTTAGGAAGTACCGTAAGCGGCCCGTTTATGTCAGCCATTTCCATTTCATTTATGGGCGCTATTATTATTGCATTCCCTTATTTATTTTGGGAACTCTGGCGTTTTGTAAAGCCTGCTTTAACGTCTAAAGAAGTTTCCTATGCAAAAGGAAGTATTTGGTGGGTGTCACTTTGTTTTTTTACCGGTGCGGCGTTTGGATATTTTTTGCTGGCACCTTTTACATTTAATTTCCTTGCGAATTTTCAATTAGGCACCCGTGGAGTTTATCAATATTTGCCTACACTTGATGATTACATTGATACGCTAACATCTCTTATATTGGGCTGTGGGATTGCATTTGAGCTTCCCGTACTTGCTTACGTACTTTCGAAACTTGGTATAATTACCCCTGCGTTTTTAAAAACATATCGCAAGTATGCCTATGTTGTAATTCTTATTGTTGCGGCAGTTATCACGCCTTCACCGGACTGGACCAGCCAAACCATAGTAGCTGTGCCATTAATTTTATTATATGAAATAAGCATCTTCATAAGTAAAAGGGTGGATAGGCTAAAGGTGAAAGCCGAAGCTGAATGGGATTAGAGCAAGCTTTGCACTTCAAAAAAACGTTAAAAGATAAGTTGTTTGGCAAAATAATTTTGCAAGGGGATACGTTTGAAATAAATTGCAGCAAGCTCTCCGTAAAA
>JBDTSD010000331.1:0-3483 GCA_039931355.1 Ginsengibacter sp.
TTTTGATGATGCACCCGCCTGGGGTTCATCAATGATAACGGTGCCCTGGCAACTTTACCAGATTTATGGAGATAGCAGCATTTTGAGAAATGCTGTGCCTAATATGCGGAGATATCTGGCCTATTTGAAAACGAAAGAAACTCCGGCAGGTGTAGTAAGCTATGGTCTTGGCGACTGGATGGCTCCCGGCGGTACTTCCATACCCAATGTAGAAGGAGCTATATACGTGCTGAATACTAAAATTATGTATGAAGCAGCAAAGCTGCTTAATGCACCGGATGCTAATTATTTTAAAGATGAATATGAGCGGGTCAGGACGGCGTATAACAATAAATATTATGACCAGGTGAACAAGACTTACCATCCTGTCACTCAATCTAATTTATCCATGCCATTAAGCTTTGGCATTGTGCCGGAGACTGACCGGAAAACCGTTGCAGAGCAACTGGTGAGTATTATAGAGCATCCGGAAAAAACCGCAGATTCCCTCAATATTGGAAAGCCGGGAAAATATGGATCCATATTGCCTGACCACAGCACTACAGGCGACATTGCAACAACTTACCTGTGGCGGGCACTAGGCGATGCCGGCCAGGCAGATATGGTTCAGAAAATGATTATGCAGGAGGATATGCCAGGTTACCTGAGCATGATTAGAAAGGGCTTCACTACTATTGGTGAAAACTGGAACCTTGACAGTACCCGAAGCTACAATCATGACATGTATGGAGGTATTTTTGAATGGTTCTTCAAATCTTTGGGTGGCATTTCCCTAACTAAGCCAGGGTTTGACGAGATTTCTTTAAAGGCCTTATACCCGGCGGGGCTTGAAAGTGTCACAACATCTGCAGGAACCATCAGGGGATTGATACGCTCATCATGGACCAATAAACACGGTCGCGTCAATTGGAAAATTACAATTCCTGTCAACTCGAAGGCGAACGTTTACATACCGTATAGTATTGATAAAACAATAACAGAAGGCGGAAAAAAAATCTGGATGAACAAAAGTGTTTTAGAAAATGTATCCGGCATAAAATTCAAAGGAATAGAGACCGATGCCGATTCTGGAAGACAATATATAATTTGGACGGTTGGCTCTGGCGACTACGAATTTCAATGGTAGCCGACTATTTAAGAATGGATGGCTGGCTCTTTTAATCCCGGTTTCATTTATCTCATCACTATATGAAGTGCAAATCAATTCAAAAAAAAACCACTATGAATATAAGAACAATTAGTTTTTTGATTGTTTTATTGGCAGGCATTGAAACTATGAACGGGCAAACAGTTTATTCTATTGATGCATCAAAAATAAAAAATGCAAATATTCAATCCGGACATTTGAAGATGGGCAACCCTGGTCCGGAAGGAAGAAAAATTGAAATCAATAATCGCTACATGACATTGAATGGAAAGCCAATCATTCCGGTAATGGGTGAAATGCATTTTTCACGTGTAGCAAAAGATCAATGGGAAGACAGGATTTTAAAAATGAAAGCATGCGGAGTCAATATTATTGCCTGCTATGTTCTGTGGATACATCATGAAGAAATTGAAGGGCAGTTTGATTGGAATGGCAACAAAGACCTTCGTGCATTTGTTGAGTTATGCGCTAAACATGGTTTATGGGTTTATCCAAGAATCGGTCCCTGGTGTCATGCCGAAGTAAGAAACGGTGGTACACCCGATTGGATTTTATTAAAAGAAAATTTAAAAGACCGTTCCAACGATCCCTTATATCAGCGGTATGCAGAAGAGTGGTACAAACAAGTGGCATTGCAATTAAAAGGGTTGATGTATAAAGACGGAGGACCCATCGTAGGCGTCCAATTAGAAAATGAATATGGACGTGGAAAGACAGGTGAAGCACACATTTTATGGCTAAAACAAACGGCGCAGAAATATGGCATTGATGTTCCCATGTACACCGTAACAGGTTGGGGAAATGGTTCAGTGCCACCTTATGAAGTCATTCCTCTTTGGGGCGCTTATCCCGATGAACCATGGGCTGCTAACTTATTAAGAAATGAAGACTGTCAAAATTTCAAGTTTTCCTCCTTTCGAAACGACGAAAATATTGGTAACGATGTAAACAAAGCAAAGGAGTCTTACATTGATTATTCGGCTTATCCATTTTTTACTTGTGAAGTTGGCGTGGGTATTGAAAACACAGATCACAGGCGATTGCAAATTGGTTCTTTAGATGGATATGGTTTGATGATGGCTAAGATAGGTTCCGGTAGCAACCTGCCGGGATATTACATGTTCACCGGAGGCTCCAATCCGCATGGGTTGCTTACTTCAATGGAAGAGAACAGAGAAGAGACAGGATATTGGAATACCAATCCAATTATTTCTTACGATTTCCAGGCCGCTATTCGTGAATCCGGTGAATTAAACGGCAACTATTTTGAAATTAAAAAGCTGCATTATTTTTTAAATGAATTTGGAGATCGATTGGCACCAATGGAACCTGTTTTTACTGAAAATAAGGATAGGTTTCAAGTGGCATTGCGGGTGCAGGACAAGCGTGCGTTTCTGTTCGGCATAAATTATTGCAGGCATAACCTAACCAGCGAGAAAAAAAATGTACAGTTCAACATAAACGTACAAAACGAAAACCTGCAATTTCCCTCAAAGCCAATCAATATCAGCGATAGCAGTTTTATCATGTGGCCGGTTAATTTCAGTATGCAAAATATTTTGCTGAAGTATGCAACAGCGCAACCGCTTTGTGTAATTGGCAACAGGTGGATATTTATAGAAGATGCAGATAGCAGTCCTGAATTTTGTTTTGATTCTTTAAACATTCAAAATGTATCTGCAAGCAATGGAAAGGTTAATCAAAAAAATGGGAGATACATTATTTCAAATTTGAAACCAGGATTCGATTGTGTGATTACTGTTCGTGATAAAAATAACCAGGAAAGGAAAATACTTATACTGTCAAAAGAAGAAGCGAAACAAGCATGGCTATTTAAAGAAGGCGACAAAAAATATTTTTTCATTTCTCAAAGCGGCATGAACGTAAATAATGGAAAACTGCATGTGTTTGATACTACAGCAAGCTTCACGCTGAAAATGTTGGATGAACAAAACAATACAACTCTTTTCAAAAACAAAACGTATACAGTTCCTGAAAAAAAAATCAGCATTAATTATAAAGAATCATTTCTTCCTGACAAAGCACAATGGTTAAAAACGAGCGCCACAGAACTGAACGAAAAAAATCAATTGTGGCATCGCTTCTTTTTAAAGGATTTTTCATTGAACAATCCTGCTTACATCAAAACAGCTACGCTTTTTATTGCACCACAATCTTATTGCAGATTGCAGGTAAATAATATTTGGGTAAACCAGGAGATCAGCGCAGATGCAATCAATAAAGTTGATATAACAGGTTATTTAAAAAAAGGAGAAAATCGTTTGTTGATTGATTTTCCTTTCGAAGCCGGACAAAAAGCTTTTGCTGCAAAACTG
>JBDTSD010000332.1:0-3473 GCA_039931355.1 Ginsengibacter sp.
GAGAAAACTTTTCGCCCTTGCGAATAAAGAATATCCGGATTTACATGATAGGCCAATCAGTAAACCTGCTGGGAGATTGGATGCAACAAACAGCACAAGTATGGATTGTTTGGGAATTAACCCATGAAATTACTGCCTTGGGTATCGTTGCATTCTTATCGCAAATACCTTTTTTTATTTTCGGTCCCTGGGTTGGAATTCTTTCAGATAAATATGATAGAAGAAAGATCCTGCTGATTACACAAATCCTTACTATGCTATTTGCTTTTCTATTGGCTTTTCTTATTCAAACCAATCGTCTCGTAATAGCGCATGTGTACATTATTGCATTTTTGTTGGGAACTTCAACGGCATTTAATGTGACTGCAGAGCAGGCTTTTATCGGCGATATCGCAGCCAAAGGCACTATTAAAAATGCTATTGCCTTAAACAATATTATCAATCAACTCACGCGACTTGCAGGACCGGCCATTGCCGGATGGTTGATAGCTGCCGTAGGTACTGCGCCATCGTTTTGGTACAACGGATTCAGCGCCCTTATATCCGTTATTTGTATTCTTGCTATTCATTCAAAGCAGGAAATCAAAAAGCAGGAAGGAAGCGGCCTTCAGCAATTTAAAGATGGTTTGAGTTTTATCTACAATCAAAAATTGCTTCGTTTGATTTTACTTTTTGCAGCTATACAGACATTTTTCGGCTTGTCAATTATTCAGTTGTTACCTGCCTATTCCACGGAAATACTAAAAGGAAATGCGAAAACTCTTGGGCAGTTACTTGGCTCAGCGGGCGCCGGCGCCTTAATTGGAATAATATTTATTTTACCCTTTATGCAAAAGGTGAAAAGATCTTGTGTTGCTATCGGCGGCGCTTTGATGTGGGGAGGATGCTGGTATATGTTATTTTCATTTTCAAGAACATTGCCTGTGGCAATGACCTGCCAGTTTATGGCGAGCCTTGGTGCAGTAAACGTTCTTACACTTTCCATTGGCCTTGCACAGGAGTTGACGCCGGTTGATATGCGTGCCCGGATCCTAAGCGCTTTTATGATGGTCGTTCTCGGGCTTCAGCCGATTGCTTCCTACCTGGTAAGTAAGAGTGCAAGTAGCATAGGTATTAATAAAATGATGCTGATAAACGGATCGTTCATGCTTTTGTTACCCACACTTTTATTAACCGTGCCCGCTTTATACAGGCTCAAAGCGACTATTCATATCCCTTCCTATTTCCTCAAATATCATTAGTGTTGAAACTTCGCAAATATTTATAAGAACCGTTATATACTTAATAATATTTGATATTAAGAAGTCACTTCGTATAACAATGAAAGGACTGTTTCTAATTTTTAATAAATGAACTCTTGCCAGGATTGCTGTGTTATTAATTCTTTACTATTCACTTTCAGCAGTTTATTTTCTTGCCAGGTCTTTTATCTTAGTAACGTTTAGTGCAAAAGGTTTTATACAAGAGAATCCCCCCTTTAACCATTTTTGATAATACAAGTAAAGACGACCTTTATACGAGTCTTAATTTTTAAGCCATGTTCAGCTTTTAATTATTTAGGACAGAAATTTATTTATGAAATTTTATGCTAAGGTTAAACCATTTTAGTAATGAAAAAACTACATCCACAAATAGCGGTTATCAATGCAGGCTCGTCCAGTATTAAGTTTGCGGTGTATGATATGCGTCGCAGCCTTGTGAAAAAACTCGCTGGGAGCATAGTGGGTATTGGTTCAAAAGATCCGGAATTTATCGCCTGGAATAAAGCGGAAAATAACGTGTCAACCGAAAAAATAAAGGCAACCGATTTTGATAGTGGGACACGCTGGCTGATTGAATGGATGCAGGCACAGCAATGGTTTGAGCAGGTAATAGTTTTTGGGCATCGTATTGTCCACGGTATGCGACATGCGCAGGCGGAGATCATAACTGATGATTTGCTTAAAGAGCTAAATAAAATCAAAGATTATGATCCTGATCACTTGCCGGCAGAGTTGCAAATTATTCACTTGCTAAGAGAGAGGTGTCCATCTGTTTTGCAGGTAGCCTGCTTTGACACGGCGTTTCATACGACGATCCCTGAAGTAGCAAAAAAATTTGCTATCCCAAAAAGTTACTATGACGAAAATATTCAGCGTTATGGTTTTCATGGGATTTCATATACGTACCTGATGCAGGCGTTGAAAAAGCAAGATAAAAAAGAAGCCCGTGGCAAAATTATTCTTGCCCACCTCGGCAACGGTGCAAGCCTTGCGGCGGTAAAAAATGGGAAATGTATTGATACGAGTATGGGCTTCACCCCCGCAGGAGGCATTGTCATGAGCACGCGAAGTGGTGATCTTGATCCTGGCATAGCCTGGTATCTTATGCAAAAAGGAATGGATGCAAAAGCCTTTAATAATCTTATCAATCATAAATCCGGTTTGTTTGGAATTTCGGGCATCAGCTCCGATATGCAGGATTTGCTTAAGCATAAAAAAGATAATCAGGATGCCCGCCTTGCGATTGATATATTCTGTTACCACATAAAGAAATTTATCGGCGGCTATGCGGCAACGTTAGCAGGGTTAGATGTGCTTGTATTTTCCGGCGGCATAGGCGAACATTCACCAATAATCCGTTCGCGAATTTGCAAGGGCTTACAATACCTTGGTATCGAATTAAATGAAAAGAAAAATAAAAAAAACGAATGGTTGATTTCAAGAGGAAGTAGTGCCGTTAAAGTTTATGTGATTCCTACCGATGAAGAATTGATGATTGCACAAAATGCGGAAAGCTTATTTGCCGGTACAAAAAATAATCACAAATAAAAAGATAAAAGATGGAAACCCAACGGGAAGAAATACAGGAAGAATTGTTACATAAAATGAACGCGTATTGGAGTGCAGCCAACTATCTTTCGGTTGGTCAAATTTACTTGTGCGATAACCCTCTTCTAAAGGAACCTTTAAAGATTGAACACATCAAGAAAATGCTGCTGGGTCACTGGGGCACTACACCGGGGCAAAATTTTATTTATGTTCATCTTAACCGCATTATAAAAAAATATGATCTTGATATGGTTTACATTTCGGGGCCGGGTCATGGTGGCCCCGCCATTGTAGGCAATGTATATCTCGAGGGAACTTACAGTGAAGTGTACCCGAATATCAGCCAGGACGAAGAAGGGCTGTGCAAACTTTTTAAACAATTCTCTTTCCCGGGTGGCATCCCCAGCCATGTATCACCTGAGTGCCCCGGTTCTATGCATGAAGGTGGTGAATTGGGCTACTCGCTTAGCCATGCTTTCGGTGCTGTGTTTGATAATCCAGGTTTGATAGTCGCTTGTGTTATTGGTGACGGAGAAGCGGAAACCGGCCCGCTGGCCACATCCTGGCATTCCAATAAATTTTTGAACCCGGTTACAGATGGCGTGGTGCTTCCTATTTTGCATCTCAATGGTTATAAAATTGCCAATCCGGCCCTATTGGCAA
>JBDTSD010000333.1:0-3451 GCA_039931355.1 Ginsengibacter sp.
GAAATATAATTTGATGGCCAAAAAAATTTTGAAAACGCTTAGATCAAATTGATGATGCACAAGTTATTTTTTCTTTTGGTTTTTTTTATTAACTGCAACTACTGCATTGGACAGAATATTAACTACCAGGATTCTTTGACCTATTATTACAAAAAAAGCGATTTTAATAATGCTATTTTTTGGAGTAAAAAAAATGTAGAAAAAAATAAAAATGCTATTCCAATTAATGATTCAGCCTATGGCGCTTCTTTAAATGATTTGGCACTTCTTTACAGGGAGGCAGGAGACTATAAAATGGCTGAAGCTTTATACCTGCAATCCATGGAAATAAGAAAAAGATGGGGTGGTACAGAACATCCTGAATATGCAGGCTCCTTGCTGAATATCGCCGACTTGTATGAAAGAACGGGCAGATATAACGAAGCGATAATGATGCTTCAAAAAGCTTTGGAAATTTATAAAAAGAGGTACGGCGAACAGAATTCCTTTTTTGCTTCGGCATTAAACAATTTGGCTAATATTTATTTACAACTTCAAAACTTGCCCGTTGCAGATTCATTATTGGCAAAGAGTCTTGTAATAAGAAAAAAAGTTTCAGGCGAAGACTCCAGGGAATATGCACAATCTCTTAATTCAATCGCCACGCTTTATTATAATATGAGCAATTTCTCTGTTGCTAAAAATTATTTTAGTAAGGCAATTGATATATATAAGAAATATCCGGAAGACTCTGTAAACTATGCTTCGGCTATTCTTAATTTAGGAGAGGTGCATATACATTTAGGAAATCCCTTTTTAGGTAAAGATATGATTGAAGAAGCCAATCAAATTTTTAGAAAAAAATTAGGTGAAAACCATCCCACTTATGCATTGAGCTTAATTCCCTTGTCCGATGCTTATTTAGCAATGGGAAATAACGCTACCGCAGAAAAATTTATTAAAGAAGCAATAAATATATTCTCGATCTCCAGTGGTAAAAATAATTCTGATTATATTGCCCTAATTGAAAGATTAGGCGATTTTTATTATCAGACAGGCAAATATCGAGTTGCTTTACCTTATTTGCTCGAATGCAGAACTTTACAAGCTAAGATTACCGGTGAATTAAATACTCATTATACAGATCTGCTCAATGAAATTGCAAGCACCTATCAAAAAACGGGAAATAATTCATTAGCAAGCACCACATTAATCCACTCGCTCGAAATAGAAAAAAAATTGCTTTTGAATAAACTTGATTTCTTATCTGAAAATGAACTATCGGAATATGTAAAATCCAGGGAATATTATTTCAGGAATTATTTTTTCCCATTTGCCTTTAGCTTTGATTCTGATAGCCTTTGGACAGCTCTTTATAATAATCATCTTTTATTTAGCGGCATCACTTTACAAAATACAGCAAACCTAAGCAGGCAATTAGAAGAGTCAAAAGACACTTTGTTATTATCACTTTGGAAAGATTATCAAACCAATAAATACTTACTTACTAAAACTGAATCTTTACCAATCTCAAAACGGGCTCAAAGTATAGATTCCCTTACCGTCCTTACAAACAGTGAGGAAAAGAATTTGTTACGAAAATCTGCTTTTTACCGGGATATCAAAACTAAGCTCAATGTAAATTTTGATGAAGTACGCAGTCATTTGAAACCTAGCGAAGCGGCACTTGAATTTATAAAGGTTAAGAGCTTAGCTCTTGTCCCAAAAGATACTGTTGTATATACATATATGTTAGTACTACCTAATAAAAAGGAGCCATATATGTTTTATCCATTTGGTGAAAAACAATTACAGGCAGCTTTAAAAAAATTTGCATATAAAACTTCTGTAAATATTAGAGGGATAAATGACCAGAGTGATTTTAAAAATGATCCGTTACCTGGTAATGACGTTTTCAAATTGGTTTGGCAACGATTAGACAAATATCTGGCAGACACAAAAACTATATATCTTTCTCTTGATGGATTGCTTAACAATATTGCTTTTGCAGCCATTCCTATAGGTAGCGATTCTTTGCTTTGCGATAAGTATAACTTAATACAGGTAACCTCTACAAGGCAGGTGGCAATCGAAGAAAATGAAAATAAAATACCTTCGTCTGCCGCATTATTTGGAGGTATCAATTATAATAACCAGGTAAGTGATAGCACTACAGCAGCTACTAAACAACAGTATTATGTACATCAGCAATATCGCGGTGGTGATTTGGACAGCTTTAATTTTTTACCCAACACATTGAAAGAAGTAAAGGCCATAAAAAAAGATATGGACCTGTCAAATAAAAAGACATTTTTATTCAGCGGACAAAATGCAACGGAAGCTGCATTCCGAAGTATGGCTAAAGGAAATGCGTCACCGGAAATAATTCATTTTGCAACACATGGTTTTACTTTCCCGGATTCTATGCAACAAAAAAATGATGACGCTGATAATGCATTTAAAATATCCGGCAATCCACTCCTTCGTTGTGGATTGATTATGGCCGGGGGCAATAATGGATGGAAAGGAAAAACCAAAGTGAATGAAGATGACGGCATATTAACCGGGCTTGAAATAAGTTCCGTTTCATTGCAAAATACACAACTCGCTATATTAAGCGCTTGCGAAACAGGTACAGGAGAACTTCGTGGAAGCGACGGTGTATATGGTTTACAACGAGCGTTTAAATTGGCGGGCGTAAATTATGTAATGGCTACTTTATGGCAGGTGCCCGATAAGGAAACAAATGAATTTATGCAATGCTTCTATAAAAATTTATTAGGTGGCAAAAGCATACGCCAATCTTTTATACTCACGCAAAAAACAATGCGCAAAAAATATGCTCCCTATTATTGGGCGGCCTTCACTTTAGTGCAATAAAAAAACTTTCAAAAAGGGTGATGATAAAATAATAGTTGTTGCTATTAATATATAGAAATAACTGTTCTGTGATTTACATGCCTGAACATTACTTATTCTATAATTCTGTAAAAAAGAAGCTATGTTAAAAACTGAGCTTATGCACTTACTATCTCCTTATAAATAAAAAATATGAAAGTTTTAAAATCCATTACCAGGAAAAAAGTTGGGCTGATAATTATAATATTTTCTTTAATGGGCTGCAAAAAAAATTCCGGCGAAGGGGTTATTCCTCCTGGAGACCCCATGTCACCTACAAAACAAAGCGGAAGAATTTATGAGTCTGATAATAACCAAGGTTTTTTTGGATACGATCTTGCAATTTCAGCCGATGGCAACACTGCTGTTGTGGGATCTCCCGCAGCGGACAACAACGCTGGCAAAGTATATATCTATGTTCGCAATAATAACAGTTGGGCTTTGCAGGCAAGTCTTACTGGCCCTGTCAATTCGTATAATTTAGCCGCGGGCTTCGGTACATCGGTGTCAATAGCAGCGGATGGAAACACTGTTTTTGCAGGAGACGATTATAATGACTTTTATGGAAGCAATG
>JBDTSD010000334.1:0-3403 GCA_039931355.1 Ginsengibacter sp.
GGTTGAAAATAACCACAGTACCTATCATTAAAACAATTGAAATAGAGAATTGAAATACTACCAGCGCATTTCTAATAAACGCCCCTTTAAAGCCTCTCGATAAATTTCCTTTTAACACTTCAATTGGTTGAAATGACGACAGGAAAAAAGCCGGATAGCTGCCTGCGATTAAACCAACCATAATCATGAGTAATAAAACGCCTGATATCATTAACGGATTTAACAATAATAAAGAACTAATGTGCTTACCGGCGAGGCCATTAAAAAGCGGCAACACAACCAATACAATTCCTATCGCCAGGATGAATGAAATAAGGCTTATGAACACAGATTCCGTAAGGAATTGTATCATTAAATTATTCCGGAGGCCGCCAAGCACTTTTCGCACGCCTACTTCCTTCGCACGGTTCGAGGAGCGTGCCGTTGAAAGATTCATAAAGTTGACACATGCAATAAGCAAAATAAAAATGGCTATCGCGGAAAAAATATATACATATTCAATGCTGCCATTTGCGCCCAACTCATCTGCAATATTTGACTGTAGATGTATATCCACAAGTGGCCTGAGGGTTGCATGCAACGAGTTACCGCTTTTCTCAAATTCATCTTTACTCATGTTTAGGATGCCTTGAAATTGAGGAGTCGCCCCAGCTATCAAACTTTTATTTATTCCCCGTTGTAACTGGTTTATATCTGTGCCAGGCCTGACAAGGAGGTAGGTTTGAAAATTACTGTTAAACCAACTGTTATCCCTGCTTTGATCTATTTCAGCTGCTGGAAAAAAGAAATCAAAATTAAAATGAGATTGTTCAGGAATGTCTTTAATGACGCCGGTAATTTTATAATTATTGCCATCATTAACAACTAACGTTTTTCCAACCACCCCGGTGGTATTAAAATATTTTTTTGCTGTGCTTTCATTTATCACTACAGAGTGTGGTTCCCGTAAAGCGGTTTTTGCATCGCCTTCAATCATCGGCAAAGTGAATACATCAAACAATGTGGAATCAGCATATACTGCCTTATCCTCTTTAAGATTTTCTGAACCTTTCTTAATTACAAAGCTGCCATAATTTTTAAAACGGACATATTCCTCAACCTGCGAATAATCCTTTTTTAAAGTAGGTCCGAGGATTGCCGGTGCTTCTGCGCCATCATAAGAAAAATCACCAAATTTAACATGGTTGTCGATTCTGTAAATCTCCCGTGCATGAACGTTATATTTATCATAACTCAGTTCATCAAGCACATATAATGTAATTAAGAGGAAACACGAAACACCAATAGATAGCCCGGCTATATTAATAATGGAAAAAGTTTTATTCTTCCGGAGATTACGCCAGGCAATTTTGAAATAATTTTTAAACATTGTCTGAATATGATTTAAATGATTAAATTATTTTATTGATTTTTTCTGTTCAACGAACTCCTATGGAGAATCATGTTAATCTGTAAATCCGATTAATCATGGTTCAGACATTTTCCTCACTCCGTTCTCAAACTCTTCACAGGGTTTGCCAGTGCAGCTTTTATTGCACGATGCGCAACCGTTATCCATGCAATAATCACAGAACTGGTAATTGCAAAAATGAAAAAGGACGCTGTTAATGGAATACGATAAGTATAATTCTGCAGCCATTTATTCATAATAAAATATGCAACCGGTGCAGCTATGGCAAATGCAATAATGATAAGCAGGGTAAACTCTTTTGAAAGTAAGTACACAATATTGTTGGCAGATGCACCAAGAACTTTGCGAATGCCCATTTCTTTTGTGCGCTGCACTGCCATAAAAGAAACCAATCCATACAACCCAAGACAGCTGATGAAGATGGCTATGCCTGCAAAAATTTTATACAGTTGGGAAAGCTGGTCCTCCTGTTTATAAAAATTTGCAATTTTTTGATCAAGAAATTTATAATCATAAACATTATCAGGATAAGTGCTTGTCCATAATTTTTCAATGAAAGGCAATACCGTTTTTTCAGAGCCCGCTTTTATTTTTATGCTGATGCTGCGATATACCTGTTTCCATGTGCTTAATATAACCGGCGATATAGGTTCACGCAAAGAAGAAGAATTAAAATCTTTTATAACACCAACAATGCTTGCGACTTTATCGCCATCCCAAAGATCTATCCGCCTGCCTATCGCTTTCTGCGGATCAGTAATACCTAATTTTCTGAGCAGGGCTTCATTCACTACAAAATCACGTACCGTATCGCTGCTGCTGTAGGCATGGCCTGCTACAAATTGCAGGTTGTATGTTTTAAAATAATCGGCGTCTGCCCATTTAAGACTTGCATTAAAGTTTGTAGTTTTTGCTGCATGATCAAATTTAAAATCGGTCGACCAGTTGCTATTATCTGAAGGGGTACCAAAGCTGAAACTTACATTTTGTATACCCTGATTATTCAACAATTGATTACGCAAATAGTCCGTTTTTGCAAGATTAAGGCTATCGTTAATTACAGGCACAGTAATGATACCAGCCTTGGTAAAACCAAGCGATGCATTTCTAAAAAAATTCATCTGGCTTACAACGATGAACATTCCGATAATAAGAACTTGGGCAATAGCAAATTGCATCACAACCAATCCGCGACGCAAGGAAATACCGCCAACCATTTTAGCAGTTACTTTACTTTTTAATGCGGTTATAGGATTAAATCCTGATAAAATAATAGCAGGATAAATACCGGCAAGCAATGTAACCAGCACCGCTGCAGATAATAAAAATATAATGACTGATGTATCATTAATAAAGTGGATGCTTATTTGTGTTTCAAGCAATGTATTTAAAAAAGGCAGTGCTGCTGCGGCTATGAGAACAGCCAGTATAATTGCAGTGATTACTATCAACGCTGTTTCGCCTAAAAACTGAAAAGCTAATTGTTTGCGGTTGCTGCCTAAAACTTTTCGTACACCCACTTCTTTTGAGCGGTTTACTGCCTGGGCTGTGGCGAGGTTTATGAAATTTACACAAGCAATCACGATAAGAAAAATTCCTATCAGCGACAAAGCATTAATAAGCGAATGACTGAATGTATGATGATTATAATTTCCGAAACGTTCGTCATAATGTATTTCAGATAGCGGCTGCGCTATGTAACTATCACTTGCCGATTCTGCAGGCTTGTGTTTTTTTGCAAATGCTTTTAGTTGTGTATTAAACTTTGTAACAGGCAATTCTTGTGGCAGCACAACAAAAGTATAAGAGCTGCTGTATGTGCTCACCCAATCATCAAGATTGTTTTTCCTTGAAGTATTTTGCAATGCGGAATAAGGCACCACAACACTCAAAGGAAAATCTGTATTGGGTGGCGGATTTTTTAAAATACCTGTTATAGTGTATAAGTATTTGTTTTTATATTTTAGTGTTTTGCCAATCGCCTCCCGGTAA
>JBDTSD010000335.1:0-3400 GCA_039931355.1 Ginsengibacter sp.
GAAGCTTCTTTTAAACGCTGCCATGCCATTGGGTCTTTATGCAAGTCAATCGCTTCATCTTTTTTAAACTCAGCAGCAAGCCAATCCATGATCACTTTATCAAAGTCATCACCACCAAGGTGGGTGTCACCATTGGTAGATTTCACTTCGAAGACGCCATCGCCCAATTCCAAAATTGAGATATCGAATGTACCACCACCAAGGTCAAACACGGCTATTTTCTGGTCAATAGATTTTTTATCGAGGCCATAGGCAAGCGCTGCTGCTGTAGGTTCGTTTATTATTCTGCGTACGTTTAACCCGGCAATTTCGCCAGCTTCCTTAGTTGCCTGCCTTTGTGCATCATTAAAATACGCGGGAACTGTTATTACTGCTTCACTTATTTCCTGCCCAAGATAATCTTCAGCGGTCTTTTTCATTTTTTGAAGAATCATTGCAGATATTTCCTGCGGCGTATAAGGTCTTCCGTCAATATCTATTCTTACTGTATTGTTATCACCTTTCACCACTTTGTAACTCCAGTGACCAACTTCGCTTGTTACCTCATCCCACTTGTGACCCATAAAACGCTTGACACTGGTGATAGTATTAGTAGGGTTTGTAATTGCCTGACGCTTTGCGGGATCACCCACTTTGCGTTCCCCGTTTTTCAGGAAAGCTACTACAGATGGTGTAGTACGGCGTCCTTCATCATTAGCAATTACAACGGGTTCATTACCCTCCATAACTGCAACACAACTATTGGTTGTACCGAGATCTATACCTATAATTTTTGCCATAATAAATTGATTTTTTTTAATTTGTTGCTTAGGTTATGACAAGCTTTATGCCAAGGGGAATAAAGTGCAAAAATGGCAGATGGTACCCCTAACCCCTAAAGGGGAATAGGCCAATCCTATTAATAGGTTCAATATCCCCCTTTTGAATTAGGGACAGCTTTAAACGTGAAATGTTTTTGAGAAAGGTAACTGAAGGTAACTACAAAGCATACTGCAAAAAAACGGGCTATCGTCGGGTAGAAATGCATTACTTCTACTAATACTTTTATAATGGAATAATTAAGAGTGAGATTAATCAGCACAATCAATACATAGCGAAATAATTGAATTGTGCCCTTTAGTTGAGATTCGTTAAAGACTATGTATTTTGATAATAAAAATCCTGTAGGAAAACTAACAACAAATGCCATCCATAAGGCCGCGGTGTAGGGTTGAAAAGCGATGAACCCAAGATCAAGAATTTGCTTGTGCAGGATAAAATTATAGCTGATAAAATAAATAAGAATGTCCAATATCATATTACTGCCACCGCAAACCGCGTAGCGGAAAGTTTGCAATGGCATAAATCTTTTGAAGAAAGGATAAAAAAAATCTATGAATGCAATTATCTTTTGACGCATTCTATTTTTAAGTTAAACGCAAAATTAAAAATTCCCAATCGAAGTGACCGGGAATTATCTTTTATATAAAATGATTTTTATTTTATAACATACCGCACACCGATACCTAAAGCTAAATTAGAAAAAGTGTTTGGCGCCAAATAAAAGAATGGATCAAAACCAAGACTTACATCAATAGGTGCATCTGCAAACTTATAATCAATACCACCCGTGAGGCGAAGTGCAAATGCAGTGCTACTTCCTTTGCCTGTACCAAAGGCAAGCATGCCACCACCACCTACAAAATATTGCAATCCTTCTGCGCCGGCTATGGGACCCTGGTACTCATAAAGACCTTCAAGGCCTAAGGCACCACTAAAGAAAAGAAGGCTTCCTTCGAGCGCTGTTTTGGCATTGGTTGAGTGCCTGATATTGATGCCACCTGCAGAGCCGTTCCCGGTATAAAATTTTGCGCCAAAAGCGGTTTGATATTCCTGCGCTTTTACTCCTGCCGTGGCAAGTAAGATCAAAGCGAAAATCATAAGGGTTGTTTTTTTCATAACGGGTTTTATTAAGTATTTATTTAAAAAATTTTTAGGAGCAATTATTAATTATACAACTCAGCCTGCAAGGTCTTTATCCTTTCATCTGCAAGGTATTCATCGTAGGTACAAAGCCTGTCAATAATTCCTTTGGGAGTGATTTCAATAATGCGGTTAGCAACGGTATCCATAAACTGGTGATCGTGCGTGGTAAGTAAAACGATACCGGGGAACGTTATCATGCCGTCATTGAAAGCCGTGATACTTTCCAAATCAAGATGGTTTGTCGGCTCGTCAAGAATTACCACGTTCGGATTTTGCAACATCATCCTGCTTATCATGCACCTTACTTTTTCACCACCGCTTAATACGTTCGTCTTCTTTTTTATTTCATCTCCGCTAAAAAGCATTTTACCCAGAAAGCCTCTCAAAAAATCTTCATCTACATCAGTATAATGATCGGGAACGTATTGCCTTAACCAATCCATCAGCGTAAGCTGCCCGGTAAAAAACTCTGTGTTATCGTTTGGAAGATACGCCGTGGTAATAGTGGTTCCCCACTCAAAAGTACCGCTATCAGGCTCCATACGTTTGTTAATGATTTCAAAAAAAGAAGTAAGTGCAACCGGGTCTCTGCTGAGGAATGCAAGCTTCTGACCTTTTACGACATCAAAATTTACATTATGAAATAGCTTTCGCCCGTCAATACTTTTGGTTAGCTTTTGCACATTCAATATCTGGTTACCGGGGTCTCTTTCAGGCTTAAATATAATGCCGGGATATTTGCGATTGCTTGGAGTAATATCTTCAAACACAAGTTTATCGAGAGCCTTCTTTCGTGAGGTTGCTTGTTTACTTTTAGAAGCATTAGCGCTAAATCGTGCAATGAATTCAAGAAGGTCTTTCTTCTTTTCCTCTGTCTTCTTATTCTTGTCTCCCGCCTGTCTTGCTGCCAATTGACTGCTCTCGTACCAGAAGGTATAGTTACCGGTATATATCTTAATTTTTTGTTTATCAACGTCTGCCACGTGTGTGCAAACCGCGTCAAGAAAGTGACGATCGTGACTCACAACCAGCACTATATTTTCATAATCCGCTAAGAAATTTTCCAGCCATGAGATCGTTTCTACGTCAAGGTTATTTGTAGGCTCATCCAATAAAAGAATATCAGGATTGCCAAAAAGCGCCTGCGCAAGCAACACCCTTACTTTTATATTTGCGCCGATATCTTTCATCTGCATTTGATGAAGTTCTTCGGCCACACCTAATTCATTTAATAAAGTAGCTGCGTCACTTTCGGCAGTATAGCCACCCATTTCACCAAACTCCCCTTCCAATTCGCCAGCCTTCATACCATCTGCTTCGCTGAAATCTTCTTTTAAATAAATAGCATCTTTTTCATTCATTACGCTCCACATTCTTTTGTGCCCCATCATCACCGTATGCAATACCGTTACTTCGTCAAACTCAAACTGGTCCT
>JBDTSD010000336.1:0-3349 GCA_039931355.1 Ginsengibacter sp.
CAATAGTTAATCAAAAAATAATCCATTAACATAGTTAGATAATACATTCTTTATAAATAGACATACGCTTAGCTTTACTCAATTAGCTTTTTTATAAACGATTTGCGTAATCCGGATAAAAAATAATGGCGAAAAGGCTTATGTCATTTTCTCCTTCATGTTACTTTAAATATAATAGCAGTTTTTCTCATAAGCAATCCGGAGTTTGGTTTTTACCAGGGCTCCTTTTTTTAAACTTTTTTAATTGAAAATGCCAGAATTATTATTTGAAGTATAACAATTTTAACGGCAGGCAGAACATAATTAATGCCTCAAATCTAAGGGCTACTCAAAAATACAAGGATCATTATACTTACAGGAATTATGAATGTATCGCGATTGCTTTTGCCATTTTTATTATTGCTTTCAATTTTACGGGGCTTTCCTTCACGTGCACAAGAGAAAAAATATCTGGCAACAAAAAGTGCTTCTATTGCGATAACATCATCAGATAATAATCGAATAAGATTTGGAGTTCAAAAATTATCAAAAGCTTTGACTGATGCAGGTTACACAGTTTATAAGATTTCTCAAAGTCAAATTACCCCATCAACAAAAAACTTAATAATTGTTGGAAAAGAAAATGATGCATCATTAAATAAAGCGGCTAATCTATTTAATATTACTTCCGGTGGAAAGACCGGCAAAGAAGGCTTTTCTATTACATCCGGAAAAAATGATAATATAATTATTATTGCGGGCGCAGACAATTCAGGAGCTCTATATGGCTGCATGGAATTAACTGATCGCATACGCGAAACAGGAAAATTGCCGGGACATATTTCATTTACAGATAAGCCGGAAATGGTGCTTCGCGGCGCTTGTATTGGTATTCAAAAATCTACTCTATTACCCGGTAGGGGCGTGTATGAATATCCTTATACGCCTAAAAATTTTCCCTGGTTTTATGACAAGGCGCTTTGGATAAAATACCTTGATTCAATGGTGGAAAACCGGATGAACTCTTTGTATTTATGGAACGGACATCCCTTTGCTTCGCTGGTAAAATTGAAAGACTATCCTTATGCGGTGGAAGTGGACGACGCAACTTTTAAGAAGAATGAAGAGATGTATAAATTTCTTACAGAGGAAGCTGATAAACGTGGTATATGGGTTATTCAAATGTTTTATAACATCATTGTATCGAAGCCATTTGCTGAAAAGAATCATATAAAAACACAAGACCGCAACCGGCACATTATTCCTTTAATTGCTGATTATACAAGAAAATCTATTGCGGCTTTTGTAGAGAAATATCCAAACGTTGGCTTGCTCGTTGCGTTAGGCGAGGCGATGGAAGGCGTAGGCCAGGATGATATAGATTGGTTCACAAAAACAATTATTCCGGGCGTAAAAGATGGCCTTAAAGCATTGGGAAAAAAAGAAGAACCGCCGATAGTTTTAAGAGCGCACGACACAGATGCGCCAGCCGTGATGAAAGAAGCGCTACCGTTGTATAAAAATTTATACACGATGGCAAAGTATAATGGTGAAGCACTTACTACCTACACACCGCGTGGCACAAGCTTGTTGAAAAGATGAAGTTCCGTGTTTCTCGCTATGAATAAGTATGCGAAAAAACATTGAAGTGTTTCGCACATAAAAATTTTTCCCGAAATTGTTTTACTGTTTTCGAGATGTTTTACGATTTATATAAAGGATTTATTATTAAATTTTAGATTGGCACTGTAGTGGCTACTTTAAGCATAAAATAAATCTCTTAAAAACAATCAAACCCATATCAAATCTAATATCGATAAGGATTTTTGTCGTTTAGCTGCGTTCGCTTCTACTTTTACTCCATTTTATTCATTCATACTTTTGTTCACTATAATATCATCTCTGCTCAATCTTTATTTTATATTTGATTTTTAGCATATGCTATCACGAATGCCGGAATATGAATGTCAAGGCTCCTTCTTTAGTAAGTCTGCAAAACAATAAAGCCATTCTCGCCATAGATCTTTTTGGCGGAGCTATTACTGATTTCCATTTAAAAAACATAGATACAAATCCATTAAGCTTCGTTTTTTCAAAAGAACAAATGCCGGAAAATAATAAAGATGGCGCTCCATACCAGGGGCATTTTTTATGCCTTGGAAGATGGGGGGAACCCTCCGCTGGCGAGATGAAAGCGGGCCTCCCAAATCATGGGCAGGTTGCTAACATACTTTGGGATGTAGAAAAAAAATCAACGCAAAATACTTTTCAGATGAAGGTGACTGCGCCTCTTGAAGGACTACGAGTGAATAGAAAAATTATACTAGATGAAGAGAACGCCGTATTTGCAGTAAAAGAAATTATTCAAAATTTTAATCCATTGGGAAGATTATACAATATGGTGCAGCACCCTACATTGGCAGCGCCTTTTCTTGATGAAACAACTATTGTTGATTGCAATGCTGGGGAAGGTTTCGACCAGGCATGTTATAAACAAATCGAGTACAATAACTTGCATTGGCCATTAGTAAAAGATGAAAAGCAAAATAAAATTGACCTCAGGAAATCTTCACAACCTTACAATGCGGTTTTTTCTTTTGTTATAAAAAAAGAGGATGAATATGGATGGATCACAGCCTTTTCTTGCAAGCAAAATTTATTATTTGGCTATGTTTGGAAACGAAGCGACTACCCGTGGATTCATCTATGGCAACATTATGCAGACGGAACTATTCAATACCGGGGTATAGAATTTGGGACAGCAGGAATTCATCAACCCTTTGATGAAATATTAAATACAGCTCCCACTTTGTTTGGTGAAAAAACTTTTGCTTTTATTGATGCAGGCGAATCTGTTTCAAAAAATTATTTTTCTTTTATTTACAATACAGATGCCGGATGTGAAGGAGTGGAAAATATTAATATTGCCGATGATCAGATTCAGATCAAAACAAAAAATGGTGCTGATATAAATTTCAAATCAATTTCAACATTAATCAATGGACTATCAAAATAAAACAGTCATCATAACGGGAGCGGCTAACGGTATTGGGGCATCATGCGCCAGGCTTTTTTACGAAGCTGGAGCCAATGTTATTTTAATAGATATTGCAAAAGATGAATCGGGCATTGCCAGCGATCGCTGGCTGTTTATCAATTGCGATATCTCTTCAGAAAGGCAGGTAAAAGAAGCATTTGAAAAGGCTTGGTCTCAATTTGGCTCGGTAGATATTCTTGTAAATAATGCGGGCATTCAGCGGTATGGAACGGTTACTGAAACCACTGGCGACGAATGGGATCTTGTAATGAATGTAAATCTTAAAAGTTTATTCCTTTGTTCCAAATATGCAATTCCTTTCATGCTCGAAAA
>JBDTSD010000337.1:0-3346 GCA_039931355.1 Ginsengibacter sp.
AGCCCTTCTTTATTAGTAAGCACTTCACGCACCATCGCGTTTGTCACAAGGTCAACATTGCCAGTCTCCATCGCCGGTTTTATCAATACTGATGAGGAAGAAAAGTCAGCGTATACTTTACAGCTTCTGCCGCATTGTGCACAGAAAAAACAAGAACCTCTTTCTTTATTTATTTGTTTGGTAAGGATGGATAAACGTGAAGGTATAACGGGTACCCCTACACTATTTGCTGCTTTCTTTATAAACAATTCATGCAGGCGTGGCTTTGGAGGAGGCAGAAAAATTCCGTCAGGATCATTTGGCAATCCTTCGTTGCTGCCAAATACACCAATAAGCTGATCTATTTTATCGTAATAAGGTTTTACGTCATCATAGCCTATCGGCCAGTCATCTCCAAGGCCGTCGATGCTTTTACGCTTAAAATCTCTCGGCCCAAACCTCAACGAAATTCTACCCCAGTGATTCGTTCTTCCGCCAACCATACGTGCACGCCACCATTCCCATTTTGTACCTTCTACATGTGTATAGGGTTCGCCATCTATTTCCCATCCCCAGTAACATCCATCAAAATCTCCAAACGGCCGAAACTTAGTGCTGGCACCGCGCCGCGGAGATTCCCACGGATTTTTCAATTGTGCAGAATTAATTTTAGGATCGAAATCAGGCCCTGCTTCCAGCAGGCAAACCTTTAACCCGGCCTTTGCCAATACATAAGCTGACATGCCACCACCGGCGCCCGAGCCTACAATTATCGCATCGTATTGTTTTGATTGTTTCTTAATTTGTAAGTGGTCTCCCATATCGTATCCATTATTTAGTTAGAGGATTTCTGATATGCAATAATAAAAAATCCTTAGGTTGGATAGAGATTTTTTTTGATAAATTATATTTCTGTCTTTAGAAGTGAAATATTTTATTGTTTATGATTTGGATAAAAAGGCTGGATAAATGATTAAAAATATAACATAGGGCGTGCCGATATTTAGAATAAAACGCTTAAAAAATGTACTTAAAAGAAATTACCCTGCAGACAAAAAACGTATCAGTATTGTACAGCTTTTATAGCGATATTTTAGAATTGCCTGTAAAGTATATTGATCAAAAACAAATTGCAGTAACTGCAGGAGCATCCAAATTAATCTTTGAAGAAACTGATAAAGATGAAAATCCTTTTTATCATTTTGCCTTCAACATTCCATCAAACAAACTGGATGAAGCACTGCAATGGATTCAAAATAAAGTTGAATTGCTTTGGCTGAAAGACTATAAAAGTTTTGTTGCTGACTTTGTAAACTGGCATGCGAAATCAATTTATTTCCTGGATAGCGCCGGAAATATTCTTGAACTTATTGCAAGATTCGATTTGCACGATGAAAATACTGAACCATTTTCATCCAGGCAGCTTCGTAATGTTAGCGAAATTGGATTGGTACTTGATGAAGAAGATTTCGATAAAAAAGCTAAAGATATTTTGGATAAATACCAACTTAACTATTTTCCTAAACAGCCACCATTGCCGCATTTCAGGGCAGTGGGAGATGAGGAAGGTCTCTTTATAATAGTTCCTGAAGGGCGCAACTGGTTTGCTACTGAAATGTCGTCGGGGATTTTTCCCCTAAAAATTTTGTTTAGTGATAATGGCGATGTAATGGAATTAGAAATGTAATGTCATTATTCTTCAGTTGGCTATATGTTGAAATATTTGGAGGTTTTTATGAAGCATTATTACAAACGTGGAAAGATGTTTAACAATTTTTGGTAGAGTTCTTGAAAAGACAAGTGAAAATTATTTACATGCGAAGAATATTTTTTACGATTGTGATTTTTTTTATTGGAGCAACAATAGTTAGTTGTCATAAAAAAAATTACCCGGCACGTACAGTTTCGCCAACTGTTGAAAAGACGGTTGATTCTGTAGAGGTAAAAAAGCCGGTGGTTAAAAAAAAGCAAGAACCGTTGCCGAAGGTAATAGCAGTAAATGATGAAGCTGCACATAAAAGTGTAGACGGCCGTTTGTATTACGATGTAATGGGCCATCGGTACTGGAAGAATTACAAAGACGGAAAATATTATCTGTTTAATAAATCAATGTTTAATAATCCTGATTTTAAAGCGCCAAAATAAATTCAGGCTTTTGTATAATCTCAGAACAAATTAACAGGCATACTTTCTTTGCATAAGAGCGGCGCAATTCCGCGCCATATATCCGTTTCCAATGGTGATTTATAAATTGATTCAACCCCAACGAATTAATTTTTACTTTTGGCGTCGTAACTTCACTAACTTTTAAAAATTTGATTTTTTAAAAAACGGAATAATCACTTAGTTATAAATCTATGGCAGCAACATTTGTAAGACAGTTTCTCGAATTTGAACAACCGATTAAAGAGCTATATGAACAAATAGAAGAGAATAAAAAACTGGCTTCAAAAAATAACAAAGTTGATTATGATACAATTATAAATCAATTGGAACAATCTATTCTTTCCAAACGAAAAGAGATTACAGAGCATCTTACCCCGTGGCAAAAGGTACAATTGAGCCGGCATCCTGACAGGCCTTACACACTGGAATATATTTTTAAAATATTTACCAACTTCATCGAGCTTCATGGCGACAGAAATGTAAAGGACGATAAGGCTATGGTGGGCGGCTTCGCACAACTCGACGGGGAAACGGTAATGGTAATTGGCCAACAGAAAGGCACCAACACTAAAATGCGCCAGATGCGCAACTTTGGAATGGCTAATCCTGAGGGCTATCGCAAGGCATTGCGACTGATGAAGCTTGCCGAAAAATTTGAAAAGCCGATCATTACTTTTATAGATACACCCGGTGCTTATCCTGGCCTGGAGGCTGAAGAACGTGGTCAGGGCGAAGCTATTGCAAGAAATATTTATGAAATGCTGAAATTGAAAGTTCCGGTGATTTGTGTGATCATCGGCGAAGGAGCGAGTGGAGGTGCGTTGGGTATTGGGGTGGGAGACCGTGTATTGATGATGGAAAATACCTGGTACTCCGTGATTTCACCGGAAAGTTGCAGTACCATACTTTGGCACAACTGGGAGTATAAAGAAAAGGCCGCAGAGCAATTGCGTTTAACACCAGATAACATGCTGAAGTTTGGGCTGGTAGACGGTATCATTCCTGAGCCACTGGGCGGAGCACATTGGAATTATGATGAGGCAGCAGCAAATTTGAAACAATATATTAAACCCATTATTGCGGACTTGAAAAAAAATTCACCTGAAGAACGCGTGAAGAATCGTATTGAGAAATTCGGTAAGATGGGCTTCTGGGATGAAGAATGAGGGCTTGTCAATGGACAATGGACAATGGACAATGG
>JBDTSD010000338.1:0-3344 GCA_039931355.1 Ginsengibacter sp.
GCGGATAGAATTGTTGTGGAAGATTCCACTGCGCCGCAAGTCTGGACTCGTTATTATGAGTTGGAAACTGATCGTCCTATGTTTGCCAACCGGGATGGGAAGAAGGTCTACCAGCTTTCTGATGTGTCACGTGAAAGAAGGACCGGCTATGCATGGTATGGCTATTGGCCACAGAAAATTTTGAAT
Source organism: Ginsengibacter sp. (assembly GCA_039931355.1). GTDB lineage: Bacteria > Bacteroidota > Bacteroidia > Chitinophagales > Chitinophagaceae > Ginsengibacter. The sequence continues at coordinate 187 of JBDTSD010000338.1, forward strand.
AAATATCCTAAATGGCTGGAAAAAATAAAGTCAAAAAATTAAAAATGAATAAACGGTTTCTTTCAATAATAGTATTGACGATTGCATTCATTGCAATGTCTTTCAGGAATGATATTCATGGCAAAGTTGTCTGTTTTGACGATTCAATTACTTACGGGGCTTTGGTTGACCAGCATAGTTGGGTTTGGTATTTATCAAATGATCATAACGATGTAAATTTTATAAATGCAGGAAGAAGCGGTAGGAAGACTTCAGATAAAAGTGAACTGTTACCAGTATTAAGAGAACATCCTGATGCAAACTATTATCTTATTTTTCTTGGAGTGAATGATTTGAAAGATGGCAGCGATTCAATGGTAAATAGTTGTGTGGAAAATGTAAAATGGATGGTTAAAAAAATAAATGAGACTAACCCTTGGGCATTTATAGTTATACTTTCTCCTTCGAATATCAATCTAAAAACAATGAATGAAATAAACGTGAAGAAGAAGTACAATGCAAATACACAGCAATCATTGAAAGAACTTGAAAAGAGATATAAAGAATTATCAAAGGAAGGACACATAGGTTTTATCTCTTTATTACATGCTGTTTCTAAGCCAAATTATGTGGATGGCCTTCATCCAAATCCCGATGGTCAAAAGCAAATTGGCAAAGCTGTTTGGAAAGGATTGAATAAACTTTATTGATAAAATCTTTTGACATTGAAAATTTTAAAATCATTTGCGTTAGTAAGTTTAGTTCCCTCTCTGAAGGAGAGAGCCTGTCCCGATGTATCGGGAGGTTGGAAGGTACTTTTTTGTTTCGCTCTTCTTTTCTTTTCCTTCACTCCTCCAAAGCAATTCCCCACCAACAAATACGACTACGTCGTTGCCAAAGATGGCTCCGGAAATTTTACTACCATCCAATCAGCCATTGAAGCCTGCAAATCTTTTCCCTATCAGCGCATAAAAATTTTTATAAAGAATGGTGTCTATCATGAAAAAGTTTTTATCCCATCGTGGAACACAAAAATTTCCTTAATAGGCGAAAATAAAGACAGCACCATTATAACTTATGATGATTATTTTAGTAAGATAGACAAAGGCCGTAACAGTACATTTTATACATCAACTGTCTTGGTGCAGGGAAATGATTTTCATGCAGAAAATTTAACCATCGAAAACGCTGCAGGCCCGGTTGGGCAAGCCATTGCATTGTCTGTTGAAGCAGACAGGTGTTCATTTTCAAATTGCAAACTGCTCGGCAACCAGGATACATTGTATGTCGCTGGAGAAAATGCCCGTCAATATTTTAATGATTGTTATATAGAGGGAACGACGGATTTTATTTTTGGCGAAGCCACAGCATTATTTGAAAAATGTTTTATAAAAATTAAAGCTGATTCTTACATCACAGCAGCCTCAACGCCTGAAGGTGCAGCTTTCGGTTTTGTGTTTAAAAACTGCGCACTAACTGCATCTCCCGGAATCAATAAAGCATATCTTGGCAGGCCCTGGCGAAAATATGCCCGGGTCGTTTTTATCAATTCCACTATGGGCAATTTTATTGTGCCCGAAGGCTGGTCTGACTGGTCAGGAACTGACAGTGATAAAACTGCCTTCTATGCCGAATATAAAAGCAACGGTGAAGGTGCCAATATAAAAGACAGGGTGCAATGGTCGCACCAGTTAACGAAAGAACAAGTTGCAAAATATACCATGGAAAATATTTTTTCAGGAGAGGTAATCTGGAATCCTTTAATCGCAGATAAGTAATGGAATTTCGAATAGGCCTGGTAGTTATATTAATATTTTTTATTGAAGCGCTTTCTGCAAATGCGCAGGAGTTTATTCCGCTGTGGCCGGTAGGGAAGATGCCAAACTCAAAAGGAATAGAATTAAAAGATAGCGTTTCTAATGAAAGAGTGTATCGTGTAACGGCTCCAAAGATGTTTGAATTTTTTCCCTCTAAAGATGATAATTGCGGGGCGGCTGTTGTTATTTTTCCCGCCGGCGGTTACACACACCTTACCATGGATCTCGGCGGTTTTCAATTGGCCAAATGGTTTAATACGCTTGGCATAAGTGCTTTTGTTGTTGAATATCGTTTACCCAATTCCCCCGATTTATTTGAGCGGGAGATTGGCCCTTTGCAGGATGCTGAAAGGGCATTGCAAATAGTAAGGGCTAATGCATCAGGCTGGAAAATAGATATAAATAAAATCGGGGTGCTTGGAACTTCCGCCGGCGGCCATCTCGCTGCATTGGCTGGTACTGCAAAAGATGATGTTACTTCTTTAAAGGATAGCATAAATGCCTTCTCTTACAAACCTGATTTTATGATTCTTGTTTCCCCGGTAATTGATATGGGTCAATTTGCGCATAGGGGTAGCCGTGAAAGTTTGCTTGGTCTCAATCCATCAGCGGAATTAATTGAAAAATATTCACCCCAAAATAATATAGATTCCTTAACGCCGCCTTGTTTTATTGCGGATGCTTTTAATGATAAAACTGTTCAGCCAATAAACAGTTTACTGTTTTACCAGGCATTGCTTGATAAGAAAATTTCAACAAGCTTTCATGTTTTCCCACAAGGCGCACATGCTATTAATGTAAATAACAATCCCGGTTCTACCGCGTTGTGGCTGCCACTTTGCGAAGCCTGGTTAAAAGAAATGGGTTTTATTTCTTTTAAAAAATGATATAAATGAAAAGAATTGTTTTAATGTTTTTTGTTTTAATACATTACTGCAATGCATTTACACAAGAAAAAATTACTGTAGCAAAAGATGGCAGTGGTAAATATGAAACAGTACAACAGGCATTGGATGCAATTCCTTTACATAACACGAAGACGGTTATTATTTTTATAAGAAATGGAACTTATAAAGAGAAGCTGCATCTTGATTCTTCAAAGAATTTTGTAACCATTATTGGAGAGGATAAATTTAAAACCATTCTTACCTATGATGATCATACGGGGAAGGTTACACGCAATGGCGATACGATCAATACAAGAACTTCTGCAAGCTTTTTTATTAATGCAAATAATTTTACCGCGAAGAATATCACGATTCAAAATGATGCTGGCTTTACAGCCGGGCAGGCAGTCGGCCTGGAATCTGATGGAGATAAAGCACAATATTATGATTGCCGGATTGTTGGCAACCAGGATAT
>JBDTSD010000339.1:0-3344 GCA_039931355.1 Ginsengibacter sp.
GTCTTCGTAAATGCAGGTTATAATGTCATTACTTATAGAGTTTGAATCTTTATTATTGAATTTATAATTATAAAAATTCCCTGTTTTCAAATTGAACATATCTGCCCCGGTAAATTCCGTACCAATGCATAAGTTGCCATTTTTATCCGTATGAACTGCTGTAAGAAAATCATTGGAAATGCTCCTGGCATTTTTCGGATCGTGCTTGTAGGAAGTAAATTCATCTTTTTGACGGTCAAAACGATTTAATCCGCCTCCTCTTGTCGCTATCCACAAATCACCATTTTTACTTTCAGCTATGTCGGATATATTATTATTACTGATGCTGTTTTTATTTTTTGGATCATTTCTATAAACAGTAAACTTATAGCCATCATATTTGTTCAGGCCATCCCTTGTGCCGAACCACATAAACCCCCGGCTATCCTGCAAAATGCAAAGAACGTTGCTTTGAGAAAGGCCATCTGCGGTTTGCAGATGTTCAAATTGTAAGCTTCTGTTTTGGGCGGATCCCTGGAAAACAGGAAGTGCTAACAATAAAATTACGAAGTAGGTAAGTTTCATGATATTGGGAATGAACAACCGTTTTAATTTTTATAATTAGTGTTTAATCTTCATGCCATAATTTGCACATTATTCTTAAACGCAGCATTAAAAAATTAATTGTCCGGTTCGCGTTGACTGAATCTTTTTATTGAAAATTGATGCCTGACAATGTCGGCATATAAGGGTTTTCTGTGTATTTGCAGGTAACATCTACACTAAAGAAATGGCTTAATAATCCGATAGCAAACTCCTTCAAATTGCTATTTTATTTTCTACTTTTTAATAAAGTTGGCGGGCGATAATACTTTTTTTGACTGACCGCCGTTTACCTATACGGAAGCCATTATTTAAATATCAACTATTGATCAGCAAATCAAAAATCTTTCAATATTTTATTAAAAATCCATTATGTCCTTAGTTCTTAAACAGCGGGGAAATATAATGTCGTCGTTGATAAAAGCATTTTCATTTAAAAAAGAAGCGGTAAGATCTGCGTCTTTAGCAACGTCAGCAACGGATAAAATAAATATTTATCTTACCATAGATCAATCTACTATTGGTGAACATTTTAACCCGAACGATCCCGCACCACTTTATAAAAGACAACTCAGTCATGGGTTTCAGCAATACATAATGGCTTCAATTGAGTGTGCAAAAAGGTATTCTGTATTTTATTATAAGATAAACTGTAAAAATAAAAATGATAAGCAATATGCCGAAGCATTCATTTACGCAATTAAGCGGCATTTTTCTGCGAGGAAATTAGTTGAGATTGAAAAGTTTGAAAAGTTTAAAAGACGCAGTTATCTCTTACTTATTCTAAGCCTTTTGGTTATGATGATATGTCATGGCCTTGTACCAATGATTTTATCAAGTGATGAAGGATTTACCTCAGCGCTGCATAATGGCCTCGATATTTTTAGCTGGGTTATTCTATGGCAGCCTATTGATAAACTTGTATTTCAATGGAACCCTCATTTAAAAAGTATTTCGCTAATGAACAGGCTCGTAAACGCTGAAGTAATAATAACAGAAAGTGCATAGAAGTATTTGCACCATATCGTTTTTAATAATATCACTTGCCTGTAAGAGCCAGGAGCATGGCAGCTTTGAGCAATACCTTTATACAGGCGGAGGCACGTCGGCAGTGGTGCCAAAAATTAACTATCAAAACAGGCATGGCTGGTTTGGGGAGCTGCGTTATAATTATGAAGAGTTACAAACCGTATCGTTTATTACAGGTAAAATGTTTTCAAATGATAACTCGTTTTCTTATTCTATTACACCTTATGCAGGGCTGGTATTGGGCAGAATGAATGGCGGGTCACTTGGTTCAAATATAGATATCGATTTTAAAAATTTATTTTTTTCATCAGAATCCCAATACACTTTTTCAGTGAGTGAAAGATCGCAGGATTTCTTTTTTAACTGGTCGGAAGCGGGGTATAAATTTGGAGAGTTGTTTTACTCAGGGCTTGCCTTACAATTAACTCATCCTTTTGAAACACAAAACAAATGGGAGCCCGGCGTTATGCTTGGGCTTACTTATAAAAGCTGGACGTTTCCCTGCTATGCATTCAGCCCGATTAGCAGTAACAGAAATTATGTTCTCGGTATAAACTGGGAATGGGATTATAAAAAGCCTAAAGCAACAAACTATGAATCACCTGCCCGTCATTAATCAAACTAACGTCATCTTTTATCCATTCAACTTTTAATTATGTTGTTTTTTGCAGTTATTTCAATTGTAATGATTTTTATCGCATGCGGGTATTTTTATGCTGGCATAAATGGTGTTAAGCGGCAAAACCAGGAATTGCTTTTGCAGTTAGATGACGTGAATAAGCAATTGGATGTGTACGCTGAAAAAGAATCTAAAGCGATGCGTGAGGCAGATATTGCCTTTAAAGCAAAGGGCAAGCTGCTTTCGCTGTTAAGCCATGAAATCCGCACGCCGATGAATGGCGTTATCGGTATGGCTACCTTACTATCAGCGACTGACCTCAATACTGAACAACAGGAATATGCCAGCACTATCCTCGATTGCAGTACCAAACTTCTTACAAATATCAATGAGATCCTGATCAGCGATATGCTGGATTTTGCAAAAGTTGATACAGAAAGTATCGGGTTGGGCAATAAAAAATTTGACCTGAGAAATTGTATTGAAGAAGTAATGAGTATCATGGCCGGAAAGGCTGCTGCTGTAAGCTCGGAGCTGCTTTCCCAAATTGATCAAAATGTTCCGCTGCAAATAACGGGCGACTATAAACGCCTGCAGCAAATATTAATTAATCTTCTTGAAAATGCAGTAAATGCTACGGAAATGGGGGAGATTGTTTTGAGCGTAAATCTCGTTGCAGATTTAGGTGAAGGCGAGTTTCGAATAGGGTTTACTGTGAGTGATACCGGCACCGGCGTACCTGAAAATAAATTGCCGCACCTTTTCAACGGCTCGTTGCCTGCAGACTACTCAACAAAAAACAAAACAATAGGCAAAGGCTTTGGCCTCGTTATCTGCAAGAGATTGGTAGAACAAATGGGAGGAGATATATCCCTGGAAAACAAGCCGGGTAAAGGAAGTGATTTCAGGTTTACAATAGTTACTACATCATCAGAATTATCGGCGCCGGATTTTTCAAAAAGCCGGATGATTGGATTTGAAGGAAAACAGGTGTTGATTGTTGATGACAATGCAACAGCACTTTCATTCTTTAATAAGCAATTGGAACAATGGAAATTTCTGCCAATATTAGCTTCTTCAGGAAAGCATGCCATAGAAATTTTATCGCAAGTAT
>JBDTSD010000340.1:0-3313 GCA_039931355.1 Ginsengibacter sp.
ATGGAAGAAGCTGCAACCACACAGGAATTAAAGAATGCTTTCTCTTCACACCTTAAAGAAACCAAAACCCAAATACAAAGGCTTGAAAAAGTTTTCAGTATAATTGGCGAAGAGGTGAATGCCACCAAATGCCCTGCTATGGCAGGTATTGCGGAGGAAGGTGAGGAGATAATTGATGAAACTGATAAGAACTCTGCACAGAGAGATGTCGGGCTTATTTTCGCCGGACAGAAAGCAGAGCACTATGAAATAGCCACCTATGGCGGGCTGGTAAGGCTTGCTAAAACACTGGGCTACGATGATGCAGCTAAACTATTGCATGAAACACTACAGGAAGAAAAAAACGCGGATGAAACTTTAACCCGCATTGCAGAAAAGAGCGTAAATAAAAAAGCGAGCCGTGAGCCTGTAGAAGCTTAAACCTCTCACATAATCTACCCTATTTCAAAAGCCGTTTGCGAAAGTGAATGGCTTTTTTTTGTTTTAGTCGTCTGACGGCTAAAACCATTTATTCCGCACATTATCCCACGTGGTAACTCCGATCTTAAACTGAACCGGGTTGCTGAATTTATTGGCGGCGGAACCGACAATATACACACCCAACTTAAATTTGCTTAGCGGGTTAAAGGGCCATTTTAATACGCGTTCGATGCCGGCAAAGGTTTCCGCATAACGAAGATTACGCTCCGGCGCTATCAAAAATCCTGCGCCTGCTACTTCATGTAATTGCAGCTTCCGCAGCAGGGGAATTTTATTAACTATTGCTCCATTAAACTCATGTACATAATGCGCTTCGTAGAAACGGTTGAAGACAGGAAAAGTAGAATCCAGTGACTGGAAGGCTTCATTGGGATTCAGGAATAACACCGGGTCTCCACGCCGCTCAAACTTATAATCCACCAGCCGCAAATCTTTGCGGCTGAGAAATGAACCTGTCTTAATCGTATATCGGGAAATGCCAACCAAGCCGAGTTTCACTTCCTGTTCCATACCTGTTTCGAGATAATCAAAGTTTACCTCACTGCCAAGAATACCCGGAATTCCTTTGCGCAGCGAAACATAAAACGTTGGCCAATTTGAACCAAGAATAATTTTTTCTTTTGGCTCGCGGATGTAGCGCTGATGCGGCGTGTATTGAAGCCTTACTTGCCCATACAACGCATTGTAAGGTTTAAAATAAATAGCCTGGTTATCGTCCAGGATATTTCCAAAAAGGCTGTCAATATTATCATTTGTTTTATAATCGCTTACTGATCTTCGAAAAGCAATATTTACATCGGTATATAAATACAGGCCATTTACTATTTCAAAATTTTGCCCAACGCCGATGTTATTGTTCAGGTAAATATTACTTCGCTTCAATAAATTTATCCACGCATCGCCCTGGAAAATATATTGAAATTGCCGCTGTAGCGTTACTGTATAATAGCTGCGTTTGAATGGATTGTATAGTTTGGCAAACCGGATACCGCCGTTTATATCATGATTGCGCAGGCCATAGCTAATGTTATTCCATAAAGAAATATTTTTTTTTGAGGGATAGGTTTTATTATAAATAAAGGTTGCATAGATGCGGCTTCCGCCAAATTGCAGCGGTTGGTATAAAGAAGGTAGCGGCGGAATATACCATCTCCTCTCCTTCTCGTGATCGTTGAATGTTTGCCCCTGGAACAACACATGTTTCAAAGTGATTTTATTGGTCACTTTGTCTATAGAATCCAAATAATCTTTTGTGTGCGTAGCGGTATAAAGGCTGTCTTTATATCTTACAAACCGCAGCTCCTTTTGCGTAAGCGGTTCTGTACGCGTTGTTTGCCAGAAGGTGCTATCCTTGTCATAAGCCTCCTGTGCTGTAGCGCTTACTTCTACACCAAAATACTTTTTATCAAAAGTTTTATTCAATTCAAAATCTTTATACGACACCAGGGTTTTGCCGGAAACTTTCTTTTTACCTGCTTTTGACATGTAGGTAAATTGCTGTCTAACGATCATCCATGCACGATTCTCTACCAGGCTGTAATCCTGCGTTACCTCAAACTCATCATATTCCGGCAGATGATATTTTGGAAAACTAAAATCTGTATGCAATATCACCCACGAACTATCGGCAATGGTAATCTCGCCCTCTACCGTTGCATTGCTCAACTGGCGCGGCTTTACACTTATAATAAAAACTTTTTTTCCATTTTCATTTTTTATTGACAACGTTTTAAATTTATAGGCAAGCAAGCCGCTATAACTTATTGGGGAGAGAATAGGCACCTCTGAAACGGCAGGCACTTTTACAAGATTATTATAAAAATTAAAATCACCGTCAGTAGTAGATAGATAAAATAAGCCTTCGGCTTTTCTGCCTTTAGTAACGCCCGTGCGTTCTTCTTTTGTATGCCTGGGCGATTCATAATCATAAGTAAGAGCGACCTCTGCCATTGCCATACGTTGCAGGTCTGCATTGGCTTTGTTGACGGTAGTATCCTTTTGTTTGGACGGCTTATTTTTCTTTGCAGAAGAATCTTCCTGCACAGCCTTTATATATACTTTGCATGAATAAGCTCCCGCCTGGTCCATTATATTTTCTTTGTTGCGAATCACATTTCTTATTATGTCTTCAGCGCGGTCTTTTCCTTTTATGATGACTTCGGTAAGGCCCTGCGAAGTATCACTCTCGAGAATGATATTTTTTTCTACATCATACTTGCCAATGATAATGGTGACTAACTGCGGGCGATAACCAATAATGCTGAAAACAAGATCATATTTTCCTTCATCCAACTGTAGTGAATAGGTACCATCTTCCAGTGTGGAGGTACCGGATTTTATTTCCTTTACTTCTACGCTGACAAAGGCCAGCGGCTCCAACTTCGTATTTATTATCTTTCCAAAAACTTTATGGGACTGCGCGGAAGCAGAAAAAGAAAAACAGAGTAAAATAAAAAGGGTAAAGTTTTGGCGCATATATTCTATAATGCAGTTTATAGTTAAGAGGTTGCCCGTGTTTGAAAAACCAAATTAATGTAAGCTGCTGATAAGAATTAGTTAAATCCTCATAACAACCGCATCTTATGGCAAAGAAATTTTTATCTCAAGGCTGCGAAAGTTTTGTATTGAATGAACCAACAACTGTTTACGGTGGATGCATCTTACGGGCAGGCTATTTTTTTAATCATCTTATAAAAATCAATTTTTTTCCTTAACTCTTTCATCCATTCTTTTGCCATCAACGCACACACGGGAGGCCTGAGATGAATGCCGTCCCATATCTAATAATCTGCCGGTGTAATGATTCATATAACCTGAGGAAAGATTTTACGAT
>JBDTSD010000341.1:0-3271 GCA_039931355.1 Ginsengibacter sp.
AAAAAAATATCCTTGGCAAAACAGTTCGCATGGACAACAAACAGGATTATGTTGTTAGCGGCATTTTGCAAGACCTACCTGAAAATTCTACTGTGCAGTTTGAGTGGCTGGCTCCTTTTAAAGTTTGGTATGATGCTAATCCGAGGGCGGCAACATGGTTTAATTTTGGCTTGACTACTTATGTTGAATTGCAGCCCGGCGTTAATGCGGCGTCTATTAACAAGCGCTTACTAAATCCTTATTATGATTTTACGACACAAAAAAGTGAGAAGGATAAATCATCTGTGCATGTGTTTTTATTTGGCATGAATGACTGGCATTTACGTAATGACTTTGACAATGGAAAACCAACCGGCAGCGGGCAAATCTTATATGTGCGTCTATTCAGCATTATTGCATGGATCATTTTATTTATCGCATGTATCAACTTTATGAACCTCGCCACGGCAGGCAGTGAGAAGCGTGCAAAAGAAATTGGCGTAAGAAAAGTATTAGGCTCAGGAAAGAAAAACCTCGTTATTCAGTTCATCGGCGAAGCCATTCTTATGGCCTCGCTGGCAGCAGTTGTTGCAGTTTTTATTATGTCGTTGGTGATGCCGGCATTCAATTCATTGGTGCAAAAAAGTCTTTCTTTAGGCTTCAACAATCCGTATCATTTTACCGCATTGTTGTTACTCACTTTAGTTTGTGGGCTTGTTGCGGGAAGTTATCCTGCATTGTATTTATCATCTTTCAATCCCATATTTGTTTTAAAAGGAATAAAATTAAAAACCGGGAACGCAACAGTTATTAGAAAAGGTTTGGTAGTAGTGCAGTTTGCCGTTTCAATTACTCTCATCATAAGCACCATCATTATTTACCAGCAGATACAGCATGTAAAAACCAGGAACATTGGTTATAACAAAAACAACCTCTTGGAAATATCCGCCCAGGGAAATATTGTAAAAGATTTTCCTGCAATAAAACAGGATTTAATAAATACAGGTGTTGTAAAAAGCGCAGCCCTGGCAGACCATACAACTATTGGAAGCGGCAATAACACTACCAGTATTTCCTGGCAGGGGAAAGACCCTAACAGCAATATTGTAATTTCTCAACGATTGGTAAGCAACGAATTTATGTCTACTACAGGCATGCAGCTTATCGGGGGCAGAGATTTTCAACCTGCCGATGTTGTTGAGTTTGGTGACAATCACATGCCGAAAGATCCAACGCAGGCGATGAATGTTATTATTACGGAATCAATGGAAAAGTTGTTGGGCAAAGGAAGTGCCGTTGGCAAAACACTACAGCGACAAAATGATAACGGATCTTTTGAAATGCGTGTTACCGGCGTAATAAAAGATTATGTATATGGTGATATGTATGGGCAATCTGCCCCGGTCATCTTTTTTGATATACCTGCGGCTGCATCTTTACTATATGTAAAAATAGCGCCGCAAAGCAACCTTGAAAATGCGTTGGCAAAAATAACTGCTATATTAAAAAAAGATAATCCCGCCTATCCGCTCGAATATAAATTTGTAGATGATGAGTTTAATCAAATGTTTTTAAGCGAAATGTTGATCAGTAAATTATCGCGTGTATTTGCATCACTGGCGATCATCATTTCATGCCTGGGATTATTTGGTTTGGCGGCCTATACTGCCGAACGCAGGACCAAAGAAATTGGTATCCGAAAAGTATTAGGTGCAAGTGTTTCAGGTATTGCCGCTTTACTTTCAAAAGACTTTTTAAAACTCGTCGCCCTTTCATGCATTGTTGCATTCCCTTTGTCGTGGTGGATGATGAATAGCTGGTTACTGAACTATCAATACCGGATTGAAATAAGCTGGTGGATATTTTTAGCTGCCGGGGTAACTGCAATTTTTATAGCGTTAATCACCATAAGTTTCCAGGCAATAAAAGCAGCAGTTGCAAACCCGGTGAAGAGTTTGAGAACAGAATGAAATAAAAATCTAAAACAGACAACTCATAATATTAATTCATAGCTCGAAATTATAAACCGTGTTTAAAAATTATTTCAGAATTGCCTGGCGAAATCTTATTAGAGACAAACAATTCAGCTTTCTCAACTTGCTTGGTTTATCTACCGGCCTTGCATGTACGTTGCTAATTTATTTATGGGTAAGCGACGAATTAAATATTGATAAGCATAATAAAAATGATAGCCGCCTTTACGAGGTTTTAAAGAGAAATAAAGATGGTACAGGGGCCATTGAGATTAGTAAAAATACACAGGGACTACTGGCTGAGTCAATGGCTAAAGAATTCCCGGAAATTGAAGTGGCGACCTGTGTACGAAAAGAGCGCAGCCCTGGGATTCTCTCTTACGACAATAAGAAAATAAAAGTAATGCCGGCGTGGACAGGAAGAATTTTTTTTGACGTTTTTACATATCCACTTATTAGTGGTAGCAAAAGCGTTGTTTTATCTGATGTTTCAAACATTGTCCTATCCGATAAGACGGCATTAAAATTATTCAACACAAGAGATGTTATTGGTAAAACCATTAAGTGGGATTTCAAAGATGATGACGTTGATTTCAGTAACGTGTACAAAATTGCAGGGGTTTTTAAGTCACCTCCATCCAATTCATCCGATCAGTTTGATGTGATATTTCCTTTCGAATTATATGCCGCGAAAAACGCTGGTGGTATGGGGGATGTTACTTTCTGGGGAAGCAATATGGTTTCTACATATGTACTACTGAGGCCGGGAAGTAACATCGATGCATTCAACAATAAAATAAAAGATTTCACCAGGTCAAAGATCAAATCTTTATATAAAGGAAATGACATGGTTAATTATGAAGGCGAACTCTTTACTCAAAGATATTCTGACCGGTACTTGTATAACAATTTTGTGAATGGAGTACAATCCGGAGGAAGAATAGAATATGTAAAACTTTTCTCGATCATCGCCATTTTTATTTTACTCATTGCCTGCATCAACTTCATGAATTTGTCAACGGCTAAAGCTTCCCGCCGTATGAAGGAAGTAGGTATAAAAAAAGTGGTTGGCGCCAGCAGGAGATCATTGATCTTCCAATACATCAGCGAATCGATTCTAATGGCATTGTTTTCTTTATTGATTGCCCTTTTATTTGTTGAATTGTTATTGCCTGCGTTTAAGGAGATTACCGGGAAAGACATCAGTTTTTCACTCAATGCAAATCTTATTCTTTCATCAATTGTTATAACACTTCTTACTGGTGTCATCGCCGGCAGTTACCCTGCTTTTTATTTATCCGGTTTTAAACCAGTATCTA
>JBDTSD010000342.1:0-3232 GCA_039931355.1 Ginsengibacter sp.
GCATCACCAAGCAACTCGTAAGTGGCAAGGCTATTGGCGCGGTTCATAAGGCTGATGTCTTCAAAAGCAATCATGCTTTCGGTTTTGTTTTTTACTTTCTCTAACTCCGATTGCTTTATGGGTTCTGTTTTTATTTTTTCAAGTTCCGTTTGAACTGCCTTTTCAGCAAGCTTCATGTCTGTGCCCTTTACCAATTTCCCTGAAATATAAAGCAGGCCTGCATCTATACTTCCAAAGTGTGAACATTGAATGCTGCTGAAAAGTTGTTGCTTCTTCACAAGGCTGTGAAATAATCTGGAAGAAGCTCCTTCTCCAAGAATCTCTGTGATGAGGTCTGTAGTGTAATATCTTTTGTCCAGACGTGAAGCCACATGCCAGGCTTTATAAAACGAATCCAACGGTACACTTGCTGTGACTTCCATTTGGCGGGCTTCTGTTTGTTGCGGTTCCTGCGCAATGTTTCTTAAATATTTTTCTCCTGCGGGAATAGTTCCAAACCATTTTTCTGCGAGCATTTTTACCTGTTCTACAGAAACGTTACCCGCTACCGTTAGTATAGCATTTGCAGGCGTATAATGTTTGAAAAAGAAATTTTTTACATCTTCTAATTGTGCGTTTTCCACATGGCTAAGCTCCTTACCAATGGTCATCCATTTATAGGGATGAACTTTATAGGCGAGTTCCCGCATTTTATGCCACACATCTCCGTAAGGTTTATTAATGTAGTGTTCTTTAAATTCTTCGCATACTACCTTTCGCTGCACTTCAAGCGAGTTCTCCTCAAATGCAAGAGAAAGCATGCGATCGCTTTCAAGCCAGAATGCAGTCTCAAGATTTTCCGCAGGAAGCTGAATATAATAGTTGGTAACATCGTTGGTGGTATAGGCATTATTTTCTCCACCGGCCATTTGCAGTTCTTCGTCGTAAGATGGTATATGAATACTGCCGCCAAACATCAGATGCTCAAAAAGGTGAGCAAAGCCCGTCTGTTGTGGGTTTTCATCTCTTGCGCCGACATCATATAGTACATCGAGCACAGCCATTGGGGTACTTTTATCTACGTGTACAATTACTCTTAGTCCATTACTCAATACAAACTTCTCAAAATTTATCATGGCTGCAAATTTGAGCCAAACCAATTCATTTTCCCAAAAAAGTATTAGAAAGTATTTTTAAAATATGCGCCCGACCCTAAACGATATTATCATTGGAGCGCCATCTCTTGTGACAATAAGTGTTATTTTTTCTCCAACTGTCTGCATCAGGTTTCTGTAAGTATTCACATCATTAGTGAAATTCCCATTTACTGAAAGGATAAGATCTCCTGGCTTTAAACCTGATTTAAATGCGGGAGAACCCTCAATAACATCGTCGGCTACTACGTGGCCTTCTATATCATATATGTTCATTCCTGTATAAGAATAATCGAAATCATCGTTGTAATGTTTATTTGGAAGCAAATGAATTTCACGCCTGGGATAATTTAAAACAATATTAAAACGGCGCAGGATATCATTACCGATGAGGCCGCCGAGAAATGGATACGATGTGGCATTGAATTCATCATCAAGAATATTGGTGGGTACTTTTCTAAATTTATATGGACCAATTTGTACTTGTTTTATTATAGTCAGCAACATTTCCTTTTTGCCTCCGAGCCCTTGTACCTGTATAGATATCGGTCTTCTCCTTTTTTTTAAAACCATGCTATCTTCCTGGAATTGTTTACTCATAAGAAAACACAGACCTGCACCCGTGTCAATATAAAAATTTGCCTGTACTCTTCTTTCATCCCTGATGCTGAGTGGTTGTATAGGCAGAGCTGTAAAAAGAGGATGCAACAATGTGCCGCCTTTCGGATAGATTATTTTTCCAGGCTCAAAAATTTCCACCCTCATGCTGTCAAAATTTAATTTTACTATATACCTGCTGAAAAAACTATAGCCGATTATCCCGTCAATTTTTTCACCATATACACTGGTTAGGATGTCATAATCATTTATATAAAAATCAAGGCTGTCAACTAACAGCCCCGGGAAAGAAAGGGATTTATTTTGTGTGTAGTCAACTGCCCGCACGCCGGCAATTCCATTTATAGTTCTGCCGGAAGGAACATGGGAAATATTAAATTCCGCTGTGGTGGATGAATCAAGTGAAATGCCTCCGCTACCTGTATCCAGAATAAAATTAAAAGGATCTGGTATATTATTAAACTTTGCCTGCACTAAAACAACTCCACCGCTCAATTGCCGGAAAGGGAATTGGGTAATAAATTTTGCTGGCTTCTCAATATCTTTTTCCTGTGCTTTACAACACAGGCAGCAAATCGTGAAGAATGTGTAAAATAAAAATCTATTCATTTACTAATACTGAAATTTAACTTATATGCCTGTACTTTTGCAAATGAATTTACAAACGGCAATTAAGTTTTTTGTAAATAAAAAGAAAAATTAATGATGAATATTTCAGAGCTTTTCAAAAAGGCGCTTCAACTGGATTTTCTGTCCGTTGAAGAAGGCATGTTTTTATTTAATAATGCTGCTTTGCCGGAGTTGATGCTTGTTGCGGATGAGCTAAGAAAAAAGCAGGTGCCTTATAACAAGGTGACGTGGATAATAGATAGAAACGTAAATACAACCAATGTGTGTATTGCCAATTGCAAATTTTGTAATTTCTACCGGATACCCGGCCATGCGGAGGCTTACATTACCGATATCGAAACATACAAAAGAAAAATAGATGAAACCTTCAGGTACGGAGGCGAGCAACTGTTATTGCAGGGAGGCCATCATCCCGGGCTTGGGCTCGCTTATTACGTTGATCTTTTTAAAGAATTAAAATTTTTATATCCTTCATTAAAGTTACACGCTCTGGGGCCACCGGAAGTAGCGCACATTACAAAGCTGGAGAAATCTACACATCGCGAAGTGCTCGTTGCTTTAAAAGAAGCCGGGTTGGATTCTTTACCAGGCCCGGGTGCTGAGATACTTACTGACAGGGTTAGACGCTTAATAAGTAAAGGGAAGTGTGGCACCCAGGAGTGGCTTGACATAATGGTTGAGGCGCATAAGCTTAACATTACCACATCTGCTACTATGATGTTTGGCCATGTAGAAACCATACAGGAACGATTTGAGCATCTTGCTAAAATAAGAGAAGTACAATCGAGGAAACCTGAAAGCGCTAAAGGCTTTATAGCATTTATTCCATGGACTTTCCAGGATGTGGATAC
>JBDTSD010000343.1:0-3232 GCA_039931355.1 Ginsengibacter sp.
GTTGAAATTAATAAAGTCAATAAAAAAATTACACTTTTCATAAACCTTCTTTTAAGATGTAAATGTCAGAAGGTGTAGCAACGATTCATAATTGATGTTGTCTAAAATCGCAAATATGACTTGCACAATAGACAAAATCGCTCTTGGTTATTTCAGGGATTTGCATTTATCGCAAAAAGTACTTTCGAGACCCATTTATTACTTGTAAAAAAGTTGCACGTATTAAGGCCTTTGAAAGAATGTCTGATTCTAAAATATTAAATACAAAAACAGCTATCAATATCGATTTGGCAATCGTTGTTTTTCAATTGGCAGAAATGCCTTTAGGGCGAATACTATTTTTTTGAATTTTGAATTGCGGTCACGATTTGGTAGCGTTTATCCTCACCTTATATGTTTCTTTTTTGAAACTTTTCGCAAAGGCAGTAACGCTAATACCTGGCATTTACGGCTATGTTATCTGCATGCGTACAACAAACATCAAATCCGGTTATTAGCTTATCAATATAAATTACCAAACCAAAAAAGCAGGTGACGAGCGGGCATTATGTAACAGCTAAAAGAATAATTAAATTTAGAAGATCAAACGCCGGATCACAGGAATCTTAAAAAACAGGATTGAGAAAAACGATACTATATAGTGTGCTGGTTTTATTTTTTTCTCTTATGAGTGTAAATGTTTTTGCACAATATGATTCTTTACACTTCAAAATGTTTGCGCCGGAATTATTTAAACAGGCTGACGTTCGCTCAATTGTTTTGGCAAAGTCGGGGAAACTATGGCTTGGTACATCAGATGGCCTGGCTTCATTTGATGGAAATGAAATCACCTACCTATCGCAATACAGAAATGAAGGAGCCGGGTTTCACCGTATTGAACGGCTAATTGACGATGGCAGAAATAACTTATGGTTTCCCTATGAAGACAAGCTTATAAAAATGAATGTGCAAACAGGGAAGATGGAAAAAATAGCCATGCCTTATTACGATTCCACATCAAACAAAACATGGTATAGCTTTAGCCCATACATGGATAAACAAGGGCAAATATGGATGGCTCTTGGCAATAACGGGTTCGTTGTTTATGATACCGCAGCAAAAAAATTTGAGCACTATAATTTTGATTCGCAAAAGCCTGCAGGCTGGGAAGACCATTACAAAAACAGGGCTTATTATTTTACACAAGATTCCACGGATGGTAATATAATCTGGATTGCAGAATATGGCGATGGTGTTTTTATGTTTGATAAAAATAAAAAGAGTATTCAAAAAAGATTTCGCGCTGCAAATAATAAAGATTCCACCTTCACAAGCACGACAGCCACATCGTTGGATGTAAAAAAAGATAAAGTTTGGTTTGGTACATGGGGCAATGGAATGGGAGCGTTAGATATTAAAACCGGGTTGTATGAAATGTATCCTGCTCCTACAGCTTTTTACGTCATGGAAAATGGCTTGCGCAGACTTGCTTCCGGGAGGGCTATCGGAGCATTGGTTAAAAAATCTGACAGCGAATATTTGGTTGCCTGTAGGGATACTTTACCTGCAATATTTAATATCAACACAAAAAAATATTCGTACCTGCAGGATGCAGTACTGAACAGAAGTTTGCCTGCCGCTTCAGATATTAAAGTTGATGCTAAGAATAATGTCTGGTGCTTAAAAGGTGGAAATATATTTATCTCTTCCCCGCGTTATAACCTGTTTAAAGAAATACCCTTTGCAAAACCAAGACCTGTAAGCCGCGATGCAATTGAATTACGTGATATTGTATGGGATAGCACTCGTAGAGAATATTATGCAGGTGTTCAGTTTTCTGCAGGCATTTATGTTTTTGACTCCAGCTTTAAAACAAAGAAAATTATTCCTATGCCTTTCTCACATGGCAAAAATGGTGTAGCAGATGCAGCGCTGGTTTGGCGTTTAAGAAAAGATAAAAATAACCACCTGTGGGCACTTGGTGAAAAGTTGTTTATGTATGATTCGCTTACGCAAAAAATGAAAGACGCCGCGGAAATATTTCATTCGTTACCGCAATTGAAAAAAGAGTTCGAAGATTTTGAATTTGATGCAAATGGCACGATGTATTTACATAGCAACAGCCATGAGTTGCTTGTTTGGAATTTTGAAAAAAATGAAATAAAAGAAATAAAATTCCCGGAGGTAAAAAGAGCAGTTCCAACAAACTTCTCTACAGAAAATATAGTTATTGATAACAGGTTAGGATACTTATATACTTCAGATGCAAATACAATTTACCAGTACAATTTGCATTCAGGAGTTTTTAATTTTATTTCACCCGATTCTTTGCCGGAGCCAAGAATAAATGGTTATGCAACTGATAACACCGGCAATCTTTGGGTGCAAAGTGATAATAACGGCATCAGGATATTCAATGAAACATCTTTAAAATCTGTTAGAAATATAACAATTGCCGATGGGCTTACAGGTAATTTAGGAGAGCATATTATTTCCGGGCCTGACGGATGTATACTTTTTTTTAATCCGCAAGGTGGTAATTTATATTCCTGTGCAGACAGCAGCTTTATAAACTTTGATATAGATAATGGATTATTATCCGATGTGCCCATATATATTTCCTATGCACATCAGCATTTCTTTTTTACTTATGCAAGAATGGGAAGAACGCAATATGCTGATGTATCAACATTGCTTTCTCTTCAAAAAAACATTCAGCCTTATATAAATTCTATAAGGGTTGTTGGTACGGTAATACAACTTGATACATTGCCGGAATTTTTACACAAGTTGGTTTTGCCTTATTATCATAGCAGCATAGAATTAGGATTTTCATGTATCGAGGTTGAATTCCCCGAACGCGTTGATTATGCTTATAAACTGCAGGGTGTTGATAAAGACTGGAATTATACCAACTACCTGAACCGAAGAGTATCATACGTAAACATAAAACCAGGCACCTATACTTTTTACGTTAGAGCAAGAATGACCGGCGGAAAATGGACTTATCAAAATAGCCCTTTGAAAATAATTATTATGCCGGCGTGGTGGCAAACAATATGGTTTAAAATTCTATCATTAATAATTGCGCTTTTGCTTGCATGGTTATTTATAAAACGGCGCATGAAAACAGTTCGTAAACAAGAGCAATTAAAAAGCAGGCATGAGAAAGAAATGCTTGAGTATGAAGCGAAAGCCCTTCGTGCGCAGATGAATCCCCATTTTGTTTTTAATTGCCTCAATTCAATTAAGG
>JBDTSD010000344.1:0-3214 GCA_039931355.1 Ginsengibacter sp.
CAATAAAAAGCTTCGCCTGCACAATGCGCTTGTACAAATAAACTTTTGGATATTGATCTGTTGTCATTAAAAGATTTGTTTTACTTCTTGCAAGAGCTTGTTCCAATATTTTAATTGTCGCTATAATGCTCAAGAATTGCTTCACCAGCGATCTTCGTAAATTCAATAATTATTCCACGGGATAAATTCTTGCAACCCATCCCCCGCCCGGTGCAAGATGAATCTTCATTTTTTCAGCGGAAGTAATTTTTATTATTTCTCTTTTATAGTCAGTCGGATTTCTATCAGCATTTATTCCATCTTTAAATATTTCCGCTTCATAATTTCCTTTTCCCAAAAAAGAAAAATCTATCGTAAGATCTCTTTCATTCCAGTTGGTCATTGCGCCGGCATACCATACTTTATCTTTTCTCCTGGCAACTGCCACATACTCTCCCACTTTGCCTGCAAGCGGCACAGTCTCATCAAAAACCGTGGGAACTTTTGAAATAAAATCTGTGCTCTCCTGCTCCTGCATGTAAGCGGTCGGGTTATCTGCAAGCATTTGCAATGGCGCGACAAATACTACATACATTGCTAACTGATGGCTGCGTGTGCCCTGGCTCATAGGCAAAGAATTACTTGGCCTGAAACCGTCTTTAGTTGCGTTGCGCATTGCGCCTGGCGTGTAGTCCAATGGACCGGCAACCATTCTTATAAAAGGTATGGAAACATCGTACCGCGGTACGTCATCATTAGGTGTCCACTTCACATTTTCCATTCCTTTTACGCCTTCAAAATTTATAACATTGGGCCACGTTCTTTGCAAACCTGTTGGCTTGTACATTCCATGATAGTCAATAATCATTTTATATTCTGCGGCTTTTTTTGCGATGGCATACAATGAGCTTACAGCTTTCGCATCATCCCTGTCAATAAAGTCAACTTTAAAACCTTTCACGCCCATGCCTGCATACTTTGTAAAGACAGAATCCATTTTTGAAAGAACGGCATACCATCCTGCCCATAAAATAATATCAACATTTTTTTGCTTTCCATAATCAATTATTTCCTGCAAATTTATTTTTGGAGATACGTCCATCAGGTCAAGATCGTTGCTCCAGCCTTCATCAAGAATTACATATTCCAGTTTATTTTTCGCTGCAAAATCAATATAATATTTATAGGTTTCTGTATTCACGCCCGCCCTGAAGTCAACGTGGGTTATGTTCCAATTGTTCCACCAGTCCCACGCAACTTTGCCCGGCTTTATCCATGATGGATCTGCGATTCGGGACGGCGATGCTAACTTTTGTACCATATCATTATTAAGTAATGAAGTATCGTGATCACTGATGATTATCGCACGCCATGGAAAATTTCTTGTGCCATTTACTTTTGCAATATAATCCGCTCGTTTGGTGGCCATTGTGTTGAGCATTTTATAACCGCCTTGCGCCTCTTCAGTTGGGTAAGGTGCGAATACCCCTTTGAAACTATTTTCCCTGGAACCATCAACTTGTATAAACATGCCGGGATAATCTTCAAGGTCTGCCTCAAGCAAAATTGCTTTCTTCTCATCTCCCATATCTATCATTGCAGGCAAAAAACCGAGCGTGTCTTTATTAAATTCTGATATTTTGTTCTCGGTATAAAGCGCTTCGAATGATTGAATATATTGTTCCTTGCCGCGGAAGTCCCTTACAAAAGGAACAAAACATTTATAGTCCTTATCAAAATTAAAATTTGCTTCTTCATTTACTACAGTAAGCTCCCCTTTCTTCTTTGTAAAAAAGCGGTACGCTACTCCATCGTTATAAGCCCGGAAGATAATACCGTAGTCATTCTTACAATTCAACGTAAGTTGATTATACACATCAGGAATCACATCTTTTATATAATGGATAGCTTTGAATGTTGTATTTACTTTTTCAGTTTTCGTGGAATTGACAACGGCTTTATCTCCAAGCACTTCGCCTGATTGCAACTGCATCGCTATTGCTGAAGGAGCAAGAATGGAAATAGAATTACTTGTAACAGACCATTGTAATTTTTCCCCGGCATCAATTTTCAAAACGATGTTGCCATCAGGAGATGTCACTTGATAGCTTTTATTTTTTTGTCCAAACGCCACAGATGTTCCAACTAAAAACATTGCAACGAAAATATTGAGACGCAAAAATTTCATATTCGATTTTTGTTTTTATGAGATTGAAAATTGCAGGCTTTTTTATCAGGCAACCTGCTGCAATGAAAAGATTGCCCGGCAGGTAATTTAAAACTAAAACTTTAAACCCTGTTCTTTAATATTAGGGCTAATTAATATTTTGTCCGAAGGATTGCTATGGAGATGTGCTGAATTTCTTAGACTAAATTTAATAATATCTTATTTCATCTTTTTACCATTCGGATTGACATAAACAGTTGCCTTATACCTTAGTAGAAAAATTTATCACTATAGGTTTCTACCTTATTACCTTATTACCTTATTTCAACTCTCTTCGCAAAAGGTTGTAAAGTTTTTTCATAAAATTTTATAAAGGTATCATACTCTTCTGCAAAACTTATTTTGCGATGATGTTCTGGCTGATTAAGGATGTATTTACAGACTTTATCGACATCTTTTTTTGATACTGAAAAAGCCGATGCGGATTCCTGCCAGGCAAAATGATTATTGCATAATTTGTTTTGATTAATGAAATTTTCAGAACTTTCAGCAACGATGCAGGCAAGATTTTCTTCAGATAATTTTGGAGAGCGAGATACCAAAAAGTGTGCATGTTCCGGGTTAGCGTATATGGCGTACAATTGAGAATCGTTATTATTCACTATGCCGGTAATATATTTTTCAATTCTGATCCTATGTTTTTCAAGAATAACAGGTAAGCGATGTAAAGTCGTAAAAATAAAATGAGTGTATAAATTGTGATATTGAATTTTCATTTCATTCGCAAATAAGGTAATAAGGTTTAATCACCAGGATGATTTTTTCTACTAAGGTTTGATGACAATGATTTAGATGGTCATTCATATTGCCAAATACATTCCCAAATCTAAGACCTTTTCCAGCACATCTCCAAAAGAGCCCTTTGGACAAAATATTAATCAGCCCATATTAACCTCGGTATAAAATCATTCTATCGCTTTACTTCCCTGTTGCAGCAAACTGAATTGCCCTCGCAAGCACTTCATCTTTTCCTTCTTTAATTCCTTTGATCGTTGGTGAAACTTTTAC
>JBDTSD010000345.1:0-3183 GCA_039931355.1 Ginsengibacter sp.
CGGCCGTAAATATAAAATCCAATAATGGATTCGCATTATTGGTGAGGAGTTTCGGTGAAACATTTGTGAATTTCTCTTCCAGTTTTTCTATAACCACTTTTGGTTTATACGCATTAGTCTGAGCTTCTACATCTTTTTTATATCCCAAAAAAGAGATGACAAACACCGTACTTAACAACAATTTTTTTCTAAACATGATTTTTTATTTTATCTAAAAACGTTGTTTTAAATTTTTGATTTATAATTGATAGGATGAATGATTTTTGAAGATCTTATTTATCGAACTTCCACTTCGGGGCAATTGATAAATAATTACAGACTCTGCATGTGCGCCAATTGCTTTATTGATCGAGTTTGAATTTATTCCGCTTTCAATGTAGCTGTTGCTACAGGCAGCGATCCGCTTTTGGCAGTAACTTTTATTTCTCCTTTGTTGTTTGTTGACTGTATAATGGCAAGACATTTTCCCTGCCAGGCTTCCATCTGGTTTCCTTTTAAATATGTATGACTTTGCTGATTGCCGTTGCCTACTCCCGCAAGTTTACCTGCACCGGTAACTTCAAAACTGATCATGTTACTGGCAAAAGGTACAGGTATGTTATTGGCATCAACAATTTGAACAGAAACATAACTTAAGTCCTGCCGGTTTGCTTTCAATACTTTCTGATCTGCCGATAGAACTATTTTAGCCGGTTCACCTGCTGTTTGAACAGCAAAGGAGACAGTCTTTCCATCCGCTGTTTTTCCTATAGCTTCCAGTTTGCCAGGTTCATAAGGCACTTCCCAAAAAAGAAAAGCTTCACTTTTAAGATCCCATTTGCGGATGCCTAATGACTTTCCATTTAATTTCAATTCTACTTCAGGTACGTTCGTGTACACATGTACTGCAAGTGTATCGCCTTGCTTATTATGGTTCCAATGCGTCTCTACTTTTGGCCAGCTCCAAAATGAGCACAGTTCCCTGTTCCTTGCAGATGTATCGGTTTGCACGGCAATATGTACCATGGGTTCATTATTCCAAAGCGCCTTCCTAAACCAATACGCCGGTTTGGGAAAACCGCACATGTCAATCACGCCGCAAGCCGCTCCACGCCATGGCCAGCCCGGCCATGTTTTCCAGTAATCACAACCGGTACCCACATCGCCAATACCTGCTTCGCCGATATAATCAAATCCCGTCCAAAGAAATTCGCCTGCTACATAATCTTTCAACTGGCCATCCAGCCATTGATCATAGGAGCGCAATTGATTGCAATTGCCAGGATGGTATGGATAGATGACTGTTTCAGACCCGAAGATTACCCGGTCAGGATATTTTTCATGATCGGTTTTATAATAAGCCTCCTGATAGTTATAACCAACTAAGTCCAGCAACTCACCTATTCCAAACGAATTGACATTGAGGATTTCGTTACATGCTGCCGTAAACGGACGGGTATTATCGTATTTACCCGAAGCATCTGTCAGCATTTTGGTTATTTTCAATGCATTCTCTTTATTGTACTGTTCTCTAACTTCGTTGCCAATACTCCAGGCAATAACAGAAGGGTGATTGCGGTCGCGGCGGATCCAATTCTCAACATCTTTTTCATACCATTTCATAAAATGAGGTGCATATCCACCCGGGGTTTTTCCATCCATCCATTCGTCAAATATTTCATCAATCACTACAAAACCCAGGCTGTCTGCATAGTCGAGCAATTCCGGTGATGGAGGGTTATGGCTCATCCTGATCGCATTGCAACCCATAGCTTTTAAAATTTTCAACCTGCGTTTATCCGCACCATCAAAAACTGCGGCACCCAATGGCCCGTTATCGTGATGGTTGTTTACTCCTTTCAGTTTTACATGTTTTCCGTTTAAGGAAAAACCTTTGTTGGGATCGAATTGAAATGTTCTTATACCAAAAGATGAAACATACTTATCAACCACCTTTCCGCCCGATCTCACTTCTATCAGCAACCTGTATAAGTTGGGTTTTTCAATAGACCATAGATTAGGTTTGCTAACCCTGATAGTTTGTTCGATTTTAATTGCCGGGCCAGGTCTGGCATCCACTTTCGATTCGGCTCTCCCTGCTTCTTTACCTGCTGCATCTATCAATTTTGTAATGATGATGCAGGATTGACCGACATTATTTTCGTTGCTCAATTCTACAGAAATATCAACGCTGGCCTTTTCATTGCTTGCTTCAACTGTGCGGGCAAAAACACCCCATTGATCAATATGCAGTTTGTTTTTTGCAACCAACCATACATGCCGGTAAATTCCCGAACCGGTGTACCATCTCGAATTGGGTTGTTCGGTAGTATTCACCTTTACGGCAATAACATTTTGCTGTTCAGCTGGTTTCAAATACTGCGTGAGGTCGTAATAAAAAGAAGAATAACCGTATGGACGAATGCCAAGGTAATGTCCGTTGATCCATACTTCGCTGTTGCGATAAACACCGTCGAACAAAACCATAACCTTCTTATTAAAAAAATCCTTCCCTGTTTTGAAGTGTTTCCTGTACCAGCCAATGCCGCTATAGGTGTATCCTCCGCCTGCTCCCGTTTTATATTCAATACCGAAAGGATGTTCAATACTGAAATCGTGAGGAACATCCAATAAGCGCCATTTAGAATCATTAAATCCAGGCTGCTCAGCGCCGGGCTGGTCGTTCAGCGCAAACCTCCAGTCAAAATCGAAAGGAATACTTGTCTTATTAATTTCCCGCGCTGTTATGATCCGTTCCCGGATGGAAGACTTATTTTGTTTTGAGATTTGATGCTGCTTTGAAGTCTGGGCAATTAGTTGTTCTGAAACAGAAGAAAGCAGGATAGCGAATAACAAAAATTTTTTCATCAAAAACTATTTAGGAGTGATTATATATGAGTGATATTGGGCTGTATGCCCAATTGCATTTCGTATTATTTATAAACTTGGATAACGGCCTCTATTATATGCTGTTCCTTACCACGTTATTACAGCCTGCCTGCGTAGAATCTTATCATTGAATCGTATCCGTAATATGAAAGAAATCAAAAGCGGCGGCACCCCCGGTAATTTTGGTGGCGTAGTTAAACAATGCAAAACGATAACCCATAAAATGTGGAAACGTGTAAGCCATCTTAAGCTGTGTGCCTAATGCTTTCCAGGTTTTTCCATCAAGGCTGTAAAAGAAATCAGCTACATCTTTTT
>JBDTSD010000346.1:0-3166 GCA_039931355.1 Ginsengibacter sp.
TAAACCTGAAAAGAATTTTTTCAAAAAAACTCCATTCATTAAGTGTGTCAGTTCTTGGTGATGGTAACATGTAGCTAATTTACAACTTGTCATACTCTATCGCAAACCCTTGTGGGCCTATTGGTAAACCCTTCTGTAAACTAAGCTGGCAACTAGCAAAAGACTGAACACATCGAGTGCAAGTGTTGCCCTGCAAAAGTGAGAAGTTGAACATGGGAAAGAAATCTTCAACGACAAATTGAAAAACAGTTATAACAATTATCTTCGGCAAATAAAAATCAATCTCATCTCTGCGTAAGAAGAGGTAAGTTTTGGCCAATAATCATTTTACTTCCATAAAATTTCTGTTCATGAAAAGATCATTATTTCTTTTTGCCGCCTTGCTTTTGTTAGCGGCATGCAAAAACGCTACGGATAAAAATGTTGCGGATATATCAGGCATTGATTCTTCCATTAAACCCGGCGATAACTTTTTCAGGTACGTAAATCATACATGGTACGATTCAGCCCAAATACCACCTTCACAAGCAGGCGTAGGCGCATATATGTTTATGAATTACCCGCAGCGTTTGCGTTTGCAGGGCATATTGGACAGCATTTCGAAAGCAAAGAACAAAGCGGGAAGTATTGAACAAAAACTTGGTGATTTTTATGCTGCGGGCATGGATACAAATACGATCAATGAACGTGGTTACGATCCCATCAAACCATTACTTGCCCGCATTGACGGCATCAGCGACGTTGCCTCTTTAATGAAGTTTGTTGCCGGTGAAGCAAAAGTATTTAATACTTCTCTCTTCGCTTTTAATGTAGGCCCGGATAATAAAAACAGCAACCTTAATATTGCGCATATTTACCAGGCTGGTATTGGCTTGCCGGAGAGGGATTATTATTTTAAAACAGACGCACCCGGTGTTGCCATTCAGCAGGCATATAAAACCTATCTCGCTACACTGTTCCAGCTTACCGGCAGCGATGCGGCAACTGCAACAAAAGATGCTGATATTGTTTACAACATAGATAAACAACTCGCTTCATCGCACAGAACGAAAATAGAATTACGCGATGTAAATGCAAACTATAATAAAATGGCTGTTGCCTCGCTTGCAAAGGAGGAGCCTAATATCGGCTGGGCGAATGTTTTGAATAACCTGGGCGCAAAAACGGATTCTATAGATGTAGGGCAGCCTGCTTATTATGAAAAGCTGGATGCTGCTTTAAAAACCGTTCCTCTCAGCGATTGGAAAACTTACCTGGAAGCCTATTCCATCAGCAACTATACAGATCTGCTAAGCAAACCTTTTATGGATGCCGCATTTGAATTCAATAAAGTATTGACGGGGCAGGCTGTTCAAAAAACACGCGGTGAAATAATGGCAAGCGCTGTTGACAATTCGTTAGGTGAAGCGCTTGGACAGATTTATGTAAAAAAATACTTTAGTGAAGATGCTAAAAAACGCGTAGAGGAATTGGTGAATAATCTGCAAAAAGCAATGGGCGCAAGAATGGATAAGCTTGATTGGATGAGCGACAGCACAAAGCAAAAAGCAAAAGAAAAACTGTTTGCCATCACAAAAAAAATTGGTTACCCTGATAAGTGGAGAGACTACAGCAATGTAACGATAGCCAGAGATAAATACTTTGAAAATGTGGTATCGGCTAATGCAAATAACTACCAGTTTCAACTTGCCAAACTGAATAAGCCCGTTGATAAAACAGAATGGTTTACCACGCCTTCAACGGTTACCGCATATAACAATCCATCTGCCAATGAAATTGTTTTTCCAGCGGGTATTTTACAACCACCCTATTTTGATAACAATGCTGATGATGCACTTAACTATGGCGGCGTCGGCATGGTGATAGGCCATGAGATCACGCATACATTTGATGACCAGGGCGCCCAGTTTGATAAAGACGGTAACGTGAAGAACTGGTGGACGAAAGATGACTATGACAAATTCAAGGAAAAAACACAAAAGGTAATTGACCTCTATAACAAATTTACCGTGCTTGATACCATGCATGTGAATGGCGCCATGACGGTGGGAGAAAATGCGGCAGACATTGGCGGCCTTGCCATGGCTTATGATGCTTTTAAATTGACTAAAGAGGGACACGACACCACAAAGATCGGCGGCTACACACCTGACCAACGGTTCTTTATTTCTGTTGCGCGAATATGGCGCGTAAAAATGAAAGATGAGTTTCTCCGCTTGTGGATCAACAATAATCCGCATTCCCCTCCTGTATGGCGTGTAAACAGCCCGGTGATGAACAATCCCTATTTTTATCAGGCTTTTAATGTGCAGCCCGGAGATAGCAATTACCTGGCTCCGGAGAAAAGAGTGCAAATCTGGTAATCAATGTCAATCAACTTAATGCTAAACTTTCGCAACACAGCGTCGTAGTTGCCGCCTTCCTGGCTTTAGTTTCTTTTTCTTCAACCGCACAAAAGGTTCAGGAACCAAAAACAACTACCGGCAGGCCGGCATTCTTTCCTGCTCTCGTGTGGATGGTCTTTAGTAATTTTTTTGAATTGAGTTGATGTAAAGCTTTTTATTTAAGTTTCGCCTGGTTTCCTGCTGCATACACATAGCTTCGCCAGGCCGCTAAAGCAATGATTTTTTTATACGAGGCATTCTAATAATTTTTTTAGCCACATCTTCCCAACCTGCAGGCGGCCCGCGGTGGTGGAAACGCAAGTTGGCTTGCATCGTTTCTTTTTTGCTGTCGGGCTATGCTGATTTTGCTGAGCAAAAGGGTATGTGGTTAAGCACGGCAGAACATTCCGGCCCGTATGAAAATGCGGTAGCAGAAAGAATAAATGGTATCTTGAAATACGAATTTGGTTTAGTGCAAACAATCCCGGATTTGCGCACGGCACATAAGATGGTGAAGGAGGCTGTAGAAGTATATAACACAGAGCGGCGGCATCCCTCGCTTAACATGCAAACACCGGAGCATGCGCACAATAATCAAAATCATAAATATCGTTCCTGGAAAAAACTAAGAGCATGACAGGAATGTTAATAAGGTTTGAAAAACCGTAGGAATTTTTCCGGCTATAATGGAAAGAACTCAACAATATTTAATCACCAAAAATGGTCGACCTATTGCAGGGTAAGAAAAAGACTTTCAAACCGCTGCAAAGTCTTCATTTGAC
>JBDTSD010000347.1:0-3146 GCA_039931355.1 Ginsengibacter sp.
ACTTATTAAATTTACTGATGCCGTTAAGCTGGAACGAAATAAAATCAAGAGCTTACTGGTTACCATGTCTCGGATGAAAAGAAGAAAGCTGCAGATGAAAGTTATTGGCCAACTATTGCAGTTTCAAACAAACAAAGAAAATAAATGACAACGGTGAAATACAGATAAATGATAACGGTAACGGCATTCAGCAAAATATTGCTGATAAAATCTTTCACTCATTTTTTACTATCAAACCAAGAGGGAAGGGAACTGGATTGGGATTGAGTTTGAGCGATGACACTATTAAAGCACACGGCGGTGAGATAAAAGTGGAGACAAAAGAAAATGAAGGAACAATATTTTTAATTCAATTGCTAGCCTGATTCACAGATTTAATTGGAATCTTCCATTTTGTATTTTACAGTTTGCACACACCTGCCCTGCTCATTATGCTTAGCCTGCGGACACTCTGCAGACTTTGCCCAATAGCTGGCATTATCATCAGCATATTTGAAAATATTTCCCCACGCAGGTGCCAGCCTGTTATCGTATATGCAATCGTCCAGCGCATCCAGGAAGTAATTAGTAAAAAATCCCCCGGTCTCTGCTTTGCCCCCGGCGAACTCACCCTTTTCGGCAGCAGTAGCTAAAATAGATAATGGATGGCCCGGAATAAAAAGTTTATCGCCATAATCAACATCATCATCAGCATCTTCTTCCCTCGGTTTCTCCCGCTTATGCTTAACCCGCTGGCGGGTAGGAACGGTCACTGCATCAAAGTTTGCAATGTCCCCGGCTTCAGTCGTATTGCAACAGTCACTTACAATAATATTAACCCCGGCGCCCATTTTTATTATGCGGTTGTATATATCTTCTTCCATTCTTAAATTAGTCGTCTTCGGGTTTCTGTCCTGTGCGGTTTTCAGCCACATACGCGGATATGGACTTGCATCACCCGGATACCTGAATCCGTGGCCGCTATAATAAAACACTACAATATCGTCTTCGCCCGGCTCCTGGTATTTTAACCAATTATCAATCGCATCATTCACCGCTGCTTTGCTGAACTGGTCTCCTTTAATTACTTTTGGTTCTACCATTTCTACATCGAGCCAGTCTGCAATATCTTCAAATGAATAAATTACATCTTCAAGGTCCACTGCGCATCTTTTTCCAATACTGTCATCCTCTGAGTCAACCACGGTTATAAGAAACATTCTTGGCTGCGATTCATTTTTATAAAAGCCTGCTCCTTTATTAATTCCATAAGCCGGCTGTATATATCCATTTGAATTTACAGATATGGTTAATAAAAGCAATGCGCTTACTATCGCCATGTATTTAAAGCGCTTCAGGAAATGGCCTATTAAAAGTTTAGTCTTCACAAAAGGTTCTTATAATGAAAATGTGTGCAGGATGACGATATCAGCGATTGGCGGTGGTAATATTAGTTTTAAAGTCGCTCAATTGTATAATTTACTTTGTAGAACATCTGTTTACTATTTTGGCTTGCCGCCTGGCTGCGTAGTAAGCGGGGAATGAACAACGTCTTTATCAAGTGGGGGATTGTCGTCATCTGAACCTGTAGTTTTATCTCCACCCTGATCGCCATCTTCCTTTTCATTATTGTCATCTTCTTCATCTTCATCATCGCCTTCCGGAGAATTAGCAGCTTGCAGATTAGAGGGAATTTGCTGAGTTTCTAACGTTGTAAAGTCAGCAGTGCTTTCTAAGAAATCAGTACTTACATTTTCCATATTTTTATATTTAGGTTTAATTATAAACGTAATCTTTTTTTTCGAGTCATCAAATTTAATTATGTTTATTCCATACCGTTTTGAGAACGAATAAAAATTTTCTTCTTTTACTCCTGAATGTTTCCTGCATAAATAGAAAGAACTTTTTTTAAACAAATAAATATCTCTTTAAAAATATTTTTTATATGGTTAAATATTCTTTTTAAACCGGTTGCCCATGCAACCTCTCCTTATGAAGTTACCGTGTAGAATAATATTTTTATTTCTTTTGATTGGAATTGTCTTTCCGGTTTTTGTATTGGCACAAACGGATAATTCAACCTCCCGGTTAAAAGAAAAGCTGATGCATTTGGCACAACAGCCGGGTTACCTGCATGATACTTCTTACATAAATACACTGACCGATCTTGCCTATGAATATTCCTCCGGTTATCCCGATAGTGCATTGCTCATACTGGCCGGCAATGCCGAACGTTGTCGTGAAGCAGGCTACAGAAAAGGAGAAGTGGACACCTATATAATCATGGGTGACGCCTTTCAAACAAAAGGCAGTTATGAAAAAGCATTAGAATACTATGAGAAATCGTTCCAGCTTGCAAAAAAAATAAATTACCAAAAAGTACTTTCCCTTGTGCTGAACAGAATCGGTATCATAGATCTCAACCAGGCCAATTACCCTGAAGCTTTGAGCAAATTTTACGAATCACTTAAAGAAGCAGAAGCTATTGGCAATAAAGAATTAACGGGAGCTGCATTGAACAATATAGCCATTGTTCAATTTTACCAGGGCAAATTCAATGAAGCAAAAAATACCTACTTACAAAGATTGAAAATTGCACAGGAAACTTTAGATACCAGCAGCATGAGCTTTGCCTATAATGGTATAGGCGAAATAAACCTGCAGCAAAAAGATCCTGCAAAAGCCCTGCAAAACCTTTCACTTGCTTACAGCCTGGCACTGAAAATAAATGATCGGGAAATGCTTTTAACGGCCATGCTCTCTACAGCCGAAGCCTACTTAGCATTAGATAGCCTGCAAAAATCCGTCTCCCTTTTTGAAAATGCACTCGTGCTTTCGAAGCAAACAGATCATGCAACTTCCATTTGCAATGCATTGATTGGCCTTGCAAAAGCACGCCAACGGCAAGGCTTACTAAAAGAGGCGCTGGCAAATGGATTAGACGGACTGCAAAGGGCCGAAAAGATGGGCCAGGTGCAACTAATGCGTGACGCCAATGAAATTGTTTCCTCCATTTACGAATCGCTGGGAGATGGGAATAATGCGCTTAAATATTACCGGGTGTATAAAACCTATTCAGACAGCATGAGTAACCTGGCAAGCCAACGTGCCGTAGCCATAGAAAAAGCGAGTTATGAATTTTCAAAAAAAGAACTTGAATTCCAGCG
>JBDTSD010000348.1:0-3073 GCA_039931355.1 Ginsengibacter sp.
AATAATTTTGCAAGGGGATACGTTTGAAATAAATTGCAGCAAGCTCTCCGTAAAAAATGAATAACCGTACCCTTCATACTTCTTTTGTAATCCTGTGTTCCTGGATATTTTTTTCTTTCACTCCACATAATAAGACCACCAGAGCAGTTTACCGTCCTGGCAGCTCTGTAAAAAAAATCAGCACAACAACTTTAGACAATCCTTACTACATTATTATTTCGAAGAAGGATTATGAATTAAAAGTGTATGATGATGAAGGCTGGTATGCTACCTATCCCTGCGTTTTCGGAAGCAATGATATACGTGATAAATATATGGAGGGTGATAAAAGAACTCCTGAAGGAAAATTTAAAGTATTACTAAAAAAAATTCATCCCAAATGGGGATTTGAACTTTTGCTTGATTATCCCAATGAAGAAAGCGTCCGCAAATTTAAGGAAAGAGTTGCTGAAGGCTTAGTGCCGCGCAGTGCAAGAATAGGAAGCGGTATTGCAATACATGCCACAAGGCCGCAGGAAGAGTGGACTGTAGATTATTATCAAAACTGGACTGACGGATGCATCTCTCTCAAATATACTGAGGCAAAGGATCTCTACAGCTATATTCCCGTAGGCACGCCGGTTACCATTATAGAATAAATTTTTTTATCCCTTCCTTTCAAAGATTGACACTAACAGGTAGTCAATTTTCTTTTTACATCTTTAAAAATTGTTTACACAATTGACGATCTAACGTTGTAGTTATCAATAATTTTTCTTACTTTGATGAAGATTAAAACCTATAGATATGAGAAATCTAATTTTGTGTTTTATTTCGTTATCCCTTCTGAGCTGTAATTCCAAAAAACAAGATTTAAATATGCCTGGCACCTACCTGATGCTTTCGCAAACTTTAAATGATGGTACAAAAGATACAAAGTACACATCCCTTAAGCAGCTGAAAACTTATACCGATGATTTTTTCATGTACACACAAGTCAATCCCGATGATTCTGTTTCATCGTTTGGGGTCGGGTCGTATGATATTGATTCAGGAAAAGTTGTAGAAAATGTAATTTATAGTTCTTCCGATACTGCTTTTAATGACGCGCCCATTTCTTACAGGTTAGATATTGATAAAACACAGGATGGCTATACCCAGGTGATTCCGGAAATCGTGAGTAGAAATCAGAAATACAAGCTTACTGAAGTATATAATAAAGTGGGAAGTGATGTAAAATCTCCCCTGGATGGGGTGTGGAAAGAGACAATATCTTTTGTAGTTAATGGAACAGATTCGATTAAAAATAATCGCACCCAGTATAAGTCTTTTGCAAACGGTTATTTTATGTTTGGCCAAACGGTGAAAGATTCCGCTTCCAGAAGCCATACAGGCATAGGGTTTGGGACCTTTGTAATGCAAGGAGATAACCAGGCAAAAGAAACTGATCTTAACTCTACTTACTCAATTATTGCCGGCAATACTTTTACTGTAGATATACAAATGGACGGCCCGGACAAGTACAAACAAATGATTAATAATGCAGACGGCACAAAAGGTGTTGAATTCTACGAACGCTTAAAGAAATAAATATATCATTACTGACAGCTATTAGTAATCGTTATTTACAGTTGGTCTTATATCTTCATCATTCTCTTTTTCATAAACGTAAATTTTTACGCTCCATTCAGGCATAGAATAATTGATTGCTACTTCAATCTTAAAAGATTTTATGGCTTTGTTATTCGCATTAAGCTCCAGCATGCTGGAAGCAAAAGCCCGTGATTCGCTCGGGGCATCATATTCACCTGTCAATTTATAACTTTCTCCATTCTCCAATGAAATCTTTGCTCCATCAAGCTGGCGGTAAATTTTTTTATAAGCCGCAACCGCCTGGTCAAAATCTTCCGTATCGAGCATCAAGGCCTGCCAACTGTATGAATTCTGCAGGCTCTTTATTTGCATAATGGTACTCTCTATAGCGCCGGGAGGCGATATTTTGCTGGCATATTCTATAATATTTTCCGACTCTGAAATTTTTTCTCCCTTGATGTTATCAAAATGAACATAATAATCTCTTGCTACTTTTTCAATGTCAGAAGTAAGTACAGGCGTCAATTTTATTTTAGAGATTTTATTTTGAGCGGAAACGTTGAACGCTGTAAAAATGAAAAATGCACAAAGTATTTTTTTCATGGAAGGAATTTTGGTAATTATTTTCTAAGATAACGCAAGAGTAGTTGTAATTATTTTAGTAAAAAAATAAAGAAAGTTATTAGCAAAATTGATGGTTTTATTTATGGAACATCTCCCAACATGCCATCCCTGTAAAGCTGGTACGATTTTTATAAGAGTCCGTAGAACTTCTTCTTCCATCATCACCGTCAGTCAATGGTAGAAGAACTAAAAAGATTTATAAAAGCAGTCATTACGTTGCTTTTATTGAAAGACATTAACACAATAAAAAATATTTATATATATATATTTCTTTAACCTATTTTATATCTACAAAAATTCCCTTAACTCTTTAAATTTTTACCATGAATAAATTAGTGAGAGCATTAATCGCCGGCTGGGGCGCAAAAAAATTAGGTGGCGGATGTTTTGGAACGATTATCGTTTTTATTATCATCTATTATTTGTTGGGAAAAACCTGCAACGCCCCTGTTCAAACAGTGCCACAAAGAAACTCAAGCATACAAGCTCCGGTACAAAAGAGCCATCAAATTTCTTATGTTGATAAAATACAAGCGGTGGAATAAAGAAGAAACAAATGTGAAGAGAGAAGTTAGTAGTCAATAACCTGCTCTTCCATCATCTCTGGCATCTTTCTAAATTCATATTGTTGGTTGCGCAATTGCGGCTCAAAGCCCGCTTCTCTTATAGCGTCTTGTATCCCCTGGCTGGTAAAGCGATGTGGCGCGCCTGCTGCGCTCACCACGTTTTCTTCAATCATAATGCTGCCAAAGTCATTGGCACCCGCATGTAAACAAAGTTGCGCAACCTGCTTGCCTACGGTAAGCCAACTTGCCTGTATATTTTTAATGTTAGGCAGCATTATACGGCTCATAGCTATCATGCGTATATATTCTTC
>JBDTSD010000349.1:0-3072 GCA_039931355.1 Ginsengibacter sp.
GCACTATAAGTAATGTGTCAGCACAAATAGGTTCCAATGTTGATCCTTCAACACCAATTGCAGAGATTGTAAATAATTCACAATTGCATTTGGATTTATTCGTCTTTGAAAAAGATCTTCCAAAGCTCCGTGCTAACCAGACCATACATTTTACACTCACAAATAACCCCGGCAAAGAGTATGATGCGCAGGTCTATTCTATAGGAACAGCATTTGTAAACGAGAGCAAAACAATACCTGTTCACGCTGTGGTAAAAGGCGATAAAACTGGATTAATAGAAGGTATGAATATAACGGCAGTTATAAGTATTGGAGAGAATGTTTTGCCCGCTGTACCGACAGAAGCGATTGTATCCTACCAGGGCCAGGATTACATTTTTATTTTAAAAAATGATACACAGGTAGCACACCCAAAAAATGCCAATAGTGGTAAATCAAAAGAGCAAATAAGTAATAATGAATTGCTATTAGAAAGAGTGCAGGTAATAAAAGGCGCATCAGATGTAGGCTTTACAGAAGTAACACTTTTTAAAGAACTGTCACCAAACACGCAGGTTGTCACAAAGGGTGCGTTTTTTGTATCAGCTAAAATGACGAATATCGGGGAAGAAGAATAAAAAATAAAACATGACGACTATTCTGCCTAATTCAAAAAATATAATTATGGATGAATCAAAATTAAATGCATGGATTAAAAGTTTTCAAGCCGGAATTGAAAAGCTGCAAATTGAATATGATGCTTTTTTTCTTAAAGAAAAGTTACAGGACTTTTATAACCTGAGAGTGGATAGGGAAAATCAGCATCTTATTTTGGAAATGGTCAACCATGATAATTTGCCTAAAGAAATTGAATCTCAAATTTTAAAAATTTATGAAACATCGAGACCTGAAGATTGAAAAAGTATTTCAGCATGAAAGCTTTTTAAAAATAGTCTCTTAATAATAGCATGAACCAAATAATAATAGGAAGTATTTTATTGAGCCTGCTACATGGCGTAATTCCTAACCATTGGTTGCCGGTAATTGCCATTGGCAGAAAGGAAAACTGGACGATAAGTGAAGTAACAAAAGTTACCTTTCTTTCCGGGCTGGCCCATGCATTGAGCACGATAATAATCGGGGTAGTAATTGGTTTGTTAGGCATAACGCTAACAGAATCTGTTCAGCATTTTTCGCACATAGTTGCTCCGTTAGTATTAATTGTATTCGGGCTTTTTTTTATTTACCAGCATCACCGTCACAAGCATTTTCATTTGCATAATGAACCGAAGCCGGTATCGTCAAAAAATAAAATGATAGCTATGCTTGTGGTTGCTATGTTCTTTTCTCCATGCCTGGAAATAGAAGCCTATTTTTTATTGGCAGGCACTTTTGGATGGCTTGCTATTCTAAGTATTGCTCTATT
Organism: Ginsengibacter sp.; assembly: GCA_039931355.1. Lineage (GTDB taxonomy): Bacteria > Bacteroidota > Bacteroidia > Chitinophagales > Chitinophagaceae > Ginsengibacter. Next base: position 1,406 of record JBDTSD010000349.1, read on the forward strand.
ATATTTAATAATTTCTGTAAGCGGAATGGTGCTTTGGGTGAGAATAGCTTACAAAGGAATTATAAAAATCAACTGGCACCGGCTCGAACACAATGCGGGAATAATTACCGGATTAACCCTGATTATTACAGGCATACTTACTTTTTACATTCACTGAATAAAAATACTATGGAAGCTATAAAAGATATCAAATTAAAAAAGGCGAAGGATGATGACTGCTGTGACGCAACGGATGAAAAAGTTTTACACAAAATGAAAAATTTAGACAATGATGGTCACAATCACGATCATATCGGTGATGAAAAAGGAGGTTGGAAAAGTCATTGGCAATTGTTGCTGTCGCTTGCTATTTTAATGATAATGCTCGTATTGCAATTTGGATTTGATTATGTTCCAATCTTCCCGTTTAATCTCGTCATATTTCTATTGGCTTATTTACTTGCGGGCTATAATGTTTTATACATGGCATTCAGAAAGGCAAAGCGGTTTGATTTCTTCAACGAGTTTTTTTTAATGAGCGTTGCAACCATTGGAGCTTTTGCTATCGGCTCTTACAGTGAAGGTGTTGCAGTTATGGTTTTCTATTCTATTGGAGAATGGTTCCAGGAATCAGCGGTTAATAAAGCGAAAAAAAGCATCAAAGCTTTGCTGGACATAAGGCCAGATGAAGTTACCGTAATAAGAAATGGGTCAACACAAGTTGTACATCCAAATGAGATTGATATTGATGAGATAATCCAGGTGAAGCATGGCGAAAAAGTAGCCCTTGACGGAGAATTGATTTCAGAAAATGCTTCTTTCAATACGGCGGCATTAACAGGTGAAAGCAAGCCCGATACGAAAAGAAAGGGTGAAGCAGTATTTGCCGGAATGATTAATCTCGATAAGGTATCAGAAGTAAGAGTAAAATCATTATTTAAAGACAGTAAACTAAGCAAGATCCTTGAAATGGTGCAGGATGCAACAGCGCGAAAATCACAAACACAATTATTTATAAGCAGGTTTGCAAAAGTTTACACGCCAATAGTTTTTGCATTGGCCGTAGCAGTATGTTTAGTTCCGTATTTTTTTGTGGATCCATACATTTTCGATGTTTGGTTTTACAGGGCATTAGTATTTCTTGTCATCAGTTGTCCGTGTGCGTTAGTTGTCTCAATCCCTTTGGGCTATTTTGGAGGAATCGGTCTTGCATCAAAAAATGGGATTCTTTTTAAGGGCTCAAACTTCCTGGATGTAATTACAAAAGTGAATCTAATAATTATGGATAAAACAGGCACCCTTACCAAAGGTGTTTTTAAGGTGCAGGAGGTGGTTGTAAAAGATATAGATAAGAAGGAGCTTATTAAAATAATGGCAGCAATTGAAAGCCATTCTACTCACCCAATTGCAAAAGCAGTTGTTGAATATGCAGGTGATGTTATTAAAGATGTGAAGATTGAAAATGTAGAAGAAGTTTCAGGGCATGGACTAAAAGGAACGATTGATGGCAAAAGTATTTTAGCGGGAAATGTAAAATTGTTGAAGAAGTTTAATATTGAATATCCATCTGAAATTGAAAGTGTAGCTGATACAATTGTAGTAGTTGCAGTAAATGAAAAATATACAGGGTACATAACTATTGCAGATGAAATTAAAGAAGATGCGAAACAGGCGATTGCAGAAATGCA
>JBDTSD010000350.1:0-3072 GCA_039931355.1 Ginsengibacter sp.
AATTTGCAACAAAGCGTGCTTTTAGCTTTTTAAAACCAGAGAAAAAGGAGTGAATATTTTAGACTGCCCTATCATAGGTAGAAAAGGTTTCTTATCTTGCGCTTACGGAATTTATAGAATTTTCTTTCTTAATTCTTGGGTCTTTTGTAAAGGCATCGAGCTTTTCACACGTTATTAATTTTATACCCGATATTTTGATTTTATCTCAAAGCAAAAGTTATCAATTCTACTATGGCCCGGCTAAATTTGGGTATTGATGAATTGCATATCAGTCAAGTGACTTTACACTAATTATTGTACACAAATAAATAAATAAAAAAATGTCCTCAGAATTATCAAACAAAGTGGCCGTTATAACAGGTGGCGGCGGAGTACTATGCAGCACGATGGCGATAGCGCTATCTGAGCAAGGAGTAAAGATTGCAGTGCTTGATTTAAAGGTAGAGAATGCAGAAAAAGTAGCAAAGCAAATAACCGACAAAGGTGGACAGGCAATGGGTGTTGCTGCAAATGTTTTAGATATTAATAGTTTAAAAGAGGCACATAAGAAGATTTTGAATGCTTTAGGCCCCTGTGATATTCTTATTAATGGCGCCGGTGGTAATCATCCAAAAGGAACAACCTCTAATCCATTTCTTACTGAGCAAGATCTTGAAGCTGGTGGAGAACTAAAAACTTTCTTTGACCTCGATCCTGAAGGCATCAAATTTGTTTTCGATCTTAATTTCATTGGAACCTTATTGCCTACGCAAGTGTTTGCAAAAGATATGATAGGCAGGGAAGGTGCAACCATCATCAACATCTCTTCAATGAATGCATTCAGGCCGCTTACCAAGATACCTGCTTACAGTGGTGCCAAGGCAGCTATCTCTAATTTCACGCAATGGCTGGCAGTTCATTTTTCAAAAGTTGGCATTCGTGTAAATGCGATGGCACCCGGTTTTTTTCTCACTGATCAAAACAGGACTTTATTAACCATAGCTGATGGCAGCCTGACAGCAAGAGGCAATACAATTATAGAGCATACACCAATGGGCCGCTTTGGTACACCCGATGACCTGACGGGCACTTTACTTTGGCTTTGTGGCGATGGATCAAGGTTTGTAACAGGAGTTGTTATTCCTATTGATGGCGGATTTAGTGCATTTAGTGGCGTATAGCCATTGCGCCGCTGGCGAAGAATGCAGGCTATAAAATTACTATCATCATCTTAGAGGAATTCAATTAAATGCGGAGTAAAATTATACCTATCAATTTAATCAAGTAACCTTACATACAACACACAAATATGAAATTAGAAACATTTTCCTTCGGCATGGGTGACCGTTTTGCCCACCAGGGTGAAGCACAGTTAGCAGCAGTTATAAAAGCTAAAGAACAGGGCGTTGATATTACCCCAATTTGGAACAAATCAAATCGCGAACATATAACGATAAAGACTTCGCCGGCAGAATTACGAGCAGAAGCAGATGCAGCGGTAAAAGCTTTGGGCTGGGCCGGTCCATACCGCGCGGACGCTGATCATATTACAATAGCAACCGTAGATGGCTTTATTGAAAGCTCTGATTTTTTTACTTTGGATGTAGCTGATTACATAGGTAAACCTGCACCTGAAAGTGAAATAAATGCATTTGTAGAACGCCGGAAGAAATACATAGGAAGCTTGTCTATCCCCGGTATCAGTGAACAATTTGAAGTAACCGAAAATATGCTTCGTGACATTGCAAATAAATTTTTATTAGCTGCTATTGAAGCAGGGAAATTGTATAAACATATTGCCAATGCGAAAGGTGAAGATAATTTTATTGCCGAAGTTTCAATGGACGAAGTAAATGATCCGCAAACGCCGGTAGAATTATTTTTTATTTTAAGCGCCCTCGCTGATAATAAAATAAAGGCCCAGACTATTGCACCAAAATTTACCGGGCGGTTTAATAAAGGTGTTGACTACGTTGGAAACTTGCAGCAATTCGCAAAAGAATTTGAAGAAGATATCCTCGTGATAAGGCAGGCTATAAAAGAATTTGGCTTGCCGGAAAATTTAAAACTAAGTGTACACTCAGGAAGCGATAAATTTTCACTTTACAAACCAATAAGAGAGCTGATTAAAAAACATGATACCGGCATCCATCTAAAAACGGCTGGCACCACGTGGCTGGAAGAAATGATTGGGCTTGCCGAGGCTGGTAACGAAGCGCTGGAACTTGCGAAAGAAATTTATGCTAAGGCTTTAGGCCGTTTTGATGAACTGTGCGGGCCTTATGCAACCGTAATTGATGTAAAAGAAAGCAGGCTGCCAACTGCAGAGGAAGTAAATGGATGGAGCGGTGAAAAATTTGCAAATACGCTTCGCCATAATCAGCAACACGCTGACTTTAATCCGGACTTCAGGCAATTGATTCATGTGGCTTATAAAGTTGCCGGAGAGAACGGCGACCGTTATTATGCTGCATTAAAAAAGTATAAAGATATTGTTGCTGCACATGTAACTGAAAACCTTTACCAGCGGCATATTGTGCCTTTGTTTATAGGATAATGTCTTGTTGTCCCATCGGAACAATTCGTGGGAGATTATTTTGAAAAAACACAATGCATTTCTTCGGAACGCATTGGGTTTTCCATTTAATTTCTACCGACAAAACGTTCCTAACGGAACGGAATACACGAAAGTTGGGTTAACTAAAAAGAAATGGCATACTGATTTTAAAATCTTAATTCAGCATGTTCCTTATACAAGGGTGCAAGCGTTTCCCGTAGTTTTTTGAAAAAAGGGTAACGCTGATTATGAACGTTTACCGCTGTTTTATTTGGTTCTATTCTTTTGCTTTCTTTCAGCATTTTTTCTGATGCTTCATTCAAATCTTTAAACACCCCTCCTGCCGTAAAAGCCAGCATGGAGCTGCCAACCAGCGCCATTTCATTTGCTGTAGAAATAATGACAGGTACACCCAAAACATCTGCGAAGATCTGCGGCCACACTTTAATGTTGACGCCGCCACCTCCCATTCTTACTTCTTTTACATTCAGGTTATTTTCCTGCAACGCATCATAGAGATAACGCAAAGAATAAGC
>JBDTSD010000351.1:0-3053 GCA_039931355.1 Ginsengibacter sp.
AAATTGTTTGAATCTTTCTTTATCAATATAAGGGTCAGAAGCAATAACGTTTGCCCTAAAACCATTTGATAAAATTTCTGCCGAACGTGAGCCGATATTTCCAAGGCCGATAATACCGATCGTTTTTCCCTGCAATTCCATACCCACCATGCGGGAGCGGCTCGCCCATTCGCTGTTTTTTACAGCCTGCGCTCCCTGCGGAATTTGTCTCGATGCAGCCATCAGCATTGCTACAGCATACTCTGCTACTGCTTCTCTTTCTACTATTCCCTTCACTCTCGATACCTGGATTCCCAGTTCGGTAGCGGCAACAAGATCAACATTGTCGCAGCCAATGCCATGTCTTGCAAGCAATTTAAGTTTGGTACACTGCTCTAATGTTTTGCGTGGAAACCTTGGCGTTACACTCGCAATAATACCATCTGAATTTTTAATTTTTTCTGCCAATGCATCTCCATCAATATCTGCCGGAACCGTTATGTGTTGTATATCTGCAAATTTTTCCAAAGTGCTGATGTGTTCTGTAAAGTGTTTTCCGAAAGTGCTGGAGTTGACGATAGAAATAAGTGGTTTGTTCATTTTGTAATAGATTATTTAGGAATATATATTAATAAGACTTTACAAGGCAACCCTTATATTGGCCGATAAAAATAAAGGTAAATGTGATCATTACTCCTTCTATTTCCCAATTCAATATATCGTTCACGTGCTGTTCAAATTTAGCGAAAACTAGCACTCTCTTAGTCATGCCCTGTTGTTTCCGCTCCTTTTAAAATTCGATGAATTGAAACAAACTAATACAATTCATAACTACTATTGCAGGCCAGCCTCAATTGATTTAAGTATGAAATACTTTTTTCAAAAAACTATCAATAAATTTTACTGTCGGATCAAACCATGGATCGAACAAACAAAATGAATGCGGCGCTCCTTCAAACGTATGCACTTCTGAATAGATATGATTTTGATCGAGCACTTTTATATAATCATTTCTTCCGGCATGCATCCTGTCAACCCCACTGTTTATAAATAACGTTGGAACTGTATTTTTATCAACATGCGAAACGGCTGATGCTTCATTCCATAGCGCAGGGTTTTCAGTTTTCGTGTAACCGAACCAGTTAGTAGCCGCAGAAGTTCCCTTGCTATCATCTCCTTCACCGGAATCCGGATGAATAAAAGCAAGAATGCCATCTATATCAATTAGCGCATGGGCGTTATCAGAATTTGTTGGCTGGCAATTATCATTTCCATTAAACTTTTCATTGTTGTTAGTTGCGCCTGCTAAAGCAGCCAACTGCCCTCCTGCTGAAAAACCAAGCACGGCGATCTTTGATGTATCAATATTATATTTTTTTGCATTCGCATGAACCCATCTTATGGATGACTTCACATCAACAACTGCTGCGGGATACAATGCTTCAGTTGATAAACGATATCCGGGAGTAAAGCAGGCATAGCCAAGGCTGGCAAGCTTTTCAGCCAATGGATAATGTTGCGTCCTGTTGCCGCTGCGCCAGCCACCGCCGTGTATAATTATTACGGCGGGGATTTGCTTTTTTTTATTAGAAGGAATAAATGCATCCAGTTTTAATTCCCGTTTTCCGGCAGTACAATAAACAATATCTCTTGTTTCTTTTATTGATGAAAAATGAAATTCCTGCACCAACTTAATATTTGGAAATGATTTTTTTGTAGAAGCATAAGCACTGTAATTTGTATAGGAAGTATCCGCTACCCCTGTGATGCCGGCCGTAGAAGGAGTAGCAATTTTAGCTTTTCCAGGCGTTACAATTCTGTCAGCCAAATCAAGCTTCAATTCTTTAATACCTGCAAGCACCAGCTCTGCTATTTTTCTCGCACCATAATCATTAAAATGTGTATTGTCTTTTATACCGTTTGGGTAATTTGGAACTTCAGCAGAATCCAATTGCATAAATAAAAGCCTGGAATTTGCTGGGCCATATTGCCGCAATAACTCACGGCTCTTTTTATCAAGATCAATTAAGGGAACGTTGTATTGCTTTGCGATTTCATAGCAGGCATTGGTATAATCCGTGTGCGTTTCCATGATGTTGTCGTCTTTATCAAAACGCATTCTTGTAACTGGCGTTATTAAAACAGGGTTTGCTTTTTTATCTCTTGTCTCCGTAATAAATTTTATAAGATTTTTTTTGTAATCAGGAACAGGCGTATAACGGTCTTTATATTTTTCTTCTTTCGCTTCATCGTTATGGCCAAATTGCATAAACACATAATCACCTTCCTGCAAGTTATCAACGATAGGTTGCCAGCGGTTTTCAGAAAGAAAAGTTCTTGTACTGCGTCCGCCTCTTGCTTTATTCTCTATCGTTACAGAAGAATCAAAATATTTTGCAAAGGGCATTCCCCAGCCGGCTAAAGGAAAGCGGGAAGAATCGTATTCGCACATTGTTGAATCACCAATCATCCAAATGGTGATCTTTTTATTTGAAGGAAAAACGAATGACATCAATCCGATAAGACACAGAAGCCTCACCCCAACCTCCCGAAAAACCGGGACAGGCTCTCTCCGAAGGAGAGGGACAAGACGTCCAATTCCAACGTCCTTTAAAAATTTATAATTATTATTTGTCATTTATTTTCTTTCTGTGAAACACCACGAATTCTGTCTGCCAATTCAAGTTGTAAATTTTGGATATTATGCAAAACAATTTCCGCCATTTTTGTTGCTCCTAATTCACTGAAATGTGTATCGTCTGCCCTTCCTTCCGGGTAGTGCGGATTTTCTCCGGGAGATAAATAATTGTATAAATATTTTGAAGTTTCCGGCCCCATTTGCTGAAGCAATTGCTGGCTCAAAGAATCCAAATCAATCAAAGGAACTTTGTATTGCAACGCAACATCTTTTACCAACTGCGTGTAGGCGGTATGTGTTTCTTCTATTTTTCCTGACGAATCAAATTTGCGCCGGGCAACGGGTGTTATTAAAATTGGAATCGTTTTTTTACTCCTTGACTCAGTTATAAATTTTGCAAGATTGGCTTTGAAATCATCAGGCGTGGTATAGCTTT
>JBDTSD010000352.1:0-3043 GCA_039931355.1 Ginsengibacter sp.
CCTAAAATAGATAATCTAAAAATTTCAAATAGAGATGTCAATGGATTAATCACAACAAATAATCGCCATTTTTCCGGAATTGAAGTTAATGGATAAATAACCGGTGTTACGAACATAAGAAGTCTTACTCCCAGCCCAACCAAATTACTTATGTCCCGGTATTTTGCAGTAATCACAGAAAATATTAACCCCATACCGAGGCCAATAAGGGCTACACATACTATGGCAAACGGCAAAGCAAGCATCCAGAAATTTATTGAAATTTTAAAATCTTTAAAAAAAACATAAAACGCCACCATGCAAAATAAAAAACAGAGCTGAAGAAGGCAACGCAAAAAATGCGTGCAGATAATTGAGACCGGAATGATAATCCGGGGAAAATACACTTTGCTGAACAGATGCGAATTGTCTCTAAAAGTGTTTGAAGTTCCTCCCCAGCAATCACTAAAAAAGTTCCATAGAACAATCCCGGAAAAATAAAACAAGCCCGGCGGTAGAGATCCTGTAGAAATCCCCACCATTTTGGTAAACACTAAAATGTAAGTAATAGAAGTTATTAATGGAGGAAATATGAGCCAGAAAGGCCCCAGGATAGTTTGTTGGTAATTCAGCAAAAATTCGCGTCGCACGAGACTTGCAAGAAAATGCCGGTAGGACCAAAGCTTTTTAAGCTCATGAAACCGATAACTAGTTTTTGGAGCTATTTGCCATTCCCAAACCTTATCCTTTTGCATCGCCTATTAGAATTAGTAAAAATAAATATAAGTGTGAACGGATATATAATACGTGATCTTAAGTTTATAAAAATAGGTTTTCCAAAAGACCTTGTAAATAGTTTTTATATTCTCTGTGACAAATTAAATTTTTTCATAAATGTTTGTAATTTTTTCCTTAGAATTGTAAAATATTTGCAATTATTATTTTAGCTGTTGGATGTTCTAATTTCAATCATAACGTAAAATAAGTTGCGAAAACTTCCATCGCTATACTTATCGAAATTATCCACCATCCGGCAGAGTACTCTCTCTTGCCCTTAGAATTACCGGAAAAGCTATTAGTAAAAAAGTTAAGATTAACTGCATTATTAGCCTAAATGAAAATTAAGTTAGCAACCGACTTCAACCCCCGTAATATTAATGCATGGTCAGGATTGGGTGTTTATTATGCAAAAATGTTAATGCAAGCTGGCTTTGAAATAGACTATATTAATGGCCGCTCTCTTCCTTCTCCTTTTTTGGATCTTCTGAAAATACAATATTTTAAAAGAGTTAAGGAGGAAATCTATAGCTCAAGGTTTGATATGGCTGTCGCAAAAAGATATGCCCGTATAATTAACAGGCGCTTACCGGACGGGGCATATATATTTTCCCCGAATGCGATTTTTTTAGCTCACACTAAGCAAAATTTAAAGAAAATCCTTTATACCGATGCGACATTTCTAAATCTGCTAAGCTTTTACCCTGGGTTTTCAAGCCTTACCAAAGAGTGCCAGAAAGATGGAACCAATATAGATCAACTTGCAATAACAAATGCTGATATTCTCATATATACGTCACAGTGGGCAGCGGATTCTGCAATAAATGAATACAAGGCAGATCCATCCAAGGTTTTTATATTGCCATTTGGAGCTAATCTTGATTTTACGCCATCCCACGAAGAGATAAAAAAGATAGTGTCGCAACGGTCGTTAGAAACCCATGTAAATCTTCTTTTTTTGGGAGTAGTTTGGACAAGAAAGGGAGTTGACTACGCTGTGGAGGTTACAGAAATATTAAACAGTATCGGCATTCCTGCAACGTTGCACATTTCCGGTATAAAAACATTTCCGGAAAATTTGAATAAAAAATATATTATAGATCACGGTTATCTTTCTAAAGTTACAGAAGAAGGACAAAAGAAAATTGGAAGGCTATTGGCTCAAAGTAGCTTTTTAATTATGCCAAGCCTGGCAGATTGTACGCCTGTTTCTTTTTCTGAAGCTAATGCATTTGGGTTACCCTGCCTGACCACTAATGTGGGTGGGCATAGCAGCATTATAGAAAATGGAGTGAATGGTATGATATTCGACCGGGAAGTTTTTGTAGAGAGCGCAGTAAATTATATCAGCAATCTCCGGGAAAAAAATAATAAGTACCGGGAACTGTGTTTTTCTTCTTTTGAAAAATACATGCAAAAATTAAACTGGAATACTATCGGTGAAAAAATTTCAAAACTGGTAAAATCGATATAGCAATATCCGAATAATGAATTATTTTATAAGTATTCAATAATACACTTTATAACATACTATGGCAGATCGCATTCCAAAAGCGCCCCCGATCATATTGCCGCTTACCAATGAAGAAAACCGTCCTTTGTTTTCAGTGATGATTCCTACTTATAATTGTATGCAATATTTAAGATATACCCTGGAAGGCGTTTTGAGCCAGGACCCTGGCGAAGACAAAATGCAAATTGAAGTAATAGACGATTACAGCACGGACGGAGATGTTGGCGCTTTGGTAAGGGAGATAGGAAAAGGGAGAGTTGGTTTTTTCCAACAATCCGAAAATAAGGGAAGCCTGAGAAATTTTGAAACCTGTATCAACAGGGCAAAAGGATTCTATGTACACATACTTCATGGGGATGATTTTGTAAAAAATGGATTTTATAAAGAAATTGAAGATTTGTTCAATCGCTTTCCAGTTGCGGGAACCGCCATGACAAACTTTAACTGGGTTGATGAAAACAACACGCAATGGGGCACTAACAGGGACATAATTCCTTACACCGGAATTATTGATAATTGGTTAGAAAGAATCGCTTCGAAACAATTAGTGCAACCTCCCGCTGTAGTAGTAAAAAGAAGTACTTACGAAGCAGTAGGTGGCTTTTTTGCCGTTCATTATGGAGAAGATTGGGAGATGTGGATTCGGATTGCATCGAGATTTGATATGGCGTATTCTCCAAAACCTCTTGCGGTGTACCGCAGTGGGCATGTTTCAAACATCTCCACCAATTCAATATTAGCGGGCAAGAACTTTAAAGATCTTTCTACAGTAAT
>JBDTSD010000353.1:0-2979 GCA_039931355.1 Ginsengibacter sp.
TTCAATGTTGCCGATGCAAATGATGCGGAGTACAACGCAAAAGGATGGATAAGTTATTAATACGCAAGCGAGCAAAAGCGGATATTGAAATGACTGAATATCTAAATCATCTAAATAAAAATTAAACGTTAGTTATTTTTTCTCGAAAATTTTATTTAAAAAAAGTTATGAATAATTATAAATATCAACTTGAAAGCATCTTCTCATTTGGAGCCGCACTGGAAAATCCACCTGAGGTCATTGGCCCGGTTGCGGAAGGTATCAGGGTGAATTTTTACTGTCAGGGAGGTGAGGTTACTGGTCCAAAACTTCAGGGACGTTGCCGGGCTGTTGGTGGTGATTGCCTCACGATCCGAACTGATGGTATTGCGATTCTAAATGTTCACACCACACTTGAAAGCCATGACGGAGCACTTATCGCAATCAATTATTCTGGAGTAGCAGATTTAGGAATCGATGGCTATAACAAATTTTTAGCGGGGGATTTGCCCCCAAGTCTTTTGCTTCATGTGGTTCCACGCTGTCAAACATCACACGCCGAATATTTGTGGCTCAATCGCATTCAATGCATGGGAATTGGAGAGTGTGATTTTGGAAGCTTACGGGTTAACTATGATGTTTATGCTGTACGATAAAATATTCGTAACTGGGCCGGTGAAATCGATAATACGAACATTAACGGGAGTTTTTGAACAGGATAGCTCAAAAGTCGCAAGCGCCTACGGAGAAAATTTTTCAAGGCTCAAAGAAATTAAAAGAAAATATGATCCGGATAATTTTTTGAGGATGAATAATAATATTTTGCCAGGATGAAGTTGCTTCTTAATGGAAGCTTTTCATTCCTTCATTTCAAAACTTCAATAAATTTTTATGATCTCCACTAACTCTTATGCCGCACAAAGTGCCGGCGAAACCCTTACTCCTTATACTTTTGAAAGGCGCGATCCCGGCCCTCATGATGTAGAAATTGAAATCATGTATTGTGGCGTTTGCCACACGGATATTCATTTTATAAACAATGATTGGGGAATATCACTCTATCCTATGGTGCCCGGCCACGAGATTGTTGGCCGCGTTGTTTCTGTCGGCGATCATGTAAAAAAATTCAAGTCAGGTGATATTGCTGGTGTAGGTTGCCTCGTGGATTCGTGCCGGGAATGTGAAAATTGTGAGGATGGACTGGAGCAGCATTGTCTTAATGGGGCAGTCTATACATACAGCGCTTATGAAAAAGATGGTACCACACTTACACAAGGTGGCTATTCGTCAAAGATTGTTGTTGATGAAAGATTTGTTTTACAAGTATCAGACAAATTATCTCCTGAAAAGGCAGCTCCATTGCTGTGCGCAGGTATCACGACTTATTCTCCTTTGAAACAATGGAATGTTGGTAAAGGGCATAAAGTAGCTATTATAGGTTTAGGCGGACTTGGGCATATGGCTGTGAAATTTGCTGCTGCGTTCGGTGCAGATGTGACCGTGTTGAGTACTAGTCCGGAAAAAAAAGCTGATGCTGAAAAATTAGGCGCACACAATTTTGTACTTACTACCGATGAAGAACAAACGAAATCCGTATTGAACAAATTTGATTTTATTCTTGACACATTATCTGCTCCGCACGATTATAATTTTTACCTCGCAATGCTTAAGACCGGCGGAAAGCTTATTTGCGTTGGACTTCCGGTAGAGCCGATGACTGTACCTGCCTTCAACATTGTTTTTACAAGAAAATGTATTGCAGGTTCTTTGATTGGCGGACTGCCTGAAACACAGGAGATGCTTGATTATTGTGCTGAGAATAATATCAGCGCTGATGTGGAAGTAATACCGATCCAGGAGATTCAGAATGCGTATAAAAGGATGCTGGCAAGCGATGTTAAATATAGGTTCGTGATTAACATGGCCTCGTTAAAGTGATAAAATTATTTTTATGAAAAAATATCTATCCTTATTTTTCCTGGTGTTAACGGCGAATGCTATAAAAGCCCAAATCCCAACAACCGATTTGCAAATGTGGTATAAGGCAGATGCGGGATATTCGTCTGTGATATATCCTGCTACGTGGGCCGACCAGAGTGGCAATGGCAATGATTTGAAGACAGTGGATTTTTTTGAATCTCCTTTAATTGTCAATGACGGCTTAAACCAGGCATTGAGGTTCGTAAGTTCGACATCTTACTTGCCTTTCCCGATGTATCACGGCACTGACATGCAAAATAAGATCGCTGTGATATGGCCTGCCACAAGCACAGGGTTAAGCGTTTTTATGGTCTATAAACTTAACTCGCCATTGTCTAATGCGACCGCCGGGTTTACCATCCAGGGAAATAAGTCAAGCTCTCAATTTATTTATGGTAAAAATAATACTACCGGCTCCTTCTTAAATACCAACAGTGTTATTAGTTCTGATAATGTTTACACACTTTCTAACCAAAAAGAAATTGGCAGTGCTATTTTTATCCCCAACTCTTCCATAGGTAATACACTATTTATTAATGGAGCATTAAAGGGGCAAGTCGCTTCGACCGGAGTGCCGGCAAATACTGCTATTAATTCTCTTTCTGTCGTAAGCAGTGGTGTTGGCCCAAATGGTTCAATCGATATTTATGAATTGATAGTATACAGTTCGCCCCTTATAACTGTTGACAGGCAGCAGGTTGAAAGTTATTTGGGAATTAAATATGCAATAACTGTCGTGTTGCCTTTACAGTTAGTAAGCTTTACTGGCACGCTCAATCAAAATCAGGTAAAATTAAACTGGAAAACAGCCAATGAAACCAACACTGCATTATTTGAAGTTGAAAGAAGTATAACCGGAACTGCGTTTGCAAAGATTGGTTCAAAAAAAGCGGGCCAAAATTCATATTTTTTTATAGATGAAAAAGCGGGCCAAAGCCAGGAACTATATTATCGTTTAAAAATGATCGATGCCGATGGAAAATTTACCTACAGTAATATTCTTAGGTTGAGTAATAGCGT
>JBDTSD010000354.1:0-2960 GCA_039931355.1 Ginsengibacter sp.
TACCAACATGCCTGCAAGGCTTTTCAAGGCAATATTTAAAAAGTTGGGAAGAATATGAGAATGGGTCCACATAATTTTATCCGGATCATTTAAATGATCAATCATTGATTCCCACTTTTGCTGGCCATGGTTTTCTATTACCGATTTTTTCTTAGCTTCAGTTTGCAGGTACATGCTCATGCCAATTGGGTCTGCTTCCGGATGAAACTGTGTCCCAATAAAATAATCGCTGAAACGCATGCCCATAATAGCTCTTTCATAATCCAGGTGTGGCCTGTCTTTTTCTATACATAATATTGTCGCATTCTTATAAAGAATATCCATTCTCGGTTCAATCACCTGGTAGTCGCGGCTATCCACCGCATAAAATGGGTCATTCATTCCATTGAAAACGGGTTCATCTATGCCTTCCAAAAGATGAATTGGGAAAACGCCAAAAGATGTGGACTTCCGGGCGCATACATTTGCAAGTTTCCAATGCCTGCAAACCAATTGAAATGAATGGCAAATGAAGAATACATATTTCTTTTGGACATTCGCTTCGTTCTCATTCCATTTTTCGATGTCACCAAGCCAATTAAAGTACTGTTTTTCCCATTCAGATCCTTCGCTTTCTATTGGGCTGCCAGGGCCGCCTGAACTTATATATGCATCGTAACTAACATCGGGTACTTCATTTTTCAAACGCACATCAAATTCGTCAAGTACTATATTAAGTTGTTGCGCTTCTCCAAATTCTTTTACGATTTCACGCAAACATCTCATACCCTGGTTTTCAAAACCTTCATATAGATCCAATATTGCTATCCTGAAGGTTGCATTGTCATTTAAATTCATTGGTCAAAGATAATTATTTGCTAAATGAAATATTTGTATTAGAAAATTTACTACGACAAATTTTAAAGAGCATTCAAAGAGTGAATTAATAACACGCTTGATAGTCGTATTCAAATATGCCAAAGTCTTTTTTTATGGTTTGTGATTAATATCGGCGCCACCGCTTGTATTTTTTTTATTTTTACTTTGATAGATTTGAATTTTTTGAGCACAAATTTTTTTACAAAACAAAACGTATCTGAACATTTTTATTGATTTTTTTATTTATGAGTAAAACTATAAAGGAAGAGTATAGCCACAGTGATGCAGGTTTATCTGGTCAATACAAAACATGGTTTCTTGATTATGCGAGTTACGTAATTCTTGAGCGGGCGGTGCCTGCGGTGGAAGACGGCCTCAAACCAGTACAGCGCCGCATTCTTCATGCAATGAAGGAAATGGATGATGGGCGCTTTAATAAAGTGGCTAATATTATCGGGCAAAGTATGCAGTACCATCCACATGGCGATGCAAGCATTGGTGATGCATTGGTAAATCTTGGGCAAAAAGACCTGCTTATTGAAACGCAGGGGAATTGGGGTGATGTACGCACCGGCGATGAAGCGGCAGCACCACGTTATATTGAAGCCCGCCCAAGTAAGTTTGCTCTTGAGGTTGCCTTTAATAACAAAACCACTAACTGGCAATTAAGTTACGATGGAAGAAAAAATGAACCCGTAACGCTGCCAATGAAATTTCCTTTGCTGCTTGCACAAGGCGCCGATGGTATTGCAGTGGGATTGGCGACAAAAATTTTGCCTCATAATTTTTGTGAGTTAATAGAGGCATCTGTTAAATATTACAAGAATAAAAAGTTTGAGTTATATCCTGATTTTATAACAGGTGGAGCTATTGATGTAAGCAACTATAATGATGGCATTCGGGGTGGTAAGATAAGAGTGCGTGCGAAAATAGAAGAGGTTGATAAGAAGACGTTAATCATAAAGGATGTGCCGTACGGCTCAACTACCACTCAATTAATTGATAGCATCATAAAGGCAAACGACAACGGCAAAATCAAAATAAAAAAGGTAACGGATAATACTGCGGCAGAAGTGGAGATAAGCGTGGAGCTCGCTCCGGGTATTTCCCCGGATATAACGACTGATGCCTTATATGCTTTTACAGATTGCGAAGTTTCCATCTCACCTAATGCGTGTGTAATTAATGGGCAAAAGCCCGTATTTCCGGGAGTAACCGAATTGCTGAAAATTTCGGCTGACCATACCCGTGAGTTACTCAAAAAAGAACTGGAAATAAAACTGCAAGAACTGAAAGAAAAACTTCATTATACTTCTCTTGAAAAAATATTTTTTGAAGAAAAAATTTATAAGGAGCTGGAGAAAAAGCATGAAACGTGGGAGAAGGTAATCGTCGCTATTGATAAAGCTTTTGTTCCCTTTATTAAGCAGTTAAGAAGAGAGGTAACGAAGGAAGATATCTTAAAACTAACAGAAAAGCCTGTACGCAGAATCTATAAGCTTGATATTGATGAATTGAATGAGCAGATACGAAACCTGCAGGAAGATATAAAGCAGGTAAACGATCATTTAGATAACCTTACAGAATATGCAATTGCTTACTACACCGGGTTATTAAAAAAGTTTGGCAATGGCCGGGAAAGGAAAACGGAAATTAAATTGTTCGATACCATCCAGGCTAAGAATGTAGCAATTGCCAATAGCAAGATTTATGTAAACAGGTCTGAAGGTTTTATTGGCACTGGATTGAAAAAAGATGAATTTGTAGATGATTGCAGCGACCTTGATGATGTGATCGCGTTTACCAAAGGAGGTAAAATGAAAGTGGTAAAAGTAGCTGACAAGGTTTTTATTGGCAAAGACATTATACACGTCGCTGTTTTTAAAAAGAACGATGAACGCACGACGTACAATATGATATACGCTGAAGGTAAAAAAGGAATAAGCTATGCCAAGAGGTTTAATGTAACAGGCGTTACCCGCGATAAAGAATATGATCTTACCAAAGGCGATGAAAAAGGGAAGGTGAATTATTTATCTGTTAATCCAAATGGAGAAGCGGAATCTGTCCGCATTATTCTTACGCCCGGCTGCAGCGCACGC
>JBDTSD010000355.1:0-2930 GCA_039931355.1 Ginsengibacter sp.
ATGACGCTTGCAACATGTGACTCATCAGGTAAGCCTTCTGCAAGAATCGTATTACTGAAAGGCCTGCATGAAAATGGGTTTTTATTTTTTACAAATTATGATAGCAGGAAGGGGAAGGAAATAGAAAATAATCCTTTTGCATGCTTAGTTTTTCTTTGGAAAGAAATTGAGCGGCAGGTAAGAATAGAAGGAACCGTAGAAAAAATAGACGAAGCTGAAAGCGATGCTTATTTCAATAATAGGCCACGTGAAAGCCGTATTGGCGCATGGAGTTCACACCAAAGCTCGCCTATTGAAAGCCGAGAGATACTTGAGAAAAATTATGAGAAATACAGCAACCAATTTAATACAGGTGATATACCCCGCCCAAAAAACTGGGGAGGCTATATAGTTCATCCAAACTTAATTGAATTCTGGCAGGGGCGCCAGGGAAGGCTCCACGACCGTTTGCAATACACGCTTGATGTGGAAAAAATATGGAAAATTGAAAGGCTTTCGCCTTAAAAGATTATTTCTTTTCAGTAGTTTTTTCAGCAGTTTTAGCGGCCGCTTTTTTTGGGTTAGCTGGCCTGGATTTTCCAAAAGATCCCTGGAATATTTTTCCTTTTTTAGTTTTTTTATCTCCTCGTCCCATTAATAGTTTTTTTATTTAATTGAAAATGCAATTGATTATTAGTTATGAAATCATAACATAAAAAAAGCAAGATACATAAATGCATCTTGCTTTCTGGAAAATTTCGAAAATCAGATTTTCGATGATAATTCTTTTCCTGCTTTAAATTTAGCTACTTTCTTAGCTTTAATTTTAATAACAGCGCCTGTCTGTGGGTTGCGGCCATTACGGGCAGCTCTTTTGCTCACAGAAAAAGTACCGAAACCAACAAGTGTTACTTTACCACCACCTTTCAGTGTTTTGGTAACTGCTTCCACAAATGAATCTAAAGAAGCATTTGCTTGTGTTTTAGTAACGCCCGCATCATCGGCCATTTTTGCGATTAGTTCAGCTTTGTTCATAATAATTTTATTTGATTTTTTAACTGCAACAAATATAGAGGCTTTTTTTTTGGAACAAAATTTTTTGAAATTTTTTATTTCTCAACTTTTCGCTAAGATGCACAATTGGCAAGGATTTAAACGAAAAATTGAATTTGAATAAAAATAAAATAGATTTCGCCATATCTATCAAATGCAGTACAGGAGCTAATTTCAAAGCATACATCACTGAAAGTCCTTTACTGTAGGGGGTTTACCTATATAAACCAAAAAATAATATGGTGGAGTTTAAAATATTATTCACAATTACTGCACAGCTGCAAGCAGCGATTCGAATACAACAAATTTATTGCCCCATCTTGCTGACAAGAGATCATTAGATTCACCGGCATGCCGCGCTTTATAGTTCTCAAAAGCATCGTCATCTTTCGCGTAGAACTGTACCACATAAGTTTTCCCGTCTGCATCCTGATGGCTGATCAATTTTGAAAACTGGCTATCATAAAAAAATCCTGACCTCATTACTGCCGGGATATATACATCCTTTTGCCAGGTAATCCAATCGCTTTCAATATTATTATCAATTTTTATTGTAACGTTATAGATTAACATAATCAGGATTTTAACTCAAGATAAACAGGGCAATGGTCGCTGTGTTTTACTTCAGGAAAAATTTTTACCTCTTTAATCATGCTCTTTAGATTAGTGGAAACGTTGATGTAATCTATTCGCCATCCTTTATTTTCCAGGCGTGTAGATGGGCGCATTACACTCCACCATGTATATTGATGCGGCTCTTTATTAAGATGCCTGAAACCATCAATAAAATCGTTGGCTATAAATTTATCCATCCAGGCTCTTTCTTCAGGCAAAAAGCCAGTTGTCTTTTTGTTGGCAACTGGATTGTGGATGTCAATTTCTTTGTGGGCAATATTATAGTCTCCACAAACAATTATTTTTTTTCTTGTCTTCCGAAGATCATCGAGGTAAGCAAGAAATTCATCAAGCCAAACATATTTGTAAGACTGCCTGTGCTCGCCGCTTGTGCCAGAGGGGAAGTAAGCATTTATTAGAGTAATATCACTAAAGTCTGCACGAATTACTCTTCCTTCAAAATCACTTTGTTCATTAGCATGGCCATATTCCACATTATCGGGTAACAGCTTTGTTAGAATCCCAACGCCGCTATATCCTTTTTTTTGAGCACTAAAAAAATATGTGCGGTAACCTGCAGACTCAATTGATTCGATATCGATATCATCCCTGTTTGCCTTTATCTCCTGCATACAAATAATATCTGCCGGATCAGTTTTAAGCCAGTCAATAAATCCTCTTTTTATTGCCGCTCTTATACCATTTACATTGTAAGTTATAATGCGCATATTCTACATGTGTTACAAAGTCAGATTCAACATGGGAAAAGTCAAACAAAATTATTCATAATCAAGATTACTTCTTATCCATCTTTCAACATCTTCAACAGGCATGTTTTTTCTCTTAGCATAATCTTCCACCTGGTCTTTCGCAACTTTTCCTACGCCAAAATATTTACTTTCAGGATGAGCAAAAAACCAACCGCAAACCGAAGATGCAGGATACATAGCAAGTGACTCAGTAAGTGTGATGCCGGCAGCTTCCGTTGCATTCAATAATTCAAACAATTTGTATTTTTCTGTATGATCGGGACAAGCCGGGTAACCTGGCGCAGGCCTTATTCCCAAATATCTTTCTTCAACTAATTCCTTTGTAGTGAGATGTTCATCCGTTGCATATCCCCAAAATTCTTTTCTGGTTCTTTCGTGGAGAAATTCTGCGAAAGCTTCTGCAAGCCTGTCTGCTAAAGCCTGTAGGATTATTTTATTGTAATCATCAAATTCTTCGTCAAACTTTTTTATGTGCGGTTCTATGCCATGAATGGAAACTGCAAAGGCTCCGAG
>JBDTSD010000356.1:0-2906 GCA_039931355.1 Ginsengibacter sp.
CTGTATAAAATGCTTTGGTTTTGCAGTCCGTCATTTTTATAGAAATAATAATAATCACCTTCTTTAAAAGGTGAGCCATATTTTGGATAATTCCACATCTCCTCCAACCTTGATTTTACTTTATCGCGAAAGGGGATGGCAGTAAGATATTTCTCCGTCACTTTATTTTCAGCCTGTACCCAATCTTTTGTTGCCTCACTGTTGTCATCTTCCAGCCAGCGATAGGGATCTGCGACAATTGTTCCGAAATAATCATCTTCCTGCTTTACTTTTTTAGTGTCAGGGTACTTTATTTGTGCAAAGGTGTTTGTAGTTATTATCATTATCATCAAAAAATATAGAATAAAATATTTCATTTTTAATTCATTTTGAATTGAAGTTAAAGAATTTGAACAAAATGCAGTTTTACAAATAACTAACTGTAAATGTTTATTTTTGCCACCTTTGAAGTAATCCAAAACTATAACAGGAAATCTAATTTTTAATGTCCCAAAACAAAGTAACCAAAATAGGAGTGCTTACTTCAGGTGGTGATGCTCCGGGAATGAATGCCGCTATAAGAGCGGTAGTACGCACAGGTATTTACAATGGCATGGAAGTATTTGGTATCATTCGTGGCTATTCCGGAATGATTGACGGCGATATTCAAAAGATGGAAAGTAAGAGCGTTGCAAACATTATACAGCGCGGAGGTACTATTTTAAAAACAGCAAGATGCAAAGAGTTTTTTTCTTACGAAGGAAGAAAAAAGGCCTACGAACATTTGAATGGACTTGGCATCAACGGGCTGGTAATAATCGGCGGGGATGGATCATTCAGGGGAGCACAGATATTCAGCAGTGAATTTGATATTCCCTGTATCGGCCTGCCCGGCACCATTGATAAGGACATAGCAGGAACTGATTTTACTATCGGTTTCGACACCGCTGTGAATACTGCCGTAGAGGCGATTGATAAGGTGAGGGATACGGCAGACGCACATGACCGTCTTTTTATAATAGAAGTGATGGGCAGAGACTCCGGGTTTATTGCACTGCATAGCGGCATTGCTACAGGTGCAGAAAATATTTTAATACCGGAAAGAAGGACTGACGTAGAAGACATAATAAACGCATTGGCAGAAAAGCACGGAAGAAAAAAACTGGTGAATATAATCGTGGTAGCGGAAGGAGAAGAATTCGGAGCAACAGAATTATCAAAAATTATAACGGAAAGAGCGCCTGAGCAGGAAGTACGGGTTTGTATTCTCGGCCACATTCAGCGTGGTGGTGCGCCTACCTGCTTTGACAGGTTGATAGCCAGCCGTATGGGTTATGCGGCCGTAGAATGCCTGTTGGAAAAAAGATACAATGTATTTGTAGGAATAGTGAACAATCGTATGCATTACACTCCACTGAACGAAGCAGTAAAAAAGAAACAGCGTATAAGCGAGGAATGGATGAAGATTGTCAAAATTTTATCGAGTTAAATTGCAGGCCACAGTCGTAAAATTGCAATAGATTATTCTATCAAGATCAAAAATTTAAAATCTGAAACGCCAGCATGTCAAAAGAAATTAATAAATACTTTCACCCTGATATGGATAAAAAAGCAGCGGCAGAGCACTCGGCAAAGCGTACCAAAATAGTAGCAACCTTAGGACCGGCAAGCGACAATTACGATGCGATGGTGAACCTGGTAAAAGCAGGCGTAAATGTATTTCGCCTCAATTTTTCTCATGGCTCGCACGAAGACAAGGCTGCCATCATCGAGAACATTCGTAATATGAATAAAAATCTCCCTTATAATGTTGCCATACTTGCTGACCTGCAAGGCCCGAAACTAAGAGTGGGGGAGATAGAAAATAATGCACTTGAAATAAAGCCCGGGGACAAACTAACGTTTACTAATACCAGGTGTATTGGAAATATGGAAAGGATTTATGTAAGCTATACCGGCCTGCATAATGATGTGGTACCCGGAAACATCATAATGATTGACGATGGGAAATTGGAGGTAAAAGTAGTACAGGTGCTACCTAACGAGGATGTGGAAGTAGTGGTACAGGTGGGTGGTATTCTATCCTCAAAAAAAGGCCTCAATCTGCCCGATACAAAAATTTCTCTGCCGGCACTCACGGAAAAGGATCTTGCTGATCTTGAGTTTATTCTTACACAAAATGTAGATTGGATCGCGCTTTCATTTGTAAGAAGGGTAGAGGATATTGTAGGCCTAAAAAATATTTTAAAGGAAAAAAACAGCAAAGCAAAGGTTATTGCAAAAATAGAGAAGCCTGAAGCGGTGACAAATATTCGCGACATCATTATAGAAAGCGATGGAATTATGATAGCCCGCGGCGATCTTGGGGTAGAGTTGCCAATTGAAAAAGTGCCGTTAATCCAAAAAGAAATTATACGTAAATGCATGCACCGGGCAAAACCGGTAATAGTTGCCACGCAAATGATGGAGAGCATGATAGACCGCGTGAAACCTAACAGGAGTGAGATAACTGACGTAGCTAATGCAGTGATTGAAGGCGCGGATGCCTTAATGCTAAGTGGAGAAACTGCCACCGGCCAGCACCCGGTATTGGTGATTGAAACAATGTGTAAAATTATAATGGAGGTAGAGAAATCGGCTTATGATTATAATCGCGACGATATTCTTGCGCCCCAGCCGCACTCACCTTCTTTCCTGAGCGATGCACTGTGCTATAGTGCATGCAAGCTTGCAGCCGATGTAAAGGCTGACGCCCTTATAGGAATGACACAAAGTGGCTATACTGGTTTCATGCTTAGCAGTTACCGGCCAAAATCGATGTTATATATTTTTAGCAAAGAGAAGAGCCTTATCAACCAGCTAAGCCTTAGTTGGGGCGTGCGTGCTTTGTTTTATGAAGAAGAAGAAAGCCTCGATGATATTTTCTC
>JBDTSD010000357.1:0-2895 GCA_039931355.1 Ginsengibacter sp.
TAGTAAAATCAAAGCCGCTGTGTGTCATGTGCAGTGGCGCAAAGATGTACCTGCGTACCGCCTGCTCATACGATTTCTTTGTTACCGCTTCAATAATATAACCAAGCAATGAATAGCCACTGTTAGAATAATTCCACGAAGTGCCGGGCGAAAAATCAAGTGGCTTATCCTGGAACAAAGCCATCATCTTTTCACGGGTAGCCGGTTTTGTAATTTCATTGGCCATAAAGTTTTCATCATTGGTATAATTAAAAATACCCGAGGTATGCGTTAATAATTGTTGTATGGTGATGCTGTCTCCCTTAGGATAATTGGGGAAATATTTGCTAAGCTTATCTGATACACTTAACTTTTTTTCTTCCTGCAGTTTTAGGATCACCGCTGAAGTAAATTGTTTGGTAATAGAGCCTAACTGGAAAATTGTTTGTTCACTGTTCAACACCTTATCATTTGAATTTCGGTAACCATATCCTTTGTCCAGCAGGATAGTGCCGCCCTTTGCCACCAGCGCCGCACCGTTGAATTTATCCAGCTTTGCATAAGCGCTTATCAATGTATCCAGCTTACTGCCTGTGTCCTGCGCAAAGCCAATATGTACAACGCACAATACTATGACGAGGAAATATATTTTTTTCATATCAGAATCAATTTGATGACCAGGTAAATATATCTTACTTGTGCTGAGTTACACGCGCCGGCATAGAAGTTATTTTTATTGGCTAAAAACCATGACTATCGGTGAAGAGCACACTAAAACATTTACTCTTCATGGCGGCAGCGTATGTATAAATCCCTTGCAGGCAATGTTATTTTTTCATGCGAAAAATTCATTTCCATCCTTCACACACCCATGCATTCAACTCGCTTTTGCAGGGATTATCACCATAGAGCCTTGCAATTTCCTTTTCAGCAATCGCTACAATTTTTTCGGGAGCAGAAGGATCAGTGGCTGATATTTCCATAAATGCCGGCGTTCCTAAGACGAGTCCTTTCGCACCATCTGCGGCCGTGGGAGTAACGCCTTCTTTCGTTACAAGATCAATGGTTATATTAGTAAAGCCTGCATCTTCCATTAAGCGTTTTAGCTCTTGCTCGTTATGCATTGAAAATGGAACCTTGTAAAAATCAGGGCTATTACCTGGGGCAAAAAAAGTAGCAACAATATCTTTTACCGTGCCGGATAGTGGGTTATTCTCAATACGATCCCATGTATTAAAAAGCAACCTCCCTCCCTTTTTTAAAACGCGAAATGCTTCCCGGAAAGCAGTTGGCTTATCGGGAACAAACATGAGCCCGAACTGGCAGACAATGAGATCAAAGCTTTCATCAACGAATGGCAATGCCTGTGCATCTGCTATACGAAATTCAATATTCGTTTCTTTCAGCGTCTCTTTGGCAACTGCAAGCATGCCCGGGTTAAGGTCGGTAGCGATCAGATCTGCCGAAGCGGGAATTGCTTTGCGTATGTGATTGGTCGCTCTCCCCGTGCCACAGGCAATTTCCAATACTTTGTGAACATTATTTTCTTTTAGCCTCGAGGCAATATCTGCTGCATACGGCTCAAAAAAAAGCGGCCCCATATATTGGTCATATAATGCGGGCACCGTTCCTGAAAATGTACTGAATTCTTTTTTCATGAAGTTCTATTCAGAACAAAAATATCCTATTTTTTTACGAGGAGTGTCATTGCGAGTTACAACGGACCCGGCGTTGACATAAAAATTTTGCGATCCTTTTACTTTAAGGTATTGCGGGAAACCTTAATTCTTTTTAATGATTCTAAATTGGCATGACTTTTTGGGGCAAAAAGAAGCATATTTAAGAAAATTAAAAACATTAATTATGGAACAAGAAAATATGAGTCAAAGAAATCCTGTTGTGTGGTTTGAAATTTATGTAGATGACATCACAAGAGCACGCAATTTTTATGAAACAGTTTTAGCAATTAAAACAGGAGATATGGCCGATCCTACCAATGCCAACCTGAAAATGGCATCTTTCCCTATGGCAATGGACGCACCAAATGCAAGCGGCGCTCTTGTACAAATGGAGGGCATGAAAGCGGGTGGAAATAGTACGATCGTTTACTTTACAAGTGAAGACTGTGCTATAGAAGAAGCACGTGTGGAAAAGGCAGGCGGTAAAATATTTAAGAAAAAAATGTCTATTGGAGAATATGGTTTTATGTCACTTTGTGAAGACACAGAAGGAAATATTTTCGGAATACATTCAAGGAAATAAGATAAAATAACTTTTCCAGGAATCTTTAATAATGAATGTTTTACTGAACTATCAGCTCTTAAAACTGAGGGCATGCACTGCTGATAACCCGACATGATTTATCAGTAAAGAGACTTATTCGATTCTTTTAGCATCACCCTGGAGTGTAATAACAGAGCTTACTTTAATAAATGTATCTGCCTTCAACAGCATTGATCTTCAAAAAATTCTTGAGCAGGAGCAACACAGGGCCACCATTCAATTGGGTCAGGGCATCCTGGCTGTTTTTTGCGGATAAATTTTTAAAACCAGCAATTTGCGAAAAATCTTCTTTAGAAATTTTCTTAAATCCCATAGACCAGTCAGCGAAATTTCTTTCTTTTATTTCGCCGCGTATGAGTATTGAAAATGATTTATGACGATTATCACGAGAGATCTTTGCATATAAAGTATCAAGCACATCCTTTTCGCCCTCGATCACCTGGATGAAATTATCATCAGCGTAGAGAAGCATGCCTGTGATGCCGAGGCTAACGTTATTTTCCCTGCTGGCTTTTAATAATGTTTTTAGATCCTCATCAGAAAAATGAATGGTTGCAGAACTTACATAGACCAGGTATTGCATAATGAATGTTTATCGTAGTATAATATCATTTTTTATTAACCGCCTTTTCG
>JBDTSD010000358.1:0-2864 GCA_039931355.1 Ginsengibacter sp.
GTGCAAAATTTTTCTGCTATTCTTCCGGCACCAAGAATCCCCCAGCGATAATTTTTAACCATACAAATTTTTAAGCTCTTTAATAAATTGAGGATTGTAAAAATAGCTAAGAAGTTCTTTCCAGCCTTTGGAAATTAATATAAGTAAGCATCTTTCATACTAACGCTTGTGCGTAGCCGACATATAATAAACAAGTTTGCCGCCTTTCATTATCTCTTCATGGGTAAGGTATAAGCGGTTAAGAAGCTTGCCGTTCAATTCAATTTTTTGAATAAACACATTCTTATCACTTTGATTTTTTGCCTCAATGGAAAAAGTATGACCGTTCTCCAAATGCAGTGTGGCACTGTTGATGGCCGGGCTGCCTATTTGATAAATATCGGAACCGGGAGCAACGGGATAAAAGCCAAGCGAACTGAAAATATGCCATGCGCTCATTTGCCCGGTATCATCATTTCCACCGAGGCCATCTGGGCCGGCATGGTACTGATTATTCAAAATCATGCGAACAGTCTGTTGCGTTTTCCAAGGCTCGTCTGTCCAATTATATAAATACACCACATGATGCGATGGCTCGTTACCATGTACGTATCCGCCAATAATTCCATCCCGGGTAATGTCTTCTGTCTCTGCAAAAAATTTATCCGGAAGATGCATGGTAAAAAGCGTATCAAGGTAATGGGTAAACTTTTTCTTGCCACCCATTAGTTGAATTAAAGAAGCAGGATCTTGCGGAACAAACAAACTGTAGTTCCATGAATTGCCTTCAATAAATCCCTGGCCTGATGTACTCAGCGGGTCAAAATCTTTTTTGAACGAACCATCACTTAGGCGTGGTTCCATAAAGCCGGTTGAGGAATCAAATACGTTCTTATAATTTTTTGACCGCCTTATAAATTCATTGTAAATATTCAACCTGTTTAACTTTTTTGCCATTTGCGCGATTGCCCAGTCATCATACGCATATTCCAAAGTAGTGGACGTACCTGTGCCGTTTTTATCAACAGGGATATAACCCAAATCTTCATACAAGCCAATACCGTCATAACTTCTGTGATGCGCAGTGGCTACGCAGGCATCAAGCGCCCTGTTCAAATCAAATCTTGTATTTCCCTTCATTACAGCATCTGCAATCACCGCCACGGAATGATAGCCGGACATACACCAGTTTTCATTGGCGGAGTTAGACCAAACGGGTAGCATGTGCAACGTGCTTTGATCATAATGCGCCAGCATAGATTTTATCATGTCTCCATTGCGCCGGGGTTGAATGATATTAAACAATGGATGCAAGGCACGATAAGTATCCCACAACGAAAAAGTAGTGTAATTAGTAAAGCCTTTTGCCTGGTGAATATTTTGATCAAGACCCTTATACTTTCCATCTTCATCCATATAAACAGTGGGATTGATAAATGCATGATACATGGCTGTATAGAAATTTGTTTTCTCTTCCTCACCTGCATTTATCACGATTTTATTCAGCTCTGTATTCCACAGATCCTGTCCGTCGCTTTTAATTTTTTCAAAATCCCAGCCGGGCGTTTCCACCTGCATATTATTCAAGGCACCGGCGGTACTAACAGGAGAAAGTGCAAACTTGATTTTTATTTTTTCTCCTTCGTTTGTTTTGAAATTGAAGTACATCCGGAGCTGTTTCGCAGCTAATTCAGGAAAGTTTTTTGATTGATTGAACTTGCCCCAAAAACCATGATAGACTTCTTTAAGAGAAAAGTTTTTACTTCCATAGTCAAGAAATGGCTTGGAAAATTGCATCGCAAAATATAAAGTGCGTGTACGGGCCCAGCCGTTAGTTTCGCGATAGCCTGTTATAGTTGAATCATTTTCTATTCGCACGAAAGTCCAGACATTTTTATCAGGATAATTATAAATGCCGCTGATCAGATCTAAAATAATATGTGCGCTATCTGACTTTGGAAATGTATACTGATGAAAGCCAACGCGGGCGGTAGTTGTAAGCTCAGCCAATATGTTGTAATCATCCAGCTTTACTTTATAATAATCAGCTTCTGCAACTTCGCTTGCATGAGAGTAGGAAGAACGAAAACCATTTTTCGGAGCATCTGCTGTACCGGGATTTAATTTTAATTCACCCACCGTTGGCATTATTAAAAAATCGCCCAAATCAGAATGCCCTGTGCCGCTAAAATGTGTGTGACTAAAGCCAACGATTGTTTTATCATCGTACTGGTAGCCTGCACAATATTTGTAAACATCGGGATTGTAATGTCCATTCGTTTCATAAGGAATAGTATCTGTATCAGGGCTTAGCTGCACCATGCCGAAAGGCACTGTGGCGCCGGGATAGGTGTGTCCCATACGCTGCGTACCAATCATCGGTTTCACATAAGGAACAAGATTTTCTTTTTTTTGTGTATAACCCAGAAAAGTAAAAGAAAACAGTAATATTGATAAAAACAACTTATACATGTCCGTTGATTCGTTTGTAATAAACACTTAGAAAAAGTTGCGCATTAGCAACTGAGCTATATAGCCGGGTTGGCAGCATATTCCGACCATAGTTGATCAATTGTTTTACCGGTTTCTGTCTTCCAAAAGGCCGGCGCGTATTTTTTATTTCGCATATCAGCATCCAGCTTTTGCACTAAATTGCTTTTATACTTTTGCTCTATCCATTGGAGGAAACGTGCAGTCACCCTGTATGCGTCTGTATAGTTCTGCCTGGAGTTATACTCAGGTAACCGCCAATCTCCTGCTTCATTATTTACACCCATCTTATTTCGTACGTAATCTGCAATGCCCTCTGTAATCCAGCCCGGGCCGGCACCGCCGGGATAGGATTGTACTATATGCATTACCTCGTGTGTAACCACATCCAGGTC
>JBDTSD010000359.1:0-2862 GCA_039931355.1 Ginsengibacter sp.
GGTACAGCGTTTCCAACGATGAGGTCATCTACTCGTTTGCTGTCAAGTTCAGGTACAGTTGCCAGCAGCCCTTTTATAACATCTACCGCTAAATCATCAGGGCGATAAAATCTAAAGCCGCCTCTTTTTGATTTGGTAACTGCTGTTCTAAAACCTGCTATTATATATGCTTCCATAAAATGTTATTATAAATGAGTTAGGCAATTTAGGGTTTATCTGTAAAAATGTGCGTTAAAAGGCTTGGGCAAAACTCTGAAGTTCTTTTATCACAGCGATTCTTTTTTTATAAAAATCAAATCATCGTCTTTTAATTTGTCAATAATTTCGGAAAATTTATCAGCGAATAAATTCAGGAGTTCTTTTTTTGATGTGTTCCCAAGCTTAACAACTATCAATTTGTAAGGCTCCCTCTTAATCGTGAAGCTGTTAAGAAAATCACTGTCTTTTGTAATTAAAACTCTTTTTTCTTCAATTGATATTTTGTTGACGTTTGCATCGGATGTTTCGTTTCCTGAAAGCAGGTCTATTGTGTGAATACAATCGTAGCCATTCTCAATAAAAATTTTTTTAAGAGAAGGTGGCAGTTGAGCATCTATCAAAAACTTCATGCCGCTTTTATTTCTGCGAATTTTATCTTTAGGTTTAGAACCGCATATTGAAGACAAGCTTGAAAATCTTCTTTTTCAAGATCAGGGAATTCTTTCAATAGCTCTTCAATAGTATCACCTGCCGCCAGGTATTCTAATAATCCTTCAACAGTATATCTCTTGTTGCGAATAGTGGGATTGCCATGAGCTATATTAGGATTTATGGTTATCCTTTCTAATAAAGAATTTGACATAAAAGAATTTTGATTATAAAGTTACCGATTTAAAACTTTTGGAAAGTTTTCAAACTTTCCAAAAGTTTTGCTTAATATTAACTCAAATAATTCGCTACGATAGGTACTCTTCTTCCGACTCCAAAAGCTTTAGGCGAGATACGGATCACCGGGCAAAACTGGTTGCGTTTATATTCATTAATATTTACCATTCTTAAAATTCTATCCACCATCACGGGATCATATTGCTGTGCTTTTATTTCGTTCGGCCCCTTCACTTTTTCTATATATTGATATAAGATTTTATCAAGAACCTCATAGGGAGGAAGGCTATCGCTATCCTTTTGATCAGGTCTTAATTCGGCTGATGGCTCCTTTAAAATTATGTTAGCAGGAATAATCTCTTTCTCAGAATTAATAAATTTGGCCAACTCGTACACCTGTAGTTTGTAGCAATCGCCTAACACACTCAGGCCTCCCGCCATGTCTCCATATAAAGTGCCATAACCTGTTGCCAGTTCACTTTTGTTAGAAGTATTTAAAAGAATATATCCATATTTATTAGCAATGGCCATAAGCAAATTGCCACGCGACCTGCTTTGAATATTTTCTTCGGCTAAGCCAAAGGGTGAGTCTGCAAAAATTGGCTTTAATTCTTTTATAAATGCATGGTATATATTCTTTATAGCGACAATATCATAAGGATTACCAAGATTTTTACTTAGCTGTTCAGCATCATTTATAGAATGATCAGACGAAAATTCCGACGGCATTAGTATTGCTCTTACATTTTCATTTCCTAATGCTCTGCACGCAAGTGCCAGTGTAACCGCGCTGTCAATTCCGCCACTACTGCCAACAATAGCTTTTGTAAAGCCCATTTTTTTGAAATAGTCTTTCACACCCAAAATAATTGCTTCGTACACCTGCGAAATATTAAGGTCCGGCGTAAAATGCGCAGGCTCTGGTTCGCTGGCCATAGCAATTGCAGGCTCTTTTACCGTAGCATCTACCGTCCCATTATCATTCAAAATCACTTCACAAATTTCTTCTTTGAATTGCGGAAGCTGCGCACATAAATTTGCATCTTTATCAAAAATTAAAGACGCTCCGTCAAATACAATTTCAGTTTGACTCCCGACAGCATTGCAATAAATCAGTGGAATCTTATATTTTAAAACATTGGCTTTAATGATTGCTTTCCTGTCTTCAACATGTGTATAATCAAAAGGCGATGCAGAAATATTTATCATGAAGTCAGGGTGGTGCACCATAAGAATATCCATCGGGCATATTCTGTAAAGTGGGTTATCGCCAAGATTCCAGATATCTTCACAAATAGTTAGCGCGATTTTTTTTCCTTTAAATTCAATTATATTCCAATCGAAGGCAGGTTCAAAATACCGGTACTCATCAAACACATCGTAGTTAGGCAGGCATGTTTTATGAGCGATTCCTTTCACCTCTTTTTCAAATAATAAAAATGCAGCATTAAAAAGGTCTTTGCCTTCTCTCACGGGATTACGATCGGGGGCTCCCACAATTACGCCAATGCTATCTGCATACTCTTTTATGATATCAATACTTTCGTAACATTTATTTATAAAATCATTAAAATCCATGAAATCCCTTGCAGGATAGCCGCAGACAGACATTTCGCTGAATACAATAAGATCGGCATTTTTATTTTTAGCAAATTTTATTGCATCAATAATTTTATTGGTGTTACTTTCAAAATTGCCAATATGATAATTTTGTTGCGCAAGAATAATTTTCATTGTGCAAAATTAGCTGATTAAATTATTAGCGTTTTTTGAAAAAAATTCTTTTGGAAACAAGAAAAAAATAAATGTAGAAATGAATAAAATATTGCTGCCACTTTGCTGCCTGGTTTTCTTTTTTTCCTGCAAAAACAATAAGAATGTGCCCGATGTTTCCGGCGTAAAAGTAAACCTCGAAACAAAAAGATTTGACCAGGATTTCTTTGCAATAGATACTGCGAATATCGCTGCTTCCATGCAACAACTTTTGAAAAAATATCC
>JBDTSD010000360.1:0-2849 GCA_039931355.1 Ginsengibacter sp.
GGACCCGCTGATTAAGAGTCAGCTGCTCTACCAACTGAGCTACGAAGTCATTGATAATAATAAAAAATGCCTTTTTTTAAAACAGGTAAAAGATAATGCCATTCATTATACACCGAATGAACTGCCGCAACCACAGGTGGTACTTGCATTGGGATTTTTAAAAGTGAACCCTCTTGAGTTGAGACCGCCTTCCCAATCTATTTCCATATCAGTAAGGTATATACTGTGAGCCGGATTTATTATACATGGAATGCCTTCAATTTCAAAATCTTCATCTTTTTCAGTCCTGGTATCAAATTCAAGAACATAGGTCATTCCGGAGCAGCCACCACCTTTTACGCCTACACGAAGAAATTTTTCGTTATTGAATCCTTCGGCATTCATCAATCTTTTGATTTCATTCACGGCTCCCGGTGTAAAAGTTACGGGTGTTTTATTTATAGTTTCCATAAAATTATTTAATTAAATAAGATACGATATAGGCTTGCTGAACGTTAAAGAATTCAACAAAACATTAAATCTTTTCGCCTGCAAATTTACAAACCTTTGCTCACGGAATAAGTATTTTTGCCTTAAAATATCACAATGTCAATATTTGAAACCATATTCGTCATCCTGATGGGCGTGCTGTTTTTAGCAACTATTTGGATGATTACTGAATTTACTTCAATAAAAAAAGATATAAAAGAAAGAACCGGCATAAATCCCGAAACGTTAAAACTCCGCCTGCAGGCTTATGAAAGACTTACCCTGCTCGCAGAAAGAATTTCTCTTCAAAACCTGATATCGCGCACACCAAATGCCGGCCTTTCAAGCCGCCAGATGCAGCTTTCCCTTATAGACGCAATAAAGCAGGAATACGATTATAATATCAGCCAGCAGGTATATGTTTCTACAGAAGTATGGAAAGCGGTTAATAATCTTAAAGAGCAAAATATTTACGTCGTAAACCAGCTTGCCTCCACCCTGCCCTTCAAAGCATCGGGCATGGATCTCAATAAGCAGATCATTGATTTTCTCATCAACAATCCAAAAGCGTCCCTTCATAACATCGTGCTGGATGCCTTAAATTTTGAAGCAAAGAAAATTATGTAATTTCTTTGCCACATATTTAAGCAACTCTAATGAAAAAAATTTATACAGACTCGGGCATTGAGATTAAAAGATTGTATTTACCGGATGATGTTTCGCTGGAAAAAATTGGTAAAGAATTACCTGGAGAATTTCCATTTACCCGCGGCGTGCAGGCCGATATGTACCGGGGTCGCCTCTGGACTATGCGCCAGTATTCCGGCTTTAGTACTGCCGAAGAAAGCAACAAGCGTTATCATTATCTTCTTTCACAAGGCGTAAGTGGCTTAAGTGTTGCCTTTGATCTTCCTACGCAAATAGGCTACGACAGTGACCATCCGCTTTCAGAAGGTGAAGTAGGAAAAGTAGGTGTAGCCATAGATTCCATTGAAGATATGGAAGCGTTGTTCAAAGACATCCGGCTGCAGGATGTTTCCACCTCAATGACGATCAATGCAACTGGCTTTATACTGCTTGCATTTTATGTTGCCCTGGCAAAAAAGCAAGGTTCAGATTTAACTCAACTTACAGGCACCATACAAAATGACATACTGAAAGAATACGCGGCCCGTGGCACTTATATCTATCCGCCAAAGCCTTCTATGCGCATTATTACTGATATTTTTGAATGGTGCAGTAAGGAACTTCCCAAATGGAATACGATATCTATTTCAGGTTACCATATACGCGAAGCAGGCAGTACGGCCGTGCAGGAGATCGCTTTTACGCTAAGCAATGGTAAATCTTATTTACAAGCGGCTTTGCAAAAAAAATTAGATATTAATATTTTTGGAAAGCGTTTATCTTTTTTCTTCAATGCGCATAATAATCTTTTTGAAGAAGTAGCAAAATTCAGGGCGGCCCGCAGAATGTGGGCGAAGATTATGAAAGAAGCCGGCGCGACAGACCCAAAGGCAATGATGATGCGCTTTCATACGCAAACGGGCGGAAGCACTTTAACTGCTCAGCAGCCTCTTAATAATATAAGCAGGGTGACGGTACAAACACTCGCTGCGGTATTAGGAGGCACGCAGAGCCTGCATACCAATGGTTACGACGAAGCGCTTAATCTGCCAACCGAAGCCGCGGCCGCAACGGCTTTGAAAACACAACAAATAGTGGCCTGGGAGAGCGGCGTTGCAGACACAGTTGATCCGCTGGCCGGAAGTTATTTCATAGAAAAACTAACCGATGAAGTAGAGGCCGCCGCGTGGAAGATCATCGAAGAAATAGATAAGATGGGCGGAAGCGTAAGTGCCATTGAGCAAGGCTTCATTCAAAACGAAATAGCAAAAAGTGCGTACATATATCAGCAGAAGATAGAATCGAAAGATAAAATAATAGTAGGTGTTAATGCGTTTACAGGCGGAGAAGAGATAACTCCGCCGTCGTTTAAAATAAACGAGATAATACGGGAGGTGCAGACTGACAAGCTTAACAGCTTAAAGCAAAAAAGAGACAATGCGCAAGTGCAGGCATGTTTGAAAAAAATTAAAGATTGTGCAACTAATAATAATAATTTAATGCCTATAGTGGTGGAAGCGGTGGAAAGTTATTGTACCCTTGGGGAAATTTCAGATGCGCTGCGCGGGGTTTTTGGAGAATACAAACAAATTTAACTGTTACTATATGAAATGTTTTTTACTTTTTATTTTCACTTTATTTTTCATTAATACAAAAGCACAGAAGTATGCATTGCTGGATAAAAGCCTGGCTACGCCTGTCGCTTACACTAACCAGGTAACTTCAGCAGATAAGTTTAAAAAATTATTCCCGGT
>JBDTSD010000361.1:0-2833 GCA_039931355.1 Ginsengibacter sp.
CAAAACTTGCATGGCGCAAAAAACTTCCTTCATTAAATATTTTGCTTGCTTCGCACGTATGGCGGCAGGATCACAACGGTTTCACTCACCAGGATCCCGGGTTTATTGATCATGTAGTAAATAAAAAAGCATCTGTTGTGCGTGTCTATTTACCGCCTGATGCCAACTGTCTTTTATCTGTGATGGATCATTGCTTAAGAAGCCGTCATTATGTGAACGTGATTGTTGCAGGTAAACATCCTGCACCCCAATGGCTTTCAATGGATGAAGCGGTGGTACATTGCACCAAAGGTATTGGTATATGGGAATGGGCAAGCAATGATGAAAATAAAGAACCGGATGTAGTGATGGCCTGTGCCGGGGATGTGCCCACACTCGAAACTTTAGCAGCAGTTTCTATCTTGAGAGAAAAATTGCCTGCTTTAAAAATACGTGTGGTGAATGTAGTTGACCTTATGAAACTGCAACCAGAAAGCGAGCACCCGCATGGATTAAATGATGAAGATTTTGATGCGCTCTTCACCAAAAACAAACCGGTGATTTTTGCCTTTCATGCTTACCCGTGGTTAATACATCGTCTCACTTACCGTCGTACTAATCATCATAACATTCATGTAAGAGGATATAAAGAAGAGGGCACCATTACAACACCTTTTGACATGACAGTATTAAATGATATGGACCGTTTTCATTTGGTGCAGGATGTAATAGAGCGGCTGCCACAACTGGGTGACACCGCATCATGGCTTAAGGAGGAAATGAAGGATAAACTTATTGATCACAAAATTTATATAAGAAAAAATGGTATTGATATGGATGAAATAAAGAACTGGAAATGGAATGTGAAAACTCAAAAATAAAAAGCATGACAACTACGGAAATTATTTTAGCATCAAGGCCAAAAGGCTTGCCGACGGAAGAAAATTTTAAAACAGAAGATTTTGAATTACCGGCTGTCAGTGATGGGGAGGCATTATTAGAAGGTATGTATTATTCTGTTGACCCCTATATGCGTGGCAGAATGAATGATGCGAAATCATACGTTCCTCCTTTTGAAACAGGGCAGCCGATTAGTGGTGGCGTGGTTGCCAGGGTGAAAGAAAGCAAATCGAATGATTTTAAAATAGATGATATAGTAACAGGAAATTTACCGTGGCGAAAACAAATGATTGTTTCTGAAAAAGAAATTCAAAAGATTGATGCAACGATGGCACCGCCCAGCTATTTTTTGGGCATATTAGGCATGACGGGACTTACTGCTTATTTCGGCTTGATGCATATCGGAAAGCCAAAGGCAGGTGAAACCGTTGTTGTATCCGGGGCTGCAGGAGCAGTTGGAATGGTCGTGGGCCAAATTGCAAAAATTCAAGGCTGTCATGTTGTAGGAATTGCAGGCTCTGATGAAAAAGTAAAATCACTAAAAGAAGAATTTGGTTTTGACGACGCCATCAATTATAAAACTACTACTGACATGAAAAAAGCGATAGCCAAAGCATGTCCCAAAGGCGTGGATATTTACTTTGATAATGTAGGCGGTGAAATTTCTGATGCGGTTATCAGTAACATTAATTTTCATGCACGGATACCTTTATGCGGACAGATCTCTTTATATAACGCTACCGAAGTTCCTATGGGGCCAAGGTTACAGCCCATGTTACTTACAAGAAGTGTTTTAATGCAGGGATTTATAGTTAGTAATTTTAAAAATGATTTTCCCGAAGGGATAAAGCATTTAGCGCAATGGCTGACGGAAGGAAAATTGCAATATTCTGAAACAGTAGTACAGGGCTTTGATCAATTACCGCAAGCTTTCCTGGGTTTATTTAAGGGAGAGAATACCGGTAAGATGGTTGTGAAAGCATAATAAATTACTATTATCAAAACACACAACAAATGAATCAACAAATATTAAAAGACACGATAGCCCAACTCTTTGCCGGCAATAAAGGCCTCCTGGCAATGGATGAAAGCACGGGCACCTGTAACAAACGTTTCGCAGCAGCAGGCGTTCCACAAACAGTGGAGATGCGACGGAAATATCGTGAACTGATTGTTACAACCCCCGATTTGCATGAAAGCATAGGCGGCGCCATTTTATATGACGAAACCATCAGGCAGCAAACAAAAGATGGTGTGCCGATGGCTGATGTTTTGATAAAAGCCGGGATCATCCCGGGAATAAAAGTTGACATGGGGGCTAAACCGTTGGCAGGCTTTCCCGGTGAAAAAGTTACCGAAGGTTTGGATGGCTTACGGGAACGGTTAGCCGAATATAAAAAGATGGGTGCCCGCTTTGCCAAGTGGCGCGGCGTAATTACGATTGGTGATAACATTCCAACAACAACATGTATCAAAGCTAATGTACATGCACTTGCACGATATGCAGCTTTATGCCAGGAGGCGGGCATTGTGCCAATCGTAGAGCCCGAAGTGTTGATGACGGGTAACCATACCATGCAACAATGTTATGATATAACAGAGAAGGTTTTGAAAATGCTTTTTTATCAACTGTATCAATTTAAAATTGATTTGGAAGGAATGATCTTAAAGCCGAACATGGTAATTGCCGGCACAGAAAGCGCAGTGCAAAACAGCATTGATGAAGTCGCCGAAGCAACCGTGAATTGTTTGCTTGCCTCCGTTCCTGCGGCTATGCCTGCCGTTGCTTTTTTATCCGGAGGGCAATCCC
The DNA here is from genome assembly GCA_039931355.1 of Ginsengibacter sp. Classification (GTDB taxonomy): domain Bacteria; phylum Bacteroidota; class Bacteroidia; order Chitinophagales; family Chitinophagaceae; genus Ginsengibacter. The sequence goes on from JBDTSD010000361.1 coordinate 2,690, forward strand.
CGGAAGATGCTGCTGCGCATTTGAATGCGATACACACAAGGTTTAAAAACCGCTTGCCGTGGATCGTTACGTTTTCTTTTGCAAGAGCAATTCAGCAACCCGCTTTGGATATTTGGAAAGGGGAGGATGCTAATGTAGAAGAAG
>JBDTSD010000362.1:0-2793 GCA_039931355.1 Ginsengibacter sp.
TAGACTGAAACTACACCGCCTATTGTTCCCGCTATAATGTCAACTTTGCCATCATTATTTAGGTCACTAATGCAAATAGGATTTGGAGCGATAGGGGTAGTTGGCACATTAACCGCTAATGAAAAAGAACTGGTCGTAATTGCCCCGCCCCCACTAAAGGTTACTAAAAAAGGCTTATTGCTAAACGCAGTTAAACCATTTGAAGTCACAGTTATTGGTTGAAACGTTGCTTCGGGGGGTACCGTTACTGTAAGGGAAGTGGATATTGCTGCGGTTACTGTGGCTTTTACTGCACCAAAATATACTGTATTATTTATTGCGGTTGTATTAAAATTAGTTCCAATTATCGTTACTGAAGTTCCAATTGGCCCTGAGGTCGGGGTAAAAGAGATAATGGTTGGTTGAGCAAAAAGAACCGAAGAAAATAGACTATTGATAGCAAGGAAAATGTATTTTTTTTGCCTGCCTATATAAGGCAGATAAGAAATAGAATTTTTCATACAGTCAGCGATTAAGGTAAGTGGTAAGGCTAAGTCTTTTTCAAATATGGTTGCCGGTAGTATATATTCAGAGGATCTAATTTTCTGTTTTTACATTCCATTGCCTACATCGGCCCAGCTTACTTTAGGACTGTGAACCCAGGTGCGTTGCCAGGCATCTATATCACCTTTAAATGCTGCTGCGGTTTCTGCAGTAATCACTTTTTTTATATTTTCTTCATCCGTGCTTTGTGCAAAAGATTTAACTGAGGTAAAACCAATTAAGATAATTAAGAGAGCTGCTTTCATTTTATTTGATTTAATTTATGGAGAGAGTAAAAGTTGGTCTAAGAAAAAACACATATACGCCGCCGAAAAAAAGGTTGAATTATTATTGATTGGCTTGTTTCTTCGCGTCTTCTTTCATTTGATCATTAGCAGTAATTAAAAATTCAACCCTGCGATTTTGCGCCATTCCTTCGTCTGTGTCATTTGTATAGGCAGGGGCTGACTCTCCATATCCTTTTGTTGTGATGCGTGATTCAGTAACGCCTTGTGCTTTAAGATAATCCGCAAAAGTACCGGCACGCTTTTGAGATAATTCCATGTTGTATTCGTCATTGCCCCTGCTATCTGTATGACCCTGTATTTCAATATTTGTATTTGGATATTTATTTAGTACAGCCACAAGATTATTCAGGCTGGCTTTTGCAGAATCTCCAAAATCTGTTTTAGAAAATGCAAAGAGAATTTTTTCATTGAACTCAACTCTAATACCTTCCTCTACCCTCTCCACTTTTACTCCGGGAATATCATTTTTTATTTCTTCCGCCTGCTTATCCATATCATGCCCGATAATTGCTCCTGCGCTGCCGCCAATTACAGCTCCTAAAATGGTTCCGATAGTTTTATTTCCCGCTGCTTTTGATAAATACTGATTATTATTTTTAACAGGCGCCACGCCTCCTAACATTTCCCGTATTTCCTGGACCTTATCATAAACATCTTTATCTTCTTCCTTAATGACTTTGGCATAAGTAAAATCATCAAAATCCTGTAAAAATCCGTCTTTAAAAGTTCTTATTTGTGAGCCGCTACCAAAGGTTGAGTCTTTATACAGTTCATAATATTTCGCAGCTTGTGGAAAATTCCCTGATAGTAAATATCCAAGTGCCAGGTTAGTATATATAATTTTATTCGTCGGATCAGCCTCCAGTCCTGTATTACAGGTTTCTATAACTTTTTGATATTGCTTTATAAAAAGCTGGTGATAAGCCAATTCATTACAATCATTAGATAATTCTTTTCTTAAGACCCCGTTATCGGGATAATTTTTCGTTTCATCTTTCAGCAATTCCACATTTTCATTTAATCTGCCAGCTATCTTTTTTTGTTTAGCAACATCCGGCGATTTAGAAGACGTAAAACTTCTGTTTAGCAGCATAAACTTATTAACGTAATAAAGTTTTTTTTCGCCACTTGTTTTGCCTATTAATTTCCTGTAAAGTTTGTTTGCATAATTATAAACAGAGTCATTGTTTTTTGTGCCATAATCTTCACCGCTATTATAATTTCTTTCAAAATAGGTAGCCGCTTCTCTTAAGTCATGTTCATTCTCACTTAATTTAATAGCATCAAAAGTAAGAGAAGTATCTTCTAATTTCTCTGTAATGGTTAAGTCAGGAAGCTGGATATTTTTCAAAGCCTCAGATGTGTTTTGAAAATCAGGATAGGTCTTCCATAATAAAACTTTGCCGTTATTATTTACAGCAAGAATTGAATTCTTGTCAATAAACGATGCTGTATTTATAAGGGTTTTATCAGGTGATGAATACTCTGAATTCAGTTTAAGTCTATACGTAGGATAAGAAGAACTAATAACCGAATCACCTTCTTCCCTTTCAAGAATAGAAATTTTTGTATCCTGCTTAAAAATAATTTTTTTCCAATCCGGTGAAAGTGAAATAGACTTTAACTGGTTTAAATATTTAGTAATATCATTATACTCTAATATTGCCGGGTTAAATTTAGTAGCTCTCCCAATTGAATCCCACACAACTATTGCCCCTCCCCGGTCAATGGTAATAATATAATTACCTTGTTGAGTAAATTGCGCTGCCACTATATTTGGTACAATTTCCGGTTCAATGTTTCCGATATTATAAATTTTTAAGTTATAAGGATAATTATAAGTATAATTATCTAATATGAAACATTGCCTGCTGTTTGGTGAAAAAGTTATTTGCTTTACCCTTGTATTATTGCTGTCCAATATTATTTTCGCTGGCATGGCATTTTGTTTCAAATCTGTAAT
>JBDTSD010000363.1:0-2745 GCA_039931355.1 Ginsengibacter sp.
GTGAAGTCAACATTTATAACCAGGCTTAATTCCCATATTGAATTATTTTGACCTGGCTTTTCGAAGATGGCGAATTTAAAAATGTGTTCAAATTGATTTGCCTGTCCGGGAGAAATGCTGTTCTTTTCAGAAACATAATTTATGGATTTTGGAGAAACCGTTAGCACTGCATCATAAGCCAGTGCTTGCCCGAAATTATCACTTATGTAGAATGCGTTGACAGAATCATTTCCGTGAAATTGCTTTTGTGTACTAACATTTTCTTTAAGTAAATCAGCACTTAAAGCTTCATACAAGTTGTCAAAAAAAAGACGATTGGAGGAAGTACCGGAACTTGCTATCAATATTTTTCTATAATGCCTGGGAATATTATTGTTTTTGGTAACCTCTAAAGTGAAGCCTGCTGCAAGATCATTAGTTAAAAAATTATTTGTGGTAATACAGGAGTCAAGTGTTGATATCGCTACTATTAGTAAGCCAATAATTATTTTAGTAATGTGCACCACGGAGAAGAAAGTTTACATGCTTAAATATCTTTTCTTTCTTCCAAAATAATATTTAATCATCGTTACGTAGCGATGTTAGTTGCAACCGGTTAAATAATGTGGTTAATGGTTTTTATTGCCAAAAATACTCACAGCCCTGAAAGGGCGTAATACGTTAACGCCGGGCGCAGCCCTGCGTATTGCCCGAAGTCGTAGCCACGAGAAAACAATCAGTCGCAAACATATCTTTCATCATACTCCACATGATATTTTTTTAGAAATGCCCTGTACTCATCCTGGAATGTTTTCTTTTTATGATGCTCTTTTTGATTTGAAATATAGTTTATAACGGTGTCTACCTGTGAAGGGTTTACAGAAAATGCTCCATAGCCATCCTGCCAGTAAAATTTTTTATAATCACCGCCTTTTGTTTTTATCCATTTTGGGGAATGTGATTTTACTTCTTCCAGGAGTTTCGTAAGTGCTATCTTTTTTGAAATGATGCAAAGTATGTGAACATGATCAACTTCTCCGCCAACCTTTATAGGATGGCACTCTAAATTTTTACAGACTCCTCCTAAGTAAGCATGCAGTTCAGCTTCTACCGGTTCGTGTATAAGTGGCTCCCGGTACTTTGTACTGAATACGATGTGCAGATAATTCTTCACTAATGATTGTCCCATATTATTATTATGCCCTTTCAGGGCTTTGTTGCTGAAATAGCACAGGCTGTACCCTGTGTTAGTATATCTCGTCCTTTCAGGACTTGTCGTCCGAGTGAAATTCCTGGATTTTGAAAACTATAATATAACTTTTTCAAAGGCCTACGATGCCTGTTAATACGGTATTGCAGCAGGCTTATTTTGCCGGAGTTATAATAATATTTCTGTAATCAACCGGCCCATGATCACCCTGCAGATATATTGGCCCCGGCTCTCCTTCGTTGCTATCGAGCGCCCCGCCGGTAATACCTGGTATTGCCTGGTCGCAGATAATCATTTTTCCGTTACACGACACCGTTACCATTCTTCCAACAAGCGTAATATCGTACCATTGCCACTCTCCGGCATCCTTCGCAGCCATTTCAGATGGGGTTATAAATCCATACACAGCTCCTAATAAATCTTTCAATGGCTCGTGCCCTTTACTATCTTCTATTTGCACTTCATACCTTCCCCGAAGGTACACGCCGCTATTGCTTTCTTTTGGGTAACGGAATTCGATATGCAATTTAAAATCTGTAAATTTCTTGTTAGTAATAAGGTTGGAGCCTGAGTGGGGGCTACGCAACAATCCGCCTTCGGCTATCCACTGATTCTTTCCTTCGGTATGCCATTCCGCAACATTTTTACCATCAAATAATACAATAGGCTTTTTCCATACAGGAGCGGATTTACGGCGAAGAAGAGGCGCCCTTACCCCGGTCCAGTTGTACGTTTTGCCATTACTAAAAACCATCGTGCCTGCCAGGTTTTCCCCGCTTAATGTTCCTTCTACTGCCAGGTCTCTGTCTTCAGGTTCCCATTGCGGTGGTATGGCGAAACTTACCTTCCCGTCATCGAAATTTACTTTTGAGATAGGGCGTGCACTTCCCCCTGTACCCACGAAGCGGCCAACAAGCGTATGCAATCCCGAATGTGTGACCTCAAGCCAGGAGGGAGCTTTTTTTCCATCTATATCAATCGTAATATCCCATCGCCCCTCAATGGGCGATGCCGCAGGTGGATGAATCTGACAAATGGCTTTGGTTGCGAATGATGTAAGCAACAATACAAAGACTGGGGTTAGGAAATATCGCGTGGAAAGTTTCATATTTACAATCGGTTGTTTTTTCATTTGAGTATTTTATTTTTTTCAAATTACTTATAAAAAATTAAAAGATGATACGGGTTTGTATATTAAGTTATCAATCATAAAATGTTATTGCAGATTAACAGTGAAGCAAGCATAAATGAAAGATTGAATGGACGTGTAAATCCGGAGCCATGCCTTGCTATCTTGAAGGTTAAGTTGGAAAGGCTATGCTCGCCAAGTCCACTTCGTGAGACTCGGCTGGGAAAGAAATATCCATTCCAACCTTCGTTCATATCGAATCGCTTAATAGAACAGTCACTTTATTATACATTGGTCAGTATTTAACGGCACAAGAAAGCTTAGCTTCAGGCTGGGCTTCACTCTTGCGCCAAAGTGGGGGTATAGTTCACAGACTCTTAATGATTGTTTATTAACAAATTTGAGTTATCAACAAAGAAAAAAAGAA
>JBDTSD010000364.1:0-2704 GCA_039931355.1 Ginsengibacter sp.
CTTTGTAAAATATGCGCGGACGCTTGTGATGCTTGCGCCAAAGAATGCGGGAATCACAAAACAGAGCATTGTAAAGAATGTGCTGAAGCTTGCCGTGCGTGTGCAGAAGAATGCCGCAAGATGGCAGCGTAAGAAGATTTAAGACTTATTAATTCAGAAAATAAAAACAGGCTGTTCCGGTTTATGGAGCAGCCTTTTTTTTATGCCAGGTATATAGTTCGGCTATTATGGTTGTGCACTCTATCTCCTGCATGCTATTAAAAGCCTTACGGTAATTTTGTTTTATTTGCAATATATAGTGACCAGTTTACATTTCTTCTTTGATTTTCTTTAATCAGCCGCCAATTAATATGATAGGTATTAAGAACGATAAATCCAGATTCATAATATGCATATTTAAAATACAGAAAGTTTATTTATTTCTGTCAGGTAAAGCTTATCTGTATTCGGGGTTTTCAAACTCCCATCTTTCTCCGTTATCCCAATCTTTACGGGAGTTTCCATAATTCGGGTAACCATCCTGTTTTTTTAATGTTGATGCCAAATGAAGCAGGTTATAAGTCATAAAGGTGGTGTTCCTGTTTGTGAAATCAGAATCTTCACCTACGGGAGGAGTGATCTTTTTTCCTTTCCATTCTGTGTCACCGTAACTCGGGCCAGGGCCTACTTCGCCGATCCAACCTGCATCTGCTTGCGGCGGGATAGAGTAACCTATATGTTGCAGCGCATACAAAATACCCATAGCACAATGTTTTACGCCATCTTCATTACCCGTAATAATTGTGCCACCTACTTTACCATAAAAAATATATTGTCCTTTATCATTTGTCATACTACTCATTGCATACAAACGTTCAATTAGTTTTTGAGCTATTGAAGATTTTTCACCAAGCCAGATTGGGGTACCCACAATTAGTATATCTGCGGAAAATATTTTCTTGAAAAGTTCCGGCCATTCGTCTTTTCCCCAACCATGTTCTTTCATATCCGGTTGTACTCCGGTTGCTACATCATGATCCACAAAGCGAATTTCTTCAACTGATACATTTTCTTTTTCCATTATAGATTTAGAAACCTGGAATAGGGTGTCTGTATGGCTTGTCTCCGGTGATTTTTTTAATGTACAGTTTACAAATACTGCTTTGAGATTATTGAAATTACTTTCTTTCATTTTCATTTTTTTTAAGAGTTATTAATATCATTTCGACTTTAGCAGGATAGGAAATCGTAAAATAATCAGGGTGGCCTTATAACATAATACTTTTAAAATGTTATTCTGTTTTTGCTTGTTTCCTGATTTTATGTATAGTAGAATATACCCCATAAACTACCATTATCCCTATAAAAATATAGACCCAAAAAGGAATATTCTTTCCCGCAATAATGAGGTAAACATAAGCTGAGATAAAACAGGCACCGGTGAGCAGAAGGGGAAGAACAAAAGACTTTTTTTGCTTCATTTTTTTTACCGTCCATGCGAGGCAAAGAAAAAATAAAGGAATAGCTCCGATGTAAATTCCTCCAAAGATGTAAGGATTTACTCCATACTTTTCGCCAAGGCTTAAAAACCAATTTGTGAAAACATGCCACCATTCCATTAGTTAAATATTTTAAACGTCATTTGTAAAAGCTTCTTAAGAAAATCCGTTAGTGATTGTTGTTTATACCCAAGAATAACTTTTTGGTTAATCCTTGAGGCAACCGGGTAAGGATAAATTTTATTGAAGATGGCATCAATCGAAAGCCCAATTGTATTGGCCAAAATTAATTCCTGAATCAATTCTCCTGCATTGGGAGCAATCATAGTTCCGCCTAAAATTACCTGTTTCTTGAACCAGCTTTTTTCACTGATAAACATGATTGCTTTACCATAGCGGTAATTATCTGTTATGGCCCTGTCATCATCTTTAAAACTTTCTTCGAGTTTTATGTGCTTAATATTTCTTTGCAATAACTGCTTTTCATTTAATCCAAAGGTTGCTACTTCAGGATCGGTAAACGTAACCCACGACATGTGATCATTGGATAATTTTTTCTTTAGAGGAGAGAAAAGATTATTGAGAATGATGCGGGCATGAAATTCAGCAGCATGAGAAAACAGGAGATCCCCGGCAATATCCCCGCAAACAAAAACATTTTTATTAGTTGTTCTTAAATATTGGTCTTTTACAATCTTATTATCTTTTGTTTCAATCCCGGCTACTGATAATTGCAAAGGCTCTAATACCAATTCTCTTCCGATGCCTGCAAAAACTGCATCAAAGTTTTGCGTAAAAGTGTCCCCGTTTTTATGTTTTAACACTGCTTCATTTGCGGAAGTAAATTTTTCAATTGAAATATTGAAATGAAACCTTAAACCTTCTTCCTTTAAGCGTTCTAATAATATTCCGGCAACTACTTTATCATCATGCCCCAATATTCTATCTCCCCTGTCTATTACAGTTACTTCGCTGCCCAACCTGTTCAATGCCTGGCCTAATTCAATACTTATCGGGCCACCTCCTACCATTAAAAAACGGCCTGGTAAATCGTTGATGTGAAAGATATTTTCATTGTCAAAATAATTGACAAGTTCAACGCCCGGCACTTTTAACTTACGCGGTTTTGAGCCTGTAGCTAACACAATTTTCTTTGCAGCATATTTTTTTTCATTTACGGTAACTTCATCTTTTCCCGAAAATTTCCCTTCCCCTAAAACTAAATC
>JBDTSD010000365.1:0-2558 GCA_039931355.1 Ginsengibacter sp.
TCCCGTGATTGCGATAAATACAGTGGAAGCTGTGACTACCACAAAAAATCCGGTAGCTGCGAGCAGGCTGCCTGATAGCACAACATTTTTGCTTCCGAGTTTTGTTATCAGCATATCGCCATTTAACCTGCCTATAGTCATGGCCACAGAAAAGCCAACATAACCAAGGCTTATCAATGCTTTTGGAGCAAACAATATTTCTTTAAAATAAATGGCGCTCCAATCAGCCACACATCCCTCTGCCATAAAGCTTACCATGCAAATGAATGAAATGCCGAGTATAGATGCGGATGGAAATTTGAAAGCAGTCCTGGAGTGAATAATATCTGTATTAGCCAGCAAATGCGGTTTATTCAAAAACATAACGGCAATAAGGCAACAGGCAACTAATATGATTTGATTTCCGGAAGGGATACGTAAAAGAAATAATACAGCAGCAATACCGCCACTTAGCGCTCCGCCCAGGCTATACATTCCATGGCAGGTACTCATAAAAAGTTTGTTGTATTTTTTCTCCATCAGGTTTACGGTTGCATTAGCGCTTACACCGTTCAGGAAGCCTACGAGCCCGAAACAGTAAAGACAAATCCATAACATGGGCCTGCTTACTGAATTTATTTCCAGCATCATAATGCAACACATGATGATGTAGCCGGTGAACATCCACCTGCCTACAGAAACTTTACTAAATACTCTCGTCGAAAGCAACATGCCTGAAACGGAACCTAATGGGGCAAGAAGCAAAGACAAGCCAAGGCTTCCATCGGTGAAACCCATGCGGGCCTTTATACCAGGGATTGCAGCCACCCAAATCCCAAATAAAAGGCTGGATATTGCAAACAAAAACCCTACGGCAAATACACGTTTGTTTTTTATAAAAGATGTGAAATTTCTGATCATGAAGGCGATGAAAACGAAGTGCGAACTTACGTAAAGTACAGTTGGAAGAATTGAATTATTCAAAGATTTTAGTACACGGAAACATTGGTTGACGTAAATTAGATGAAGGAAGATTAACCACCATTGTAATAAGATTGATGTTCACTTTCAAAAAATTAAATTATGGCAGACGAAGAACAAACACCGCCTGTGCAAGTGCCTGATGAAACGAATAATTATACGCACATAGATACTCCTTCATCAAAAGGGAAAGGAGATGACAACACTGGCCACCATGATGAAACCAAAGGCGGGCAAAGCAAAGACAAAACAGGCAAAGGCGAGAGTGATTTTTCTTCTGATATAATGCAAACAGAAATTGATATTGATCCGGGCAACGAGCATCATCACCAACTTGACGATGATGTCAAATCACCTCCTGCTCCGGATGCCGATGACGATGAGTTGGGAACCGCCGGTTCGTAATCATAATACAATTGTTGTTACTTCAAAAACCGGTAAGTGCATTTATAAGAAAGATATTCCTGCCTTCGTGGAACAAATGCATTGGTTAGAAAAAAAGCCGCATAAAGCGGCTATAAATTCTATCGAAAAAATAAAAAATAATTGATCTACATTTTTTGCGCGGTTACCGGCGGCTGCGGTGCAGGCACAATGTTTCTTATAGGGTGGGTAGATTTTAAATAAGCGAACAAAGCTTTCAATTCCTCGTTAGTCATTTGGCCTATATCCTGCCATGGCATTGGTGGCAGCAACGGGCGGGCATCATCCAGTCCTTTCCATTTACCCTTTCGAAGGCAATTAATAAACTGGTCTTCATTCCAGGCGCCAATACCCGTACTGTCGGAGGTGAGATTAGGCGCATAAGATATGCCCCATGGCCCGATCCAATAGGTGAGGGTTTGGCTAAGAAATATGCCTTTACTTTCCATGTCTTTCCGGTCAACAACCGGCAGCGGCATTCCGGCAGGGTGCCCAGATAGTAACATTGATGAATCGTTAACCGGGCCCATAGCCGTCATTTTTTTTGGCGTGTGGCAATCGTTGCACCCGGCAATAGAAACAAGATGAGCGCCCCATGCTACCTGGCTGTCAAAGCCGCCATAGTTTGCAGCAACTGTTGAATCTGTTGGTTCATTTGCTGCTCCTGTTTTTTCACCTTCATCACTGCATCGTGAAAAAATAAAAATTACCAATACCATTAAAACACTAAAAACGATAGACGTCTTTTTCATTTAGAACATTTTAAAAGTTATGAATAGGGGTAAGTGGTTTGAAATAAAACCGGCCATTAAAATAGAAACATTTTATATATAAAAAAAGAATTGCGTAAAATTTAATTACTAACCCAGCCACTATCTTTTTAAATCGCTTAAAAAATAATAACAGCAAGCAGGATCTCTTCAGATGAATTAATTAAAAGAAGCAAGGGTTTAAAGCAGATGCTTTATAAGTAATAGCTAAACTAAAAAGTGCAGGATTTAAATGCGATTTACCTGGTGCCATACTTTTCTTTTTGCGCCGGCGACAGGCTTTCGATCTTATCACTGCTCAGAAAATTTTCGAGCGGCATTAGTACATTCCAAACCCTCGCAGTTCCATCATAAGAACCTGTAAGTACCTGCCTTCCGTCAGCAGAAAAATCCACGGAAGATATT